>JAPKYE010000053.1 GCA_026394495.1 Methanobacteriota archaeon | reverse complement strand
TCTGTTTGCGGAGGTGTTCCAATATAGGTTTTATAGAACATGGAGTTGAAGTAATCGTCTTTATATTCTGCGCCTGTATTAGTGATTCGCGCATATCTCTTTTGTTCATCAGTTAATTTATTATATTCTTCTGCTGACCATCGTGCGTTGCTTCCCGGTGTTCCATCTGCGTTGATCTGGTAACCAGTGTAATAAATCTTCACGAAATCATCTTCAGGATTGTAATAATGCCCGTTTACATTCGACTTAAGGGCATTTAAAACAAAGCTTTTTTCTGCAAAAAATCCAAATCTGTTAAAAATATCCACATCACGCCCTTCAGTACCAAAATATCGAATACTATACTGAGTTGATTCCTGAAGAAAATGATAAAGCCAAGTCATATCTTCATCATTTAATGAACTATTAAGAGTTTCAGTTATATCATGATATAACGCATTTTGAACAAACATATCTCCAACTCTGTAATTTTTACTTAATTCTTCGTCATACTTGGCCCCGATAGGAGAATTATACGATGGAGAACTAGTGGGATTTTCAACCCAAGAGACAGTATCATTTATTTTATCGTCATCAAGATACTTATGCAATATATCTTTAACAGGGATCGAAAGAGATCCGCCATTATTATAAAGATCCTCTAGGAGTAATCGCACGATCCAAACAGCTACGGCTTCTTTTTCGCTCTTCGCTATATAGAAATTTGAAGTCGGAGGTATTCCTTTCTCATAACTATCTCCCACAGTTGGATGACCTCCGATAATAGGATCAGTAAAACCATTGTCCAACCAAGAAACAAAAACAGGTCTTTTAAGATGATCTTCAATAGTTATATCCTGATTAGTTAACCAATCTGAGGCTTCAATCGAGGCATTGACTACATCGGAATTTGTATTATCATCAAAATATTCCATCCAACCTTCATTAGTTTTATTAGGAGTAACACAACCAGGCAATCCGATTAGAATAACAAAACAAATTCCTACACCCATTATAGATTCCAATTTTCGTAAATACATTTTTTCTCCTCAGATAATCCTTAACTTAAAATGTCTATTAATACCTTATTCCATATTTTGTTGCGCTAAAAAAATGTTTTATTTGATAATTAATATCAGCTGAAATAATAATCATTTTCCTTTTTTGATAAGAAACGGACGTGGCGGGATTCGAACCCGCGACCACCGACTTAGAAGGCCGGTGCCCTATCCGGACTAGGCCACACGCCCACAACAAAATCTTTTTTTTGTTGAAAGATGAAACGCTGAGGGGGAGATTCGAACTCCCGCCCCCCGGATGGAGGACCGGCTCTCAAGGCCGGCGCGGTAGGCCATGCTTTGCTACCTCAGCAGACTATACAAACAAGATCAAAGGTAAATAGAGTAGGGGTATAAAAAAACGGGTATAAAAAAAATAGTATGATTCCTTTAGGATTTCAACACAATCTCGATATGCACACCATCAGGAACCTGAATACGCATCAGCTGCCGGAGCGCACGATCACTTGCATCAAGATCAATCAGTCGTTTATGAATTCGCATCTCCCAATGATCAATGGTTTCAGTTCCCTCACCATCAGGGGATTTCCTACAAGGGACTCGAAGATGCTTTGTTGGTAACGGAACAGGCCCGCGCAACGCGACACCAGTTCGCTCTGCGATCATCTTAATTTGACTGCAGACCTCATCAAGTTTCGTAGATTCCGTGCTTGTAAGAGATATCCGTGCTTTCTGCCCTGCCATTTGCGGTCGACTCCTAAATCATATATGGTTAAAGGAAAAAGAAGAAAGAGAAGATAATATTACTTCGCCTCTTCTACTTCAAGACAAACCCCAGCGGCAACCGTCTGCCCCATATCCCTAATTGCGAATCTCCCAAGCTGCGGGATCTTCTTTGACGGTTCAATGACCATGGGACGGGTTGGTATGACTTTCACAATCGCTGCATCACCGGTTTTGATGAAATCCGGGTTTACCTCTTTCACTTCACCGGTTTTCGGATCAAGTTTCTTCTGAATCTCTTCAATCCTGCATGCGACTTGAGCTGTGTAACAGTGGAAAACAGGTGTATATCCTTTCGTTATCACTGAAGGATGGTTCAACACCATGATCTGAGCGATAAAGGATTTCGCAACTGTTGGCGGCTGGTCAGTAGGTCCTGCGACATCGCCCCGGCGGATATCGTTTTTCGCGATACCACGAACGTTGACTCCTACGTTATCCCCAGGCATACCCTGCGCGATCTGCTCATGATGCATCTCAATGGTTTTTACTTCACCAACTGCACCACCAGGTTTCACACCAGGCTTGAAAATCAATGTCTGACCAACCTTCATGATACCACACTCGATTTTACCAACAGGAACAGTACCAACACCTTTAATCGTGTATACATCCTGAATCGGCCATCGAAGCGGAAGGTTCACTGGTTTATCAGCTAGCTTGAAGTTATCAATAGCTTTCACAATAGTTTCCCCATTCCACCAGGGCATATTGTTCTTTTTATCCTTAACGTTGTCTCCTTCAAAAGCAGAAACCGGGATATACTGAAGCTGCTCATCTTTGTATCCAACGCTTTTTGCGAGTTTATCAACATCAGCTTTCACTTCATCGAAACGTTTTTTATCATACGGTGGAGTCGTTGCATCAATCTGATTAATCGCAACAATCAATTGTTTCACACCAAGAGTACGAGCAAGAAACATATGTTCTCGCGTCTGAGCCATAACCCCATGCTGCGCTGCTACGACAAGAATAGCTGCATCAGCTTGCGATGTCCCCGTAATCATGTTTTTCACGAAATCTCGGTGACCAGGTGCATCAATAATAGTTACATAGTATTTATCCGTATCAAATCGCTTGTGCGCGACATCAATAGTGACTCCACGTTCTCGCTCTTCTTTCAGCTGATCGAAAATCCATGCTAGAGCAAAACTTTCTTTTCCTTTTGCTTTTGCCTCTATCCTGAATTTTTCTACCATGTGCGCTGGGAACTGTCCGGTATCAAGTAAAATTCTTCCGACTAACGTGGATTTGCCATGATCGACATGACCAATAACTACCATATTTATATGTGGTTTTTCTGCCATAATTTCTTCCTCCGTTCAATTACAATATTAGTATTTATTCTTTTTCCTACTCTTTTTTCATAAGAGGTTTGATAGCGTATACTCTTCTTATTTATAAGGTTTACCTACTCTGTCGTTACCCGAGAAAAAAAATGATGCTGATTCATAATAAAGTCACCTCACAAATAATCTGATTCATAAGTTTTTTATATTGTGATACAAGCTGTTCTGCCTGCGTTTTCGTTTTTGATTCTGCATAAACCCAAAAAAATGGTTCGGTACCTGACGGACGCATCAACACCCATCCATCACGTATAAAAAGTTTGATACCATCAATTTGATCAATCTTTATCACATCGCCACTATCATCCATCTGATCAAAAAGTGCTTTCATGACGATTTCTTTTTTCTCATTTGGACAATCAATCTTTGTTTTCGATACTTCATAGTGTGGGATTTCTGCGACAAGACCAGACAACGATTTTTTTTCTATTGCAACAATCTCAAGCATCATCGCAAGAGCCATCGCAGGATCAGGACAATACTGAAAAACAGGGAAGATGAAACCACCGTTTTCCTCCCCGCCAAACACCGCTTTTTTTTCTTTCATCATCCGCGCAACAAACGATGATCCGACACGCGTATACAAGACCTGCCCGCCGCATTCTGTAATAACATCCTCAAAACAACTTGACGTCGTCACCGATGCCACACAAAGAGCACCTTTGTTTTTTTTCACGATATATTTTCCAAAAAGAGCAAATATTTTATCACCAAAGATAATCGAACCAGTCTCATCAACAAAGATCGCACGATCTGCAGTACTAGACAGTGCCATACCAAACGATGCCGTTTCATCATGAACGGTTTTCATGAGAAGACCAAGAGTCTCAGGAAGTAGTTCTGAGTTTTCACCAATGAATAAACCACCTGGTTCAGAAGACAGTTTTGTAACAGTGCAACCAAGTTTTTCTAAAAGCGTTGGCACAACAAGACTGCCAACCCCATTCCCACAGTCAAGGACAACATGAAACTTTTGTTTGCGGATACGTTGTACATCCACGTTCGAAAGTATTCCTTTTTGATAAGTGTCAACTGCATCAGCATATGATGAAAACAATCCCACATCAGTCCAATCAACGCAGAGAAAAAGCTTCGAATAAAACACATATTCTATCGCTTCCTCAATTGCTTTTGAGAATTCAATACCATCCGCATCAATACCTTTGATACCGTTGAACTGCGCAGGATACTGCGACGCAGTAATCACAACACCCGAATCAAATTTTTTTTCTTTCACCGTGTATCGTACGGTTGGTGTAGGAACAACCCCTAAATCAACGACATCACAACCCGTAGAAAGAATCCCAGATGATACAGCTGATTTCAACATGTTGTTTGATACTCGTGCATCTGTCCCAATAGCAACCACTGGTCTTGTTTTTTTTGTTTTCAAATATGTGCCCCAGGCGGTACCAACACCAAGAGCAAACTCACCGTTCATATCTTGGTTGACGATGCCACAAATCCCATTGGGTCCAAACAACCGCTTCATTTTTCACCCAAAAAAACTAATTATTATTTCCTCATTTTTTCTTGCCGATCAATGATTTCAACGGTCCGCTTCAAAAACTTAGTGAGTATCGACTGTAACGATTGTTCGTCATCTGCCTCACAGGTTAAACGAATAATCGGGCTAGTATTTGAAGCGCGGATAAGCACCCATCCCTCTTTTAGATCAACGCGGACGCCATCCATCGTATTCACATGATCAAATTCCTTTACAAGCTCATTTTGAAGAATTTTCACCACATCAAACTTCAGTTCATCAGAACACTCGACTTCTTCTTTTTTTGTGGGATACAAAGGAATCTCCTCAACAATATCACTGAGTTTTTTTCCGGTTTTTTCAAGGATCTCAGCCATCTTCAACGGAACAACAAGTGCATCATCAAACAAAAAATACTCAGGCAAGATCAAATGACCCGATGATTCAATCCCAAGAGGGGATTTCTCCTGCTTTGCCTCAAGAGTTAAAAACGTATGACCAACCGGTATTTGTTTCACATGAAAACCCAGTGGCTCAAGTTGTTCTTTTACGGATTTTGAGCATTCCACATTCACAATAATTGTTCCGCTCTTTTTAGCAATCCCGTATTTACCCAGAATAACTCCTGTTATATCCGCAGAAAGAATAGTTCCTTTGTCATCAACGATCACTGAACGATCCCCATCACCATCAAATGCGACACCAAAAACACAATGATGCTTTTTTACCTGTTCTACGAGAACCGAAAGATTTTTTGGTTTTGGGTCAGAGGGACGCGCTGAAAACGAAGGATCCGGATCACAAAACACAGGAACAATAGATAGTCCCACTGCATCAAATACCATAGGTGCAGAAAGCGTAGTACTTGCACCTCCGCAATCAACAGCAACCTTCAATTTTTTCTTAAATGAGAACTTAGACTGGAAAAACCGAATGTAATCATTTTTTACATCAGCATTCTGCACAGAACCAACCTTATCCCAAGAGACATCAACAAATTTTTTCTGCAAAGTTAAATCACGAATGTCCATGAGTCGTTTTTCAGGGAAACCAACCCCGTCACCATAATAAAATTTTATACCATTCCACTCAGGCGGAAGATGACTCGCTGTTACATACGCAATAAGATCCTGGGTTGATTTCCAACCAAAAAACAAGGTTTGACCAAACGCGGTCGTACCAGTAAACGCGACATGCACACCCGTTGACGTCACCCCTGCTATAAACGCATGAACCAACGGGTAACTTGAGGAACGAATATCGTTTCCCACTGCAATTCGATTACCCATCAGCGTGGTTTTCACATAGGTTCCAGTTGCGCGTCCAATGTCGAAGAACACCTCAGGGGAAATATCTTTGTTATACAATCCTCTGATATCATAGGCACGAAAAATATTTTTAGAGATACTTGTAGTCATGACCAAGGAATAACAATTGTGTTTATAAAAAGATGATTGTACACAAAAAAAATAGGTGGTTATTCTCCGAGGACGTTTCCTATTTGTTTCAGCGGGTATCCCACTGGAACCTGCTGCGTCCAGACAACGGCGTTTTCAAGAACAGTATCTGATGAAACAAGTTCGTTGTCTCCGACAACAGCGTTTTTCAAATAGATGTTATCCCCTAGTATACATCGTTCACCAAGAACACAATTTTCTATCAACGTATGTTTACCGATACGAACATAATCAAAAACAACAGACGAATCAACAGTTGAATGCTGACCAAGATTCACATTATCACCGATACATGAATGAACAAGTTTTCCATCAACAACACACTGCTTACCAGTAACCAATGATTTATGCTGTTTTTTCATAAGTAACTGATGAACATCAAGATAGCTTTTAATTCGCCCCACATCAATCCAATATCCATCAAATTTATACCCATAAAACCGCCCGGTGTCTTTGATGATCTGCGGGAAGATCTCTTTTTCCATGGAAATAAGACGACCAGTTTCAATATAATCAAGTACCCCGAGTTGAAGAAGATACGCTCCTGCGTTTATCAGATTCGATGGTGCATCCTCTTGTTTAGGTTTTTCAACGAAGTTTATGATGTTCCCATCGTTTTTTATGTCAACGACGCCAAACTCAGAAACATTTTGTACAGGCCAAAGCGAAATCGATGCCTCAGCGTTTTTCTTCTCATGAAACCGAATCATCTTCGCAAAATCAAGAGAACATAATGTATCAGCATTCAAGACAAAAAACGGCCCAGTGATATAACGTTCTGCAAATTTAACAGCACCAGCAGTCCCAAGCGGCTCAGGTTCGTTATTCACAATAATTTCTTTTCCATGAGTCATGCTTTTCAGATAGGTTTCCAACTGATCTTTACGGTAGTTTACCGCCACCACAACCGTATCAACACTTTTTGGTAATTTGTCAATTATATACGAGATCATGGGTTTATTAAGAATCGGAAGAAGCGCTTTTGCGCGAGTGTACGTAAGTGGTCTGAGTCGTGTACCAAAGCCACCTGCAAGAATAATTGCTTCCATGTGTCGCTCTCCTGTTTTATTAATTGAAAACCTACAACGACTCTAAAGATATTAACCTTCACATTTTCCTCATCAAACGACTATGACGACGAAGTAACAACATTTAAAAAGTACAAGAAATTCTGAGGTTGCATACCAATGAACAGGTAACACTTGTTGTTCCCTCTAAAAAAAGTCAACCAAGGTTGGGCCCGTGGTCTAGTTGGTTATGACGTCTCCCTGACACGGAGGAGATCTTGAGTTCGAATCTCAACGGGCCCACTACTTACAACAGGAGGGGTTTTGCCAAGGGTAGCCGCATTTGAACCGACCTTGGATTTACTGGATCATCAATGTTTGGATTTTCTATTGCTTGGCGAAGATCATTTTCAATAACGTGAAGGTATCCACCTGTTGTTTGGATAGAACTATGACCAAGGATCTCTTGGACAACCCGAATATTAATACCAGCTCTGAGAAGGTTTGTTGCTGCATAATGTCTAAACGAATGGGGATGGATCCAGTTCATTCCTGCCTTCTTTGAGATATCCTTGATAAGTCGTCTGAGATAATTAGACGTCATTCGTCCTTTTTCCGTGGTAAAAACATAATGTTTTTCACAGTCAATTCGCCAATGTTCGATGTAGTTTTTTAAAGAAGGATAGGTGCTGCCGAAAAGTAATTTGTCTTCAATAGGAATATCCTTGTTTTGTTGTGTTTGCTGTTTTTAATGGTGATTTCTCGTCGTTGCCAATCAATATCAGTGAGTTTGAGGCTACAGAGTTCCTTATTTCTCATACCTGTTTTTGCTAAGAGAATTACAATCATTTTGTTGCGTTTGTTGTAACGTTTTTTTCCTTTGCATTGTTGGAGCATTTTGTTTATTTCTACTGTGGTTGGTACTTTCATTGGTTTTTTGTCGGTTTTATAGAGATTGAATTGAATTTGCTTTTCAATAAATTTGTTCCATCTATTGAGCGCTTTGACGTAATGATTAAGTGCATTGTAAGTTCCCCCGTTTTCGAGTCGCTGTGCAAAATGAGTATAGATTTGGTCCTTTGTGTAATTTTGAAGATCTAAACCTTGCTTTTCTAAAAATCTTAATTTTCGTATAGTTTCTGGTATGGTTGATTCTGGGTTGAGCTGTTGTTGTGAAAGGCAGTGCCTCCGGAATTTGTTCCAGGTTTCATCATCAATCGTGGTCATTTCATCACTTATTTTGCACTTTGCACATTATGCAATGTATATTAAGTATATAAATATTTGCATTTTGCACAATATGCAAAATATGAATAAACCTTATAACCACGTTTTGCAATTAGCACATTGTAATGAGTGAGATATTCGATATATTAGAAAAATCACAATCCATGGAGATCCTGGTTGCTCTAATCAATAAAGATAAATTATTTCTTTCCGAATTGTTAGAAGAACTTAAAACAAAAGATACAAACACAGTCAGCCGACGAATAGATATGCTACGAGATGCAGGTCTTATCAAAGAAGAAGGTGAGGAGAAATTTGGTGGACGACGATATATTTGGCTTACCAATAAAGGAAAAAAAGTTGCAATACTGATTTCTGAAATTGAAAAATTAAGGGGATAATAATGGATAAAGCAAAAATAGGATATTTGTTGATTATTACAGGTATCATCATTGCCATAGGTGCCCCGGTAATAATAACTACCTCCGTATATGTTGGATTTATACGAAATACATCACTAGCGAATATAACTTATTCAATATTTTTTGTTTTAGGTATAATTATTTCTTTAGTGGGCGGAAAAATTCGTTATGACACAGTAAAAATTGGAAGTAAGATGAATACTAATTTAATCGGAATTGGTATAGTTCTAATTTTTATTTCTTTGATCTTGTTTTCATCAGATCTCATTATCCAGGTATTGAGGACATTAATAATGATGGGAGGTCTTGTCTGTATAATTATTGGTTCATCCGCTAAAAAAACAACGAAAATTATAGTGACAATAATTGTTATTGGATTTTTTGCTTATATGTGGGTATCTCTTTCATTAGTATTATTACAAGATCATTCTTTCAATAACTTTGAAGATAATGTAATAGAAGAACCAGCGTATCTAACGATAGATATCACGTATAATTGTACTGATGATCAAGCTATTGTTATGGGTTTTTCAATCTATCAAATAAAACTAAATTACAATAATATTTATTTTGCATTTGTAAATTCCACTGGCAGAAGTGAAAAATATTATGTTCAGAAAAATATGTCAATAAGCAAGGATAAATCTGATATCAATACAAACGAAATAAAAATCGGGGATAAGATTATTGGTTTCAAAGAAAATACTGTTTATTACATCCAGAGTGTAAGAACGGATACTTGCTGGGGAACCGTTTATTCTAACTGTTAAAATTTATAATCAATGCATTCCTTAATCCAAGCGATGATAAAATAGGGAGCCACTTGGACGGTTCTCTCCTGGAAAAATGATGATTCTCAACGGGCCCACTATACTCTTAAAAGTTTAGTGTCTCATTGTGTGTTACATTTATTAACGAAAAACTCAAGGATCTAGGGATTATCGGCGAGATAAAATAAAAAAGAAACCATACTATTTACGCAGAGTTACTTCGATTCCTTGATATAATCCCCCATTTTTGGGGAAATATCTGATGCGGTATTTGTATAGGTTATAACTATTAACTTAAAGTAGGATATTCTACGATTTTTGTCGATTTAGGATCTCCAGAGTTTGCAACAGTATATGACGTTAGTTTCATAAATGAAGTATGCTGATTATTTTCATAAGTATCCATTCCAACAGTTCCA
>JAPKYE010000121.1 GCA_026394495.1 Methanobacteriota archaeon | reverse complement strand
AGGGGGGAGATGAGTAAGGGGGAGAACATACGTTCAGTTAAAATGACGAAGTCATTTTAACTCAAAGAGATAAAAAAACTCGAAGAGTTTTTTTATCTGTTCCCCCCTTACCCCCTTCCTACTTTTCTAGATGATATAAGATTTTCACTAGGAAGGGGTTTGGGGGAAACAGATAATTATTTAAAAAAATTGATGGGTTCAAAAATCAAAATAAATAATAAAAGTAGGTTGACCTATTCAGATGTCGTCTGGTACTTTTGAAAGATATCAGTCAACATTGGCTGAATTTCTAAATCAATTAGATAATGCAGGCGTCGTTGTTAACAACGTCCCTGAGATATCAGAGACATCAGACACCATGAAGCTCGGCCCAAAATTAGGGCAAGGTGGATTTGCATCCGTGTATGAATTGACGGATCGTGACGGCAACCAATATGCCGGCAAGTGCTTTGATCTACATGTTGCAGATCTAAAAAGTTTGTTTAAAGAGATTCATGGCATGAAAAGAATGGAAGGTGTTCGAAATGTCGTTCAGTTGATTTCGGTGTATATTACATCATTTGATGTACTGTATATAGTCATGGAGTACATGAAGGATGGTACTTTAAGAGATTTCTTAACGAAACATCCAGGCCTGTCAAAGAATGTTAAACGGCACATCATGCGCATGGTTGCACAAGGTTTGTTGGGGATTCACACTAACGGGCTTATCCATCGTGACATCAAGAACGGCAACATTCTAATCAGAGTTGAAGATGGAACAATCACTGCGAAGATCGCAGACTTTGGACTTTGTTGGGATCCCAGCATTTCAGGAGTTTGCGATTCCTTTGCGGGCACATCATTTTACGTATCTCCAGAGGCCTCTAGGTCTAGGGATCAATCATACGAATGGAGGTGTTATGACACGCCGACTGACATCTGGTCATTGGCTATATTAATAGCGAGGATACATGGCTTAACACTGCCGCATTTTCACTACAAAGAAAAGAGAGACGTGCTGTGGAAATTGGAAACCTACACTCAGCGCGAAATCCCATTGTTCAATGAATCGCCCAAGATCTCAGCAGAATGCTGTGATGTTGTCAACAGGTGCCTTCAAGTTGATCCATCGGAGAGGCTGACGATTGAAGAGGTTATCAATCTTCCATATTTTAAAGTTGATCCTGAGCCCTAGAGTGGACATCGCCCTGAAAAATTGATACATTTTATAATAATTATCTAAAAAAATTGATGGGTTTAAAATTGATAATTTAATAATTTTGAGATCATTTCTCAAATGGAAGCCGAATTTCAATCCGAAATACCACTGGATGTAAACAAGTCAGATCCATTGTGTACGTATGTTGTTGTGAAGCATATAAATAGATGCATCACCATGGTTTCACCAATAACGGATCCAACTGGCAAATTCTTTGCCATGAAGAGAATTTTGTTTTGGAGTGATGCCGAGTTGGAAAAGACATTGAACGGAGAAGTGAGTGCAATGAGAAGCATATCAGATGATGCGACTGCAAGTCAATTTTGCCGCACTCATCAGGAATTCTACATTTTCGAAAATTCCGTCTATATCATTATGGATTTGGCCGAGTCTGATTTGACGAAACTTGTTGGGAGAACCTCATTTTACAACCGTGCATCAAACCCAGGCATAGTGTGTTTGAGTTCACGAGAAATTGTCGATGTTATGATGAGTTTGGCATCCGGTTTGAATCGTATGTTTGACTTGGGTTTGCTTCATTGTGACATCAAGTCAGACAACGTGTTTGTTTATCCAGACCCAGACCATCATGAACCTGGCAATAAGCAATTCAAGTTGGCCGATTTTGGATTCACGGCTCCAATTGGTCAATTTGACGGATTACCGTGTGGAACTCCGCAATGGATGGCGCCTGAGCTCGCCAAAAATCTGATGAATGGGATGGGACTGAATACGCCCCAAACCGACATATGGTCATTGGGCTGTCTCTTGCTGGAGCTTCTTTGTGGAGAACCACCATTCCCCCTCCAGGATGATCCATACACCGTCTTTGGAAACATATCCAAATTAACGGCTCCACCTGTTCCAGATGTTGTCAAACTTGGTATTGAAGGCGAACAAGATGTGCCATTTGCGACACTCATGCGTTCAATGCTTATCGGTGGTGAATCTCTGAAAGGAGGCCTTTTGGCCATAAATCCCGATGAGCGTCCAACGTATGGTCAGATTATCGCGATGATTCAAAAATACTATCGTGATAAGGCAAATGAATAATAAGCCTTTTTATAATTATCTAAAAAAATTGATGGGTTCAAAAATCAAAATAAATAATAAAAGTAGGTTGAACCGAATGGAAGACTCCACAATTCATGGTAAGTCTGGTAAAACTCCATATGGAAACTACCTGACTTTTCCTGAATTTAAGAAAGAGTACCTCTCCCCAATTTTTCCGAAAAAAATATTGGGAAAAGGTGCTTTTGGGTGTGTTTACGAAGCAACTAACACGACCAGACAAAAATTCGCCATCAAAGTCGTGAAGAATTATACACCTGAATCGTTGGAAGAGGTTCGGATTGGATCTCATGTAGGGTCAAGCCCATATACTTGTGGGATAATTGCCTACTCCGTGTGGTATGGCACGTTGTACATCGTGATGGACCTTATTGATGGGGATAATCTGTATGACGTCCTCCAAAATAACAAAGGATATTTCTGGGAGAACCCACTGGAACTTATGAAAATCATTCTAATGATCTTGAAGGCAGTTCAGTTCCTTCACTCCAAAGGAGTTGTTCACAGGGACATCAAGCTTGAGAACATCGTTGCGAAATATGAGGAGAATGGGGAACTGTGCGGATGCGTCGTAGTCGACCTGGGGCTTGCTAACGAAGCAAGCAAAATGAAACACAAGGTTGTGGGTACGCCAGATTACCTCGCACCAGAATGTTTAGAAAGGAATTACGCCAAATTCTCTTTCGGTCTGGACACATGGGCGATTGGTGTTCTTTTACACGAGTTGTTGTTCGAAAAAACACTCGTACCCGAGTACGACGGGACGCCTGCTGATTTGTTCGACAAAATCAGAGAAGTGATAGGAAAACCGATCGAACCACCCAGAAGCATAGATGATGCAGACCCAAAAATTCAGTTTATCTGGACGGTAATTTTGGCGTGCCTCGTGAATGATCCGGAACGCCGATCATCTCTAGCAAACTTAATCTGCGAAGTCGAGAGATATTTGTGCTCTATTCAGTGCGATGTTGAAGCAGCTTTGGAAGTGGATGAAGTACCTGCTTTTAAATACGATATAATTATCAGTAACTAAAAAAATTGATGATTTTATAAATTATTATTTATAAGTGATGATCGTTCTCGTATAGCATATATAGAATGTATAGATTGCAACCGCTTCTGAGACAGGACCATATGATCCCACATTCACAAGTCAAACTGCGTCTGTCCATACAATCATCCCACATTAACTGTGATCCACCACCGCAACACCTTCCATCTTTTGTAAAAATTGAGGATCCCTTCAAACTTTATAGGAAGATGGAAATTCTAGGGAAAGGTGCATTTGGTACTGTTTTTAAGGTATTCAATGTAACTATTGGCAATTTTTTTGCAATGAAGATACTAGATGTGAGTTCAGACTCTAGAGATGGACTCACACAAGCAGCTTTGAATGAAGCAGAGATCGGTTTGTCGATGGATCATCCTGGGGTCTGCAAGACCCATGCCGTTTATTATCACGACAATCAGCTTTTTCTCATCATGGAACTTATGACATTTGGTACTGTAAACAAATTGTTGCCCATATTGACAGGTCCTAGTGGTAGATCGGAGAATAATCGAGAAATAGTAAAACGGCTCATGCGCGAGATTGCCGATGCAATTAGATACATGCATTCAATCGGTATTCTGCACCGAGACATCAAGTCTGAAAATATTGGGTTGTTTGTTGATGAAAAAGGTGTGATACACGCCAAAATTATGGACTTTGGCGTATCTTGCTATCGGGATAATGTTCCAAAAAACAACTCATTCGCAGGATCTATTTATTACATGGCTCCTGAGAGTATCAATGGTGTGATCGACGTTGGAATAGATATGTGGGCATTTGCATGCTTAGTAGTTGAGCTTCACACTGGCAATCCTCCAAATTTTGACAAGGAACCGGTGAATATCACATGGAGTCTAATTGGAATGAAAGAGCCGCCAATTCCGGATGAATTGAAAATGGACATGACGGAAGATGGGCAAGATATATACGCTCTTCTACAAAAAGCTTTTGAAATTGACCATATACATCGGCTAACTTTTGACCAATTGTGTGATTAATTTGTGGTATCAGTACGAATACAAGTATGATAATACAATCTTTTATAAAAAATTGATGGGTTCAAAAATCAAAATAAATAATAAAAGTAGGTTGAAAAGAATGGCTTCTATTTTACCAGGGTCTGCTGCTTCTGCGGGTGTTGTTCCTCTTGAGCGTACTCACTCAATGGACTTGATGGATAGCAGTGGACAAACGCCTCCTTTTTGCCGTACTCATTTGGGTATTACTCGATTCCAAGATCGATATATCAAATATCTGAATGGGCGATATGAACTCACCAAAAAAGTCCTCGGGAAAGGTGTGTATGGCAAAGTAGTCGCTGCAATTGACCATGGTAATCATGGCCAGATGGTTGCGATAAAAATCCAAAACATGGCCGGTCGTTCGCAGTCGATATGTGATGTAAAAAGGGAAGCGATGCTAGGAATGAATATTCCTACCCACCCCAATGTTTGCAAAACCATTGACTGGTTCCAACTTGGCAAGACATTTTACATCGTCATGGAGATTGTCGAAGGCGAAAGCTTTCAAGCTTACATGCTTGCCAACCCACTCACTTCGGTGAATGTACACACATTTCTGGAGCTTTTGCGCCAGATGGCTTTGGCGATAGCGCATGTCCACAAAAATGGATATGTACACCGGGACATCAAACCGGCAAACTTCATCGTGGTCTGTGGAGGAGAAAAGATTGGCGTGAAGCTCACCGATTTTGGGTTTTCAAGCTCAATTAAAAGAATCGAGCAGGTAACGATTGGTACACCAATCTTTTTTGCACCTGAAGTTGCTAACAAATTCGAAATCAGCGAAAAGTGCGACATTTGGGCACTTGGGGTCCTAATATCCCAGATACTAACTGGGAAAGAGCTTCCGGTGTATTTGGAAGGTGTTACATGTTCCAAAAAAGCATCCCGGATCATCGGCAAACTGTCCGTAAATCCATTCCCAGCCAAATTGACTGAAAATGAAAACCGAATGTTTGCATTGATTGCAAAGGTCGCAAAACGGTGTCTAGAAATAGCCGCTCCAATTCGCCCATCTGCTGCAGAAATTGCAGCATATTTGGAAATCGCCCGGATTTAATGGTTTTCGCCAAAAACACCATTTTTTATAAATATTTTTTACACAATTCATAACAATATTTTATCTCTTGTCCAAATTTTTTGCAAAATGACTTTTCTAGATTATAAATAAAACGATAGCAATATCACGAAAACCTTTTGTAATCAAATACAATTGGAGTATTATTTCATATATTCAGCAATTTTTCGTATTTTTGAATCCTTTATATTCATAAATATTATTAGCAAATATAACAAAAACACATATATACGCGAATTTACAAGTGCTTATTGATGTGGATCTTCATATGTTTCCAATTTTCCTAATAATTTTTTGTCCAAATTCTTGAAAATTTCGGATATTTCCAAATATATTTTATAATATTGCGAAATATATTTTGCAATCATATCTTTCTTACACATTTGCGCGCATATTTCTACGTGATTCACAGATATTACAACGCGATAATGATTTTTTGATACGTCATTTAGTAATGGAGGGGATAGCGAGTTCAAAAGGTGCAATTAACCATTACCAACCATCCTCATCATCCGGATGATGATTATGCATGCAAATTGCACATATTTCGCACATCTCTACACGATCAGGTGGTAGTAGAGCATCACATTCAGAACAATATATATTCCGACATGCGGATATTCTATTCACAAATCCTGGATATTGAAAGTGCCAAAACGATGAAATGAAGTCAGAACCTGATATTTTATATGACAAAAGATTTGATAAATCATCAATTAAGTTGTCATTTGACAGAAGTTCTGATAACAAAACCAGAAAGTTGTTGTTTGAGAGAATGCGTATCATAAAGTCAAACAATTCGACAAAGTTTCTTTCAGCGACATCAGAAAAATTAGCATTTCGGTTTGAAAACCTGCAAACATGATAAAGGAGTCTGTCGAAACCCTGTAATTCAGATTCTTGTGCATGTCCAACATTCAGAAAAATTAGCAATTGATCCAAGTGTCTATGTTGATTTGTTTCCATATAAACATACGATTCAACCAAAAAGCCAATATGCGGATGATTCGATTGTACAAATTCAATGAAGGTGCAGAGAAGAAACAATAGGCGCGACCCTTTTGACATTGTGATGTTAATCAAATAAGTATCTGATAACCGCTCAAGTATTTGCGACAAATGTTGAGGAACTCTAAATGAGTATGCCTTCTCCAAAGCTTGAGAGATATTGCGTCTTAGAAACCTCGCAAAATTAGATGTTCCATTTGGCGGATATGGCAATGTAAACTTAAGGGCAAACGGTTCTCTATATCTACCCAGTTGTCTGTAGGAAAATGGCTCGCACCCATTTTCGAGCAAAGAAAGAACATCAGCAGCGGTTTTAGATTCAAAAACCTCTGCAAAAAACTGCCAGTCGTTGTTAGAACTATTCTTCATCTTCGTCAGAAATAGATACACTATATCCAAGCACCAACGAATTTCTGAATGCTTTGGATGTCTTATTTCAGAAAAGAGAAATTCGGAGATGAACTCAAAATATCGCTTAAATAGCGTATAGTCTCTCGATCCACGAGCTTGTCTAAAGTCTCTTTCAAACTGCCTGAAACGTATTGCAGATTCTGATTTTTCTTCTTCCATGGCAAAGTTGCAAAACAAAGAGAATACTCCATTTTTTTCAACCGTCAACTCACTAAATAGCGCAATCAACGCTACAATCTTATAGCTCTCCATCTGATTATCGCTAAGACCCGAGCTCGACATATGCAGAATTGCCTGCGGTTTTGGAAGAACTACGATCAGATTGAGAAAAAACGAGATGTTTATTGGCTGATAAACACGAGCGTAAAAGTTCTTCACTACAAGTTGAATCCGCGAATTACAACTGCGGTGAGAAATAGCGTATCTCATAACGCGATTCATGATAATCCACATGATTCTTCCATGAGTATTGCGGTTTACATTTGTGCCACAAATGCCGCGAATCAGCCGTACCATCAGCCCATGATGCATGAGAATAAATACGATCTCATCTGATGAAAAAAGAGACAAATGTCGCGTGTCCCCCAAAATCGCAAAAAGACGCTGATTAATTGTTGATGACTCTGGGATCATTGAGAGAAATGATCTTCCACCATTCTGACTCAAAAAGCGGCCATACATCCACATCATAGATAATACCAGCAAATTTGGTACTTGCACAGATGAGGGGATCCAAGATCTTGGCATTTTGAAGACCTAATTTTATAAAAAATTTGAATTGTTTTTACTATCAATTTTTTAGATCATTCAGATGCTTAAGCAAAAGATTTTATAAGATTTTATATTTCATAAATATAACTAAAAACTTCCCAATCATAATCTTGATAATTACATTTGTAATCATATCTTCAATATTTTTTAGTCGGAATCGTTCTATATAATATTTTACCCTGTTTTCCCTAAAAGTTAAATAAATACATATCATCATCAATGCATAAATCTTTTCTATTCGGTAATTGACTAAGATTATTCAAATCATACTTAATTTCAATTGTAAAATCATTACTAGTTATACTACACATTTTTCTAAAAATTTATACTTTTCAATATCGATATGTTTGATAAATTTTTCATCACGTAACCTATATTTTTTTAGTATTATTGTATAAATATATACAATAATATCATCCGGTAGTTTTTGTATAATATTCATTTTTTATTTGGTAATTTATACTAACCATAAAAATCATTTTTTAATCTCATATGAATTCCACAAATTATCCAGCCCCAATTTATACACCAAGCTCCTATTGCTTACTTTTTTCCCCGTAGTATCCCCTTTTATAAGTAAAAATTCATGAAATGTCTTCTCAATAATTTCCGCCAATTTTTCTTCTACTTTCTCCAGGCTCCAATAATCATTCGACCTGTTTTGAAGCCATTCAAAATAGCTTACAATAACGCCGCCACTATTGCACAAAACATCTGGAATAACCTCAATATTTTTCTCAACAAAAATATGATCTGCTTCAATCACTGTGGGACCATTTGCACCTTCTACTAGCAATCGGCAATCCATTTTTTTCGCTATTTCCTCCGTAATTTGTAGCTCCATTGCAGCAGGGATAATAATATCCGCCTTGATTTCCCAGAAATCAGAAATATCGATTCTCTCAATTCCCTCGTATAAAGCAGGAAGATCCCGCAATTCTTTGTATTTGAGAATATCAACAAATGTATATCTATCATAAAACCGCTGAGTAAGCAAATAATATCCCGTGTAATCTCCAATTGCTTGACAAATTGCACCCGATTTGTGTAAATAATGCGCGGTCCATGAGCCCACATTGCCAAACCCTTGAATCACGTACGTCTTCTTTTCCAATGTCTCTTTAAAAATATGCTCGAACCATAGCCGAATATTGTAGAAAACTCCCAATCCTGTCGCCCTATCGCGCCCTTTGCTGCCTCGGAATCC
>JAPKYE010000043.1 GCA_026394495.1 Methanobacteriota archaeon | reverse complement strand
CTGCGCCAAACGAACAACAAAACCAGACAACTCCTCCTCCTCAGGAAACACAATATTACTCTTCAACGACCCATACTCACGATGATACAAAAAAATAGGAACATTCGATCCATCACACGAGATATCCTCAATATGAGGATCCTGCATAACTGCATTGATTCGCCCAAGACCCAGATAGTTTTTTTCAAGGTAATAAATAATTTTTTCCTTAGACGATTGATCCATATCCAGTTTATATTCTTCAAAAACCTGCTCTATTTTCTCTCGTAAATACACATCGATACCTTTTTCATCCATCTCAACCGTGTTCATAGGGAGTATTTTTAATGTCTGTTGCATGAATTTCAATGCATTTGCTTCTTCTTCAGTCAAACCTACTTCAACAAGGACATAACGCTTATCAAGACTTTCCGTATCTCGAACAATTTCGACGTATGCAAACGGCTCATGCAGAGGATAGAAATCAAGTTCATCCCATTGCTTCTCAGAGAGACCTAATTCTTTCAATGTCGAATTTTTCAAAAACAATGCTTCTGGGGAGATAACACCTTTTGTTTTCCCCTTAATAATCAGATTTGCAGGAGAAGATTCAGGTGATATTTGCTTTGATGCTGACGTAGTTTGGAACTGCTGAAGAACTGCTTCGGTCTCTACCTCAGTACCAAACGGTTTTAAATCAGTATCATTAAGAGTGCCTTTTCCTTTGCTATCCTCCACAAGAAATGCAGATCCTTCATCCAAACGTTGTTTGTTTTTCTTTTCTATGATCTCGGAGATCGAACGTTTTTTTGTGATTGCGATTTCCTCGATTTTCCCTTCAGAACCCGCTTCATTTTTTGTTTTTAATTCAGAGGCCTTGCCAATCTGTGAATCAATCCATCTCGCTTCATCTTCATTTGCATGGTCGACGTCGTCGAGTTTTTTCTCTGAGGGCGATTTCTGCTTTTCCTGTTGATCGACATCTTTTTGCGATACAAGCGATTTTTTCTTCGCCCACATCGAAGGCTTTTTTGTACGTGGACTAGATTTCTCGATTTTTTGTATAGGGATTGACTCTTTTTGCTTAAAGGGAATATCTCGGGTTTTTCTCAACGGTTTTTCTGATGATTTGTCCTTAGACATTGTTTGCGTTGTTGGTTTTCCAAAACGAATACGTTTTTTAACTTTTACTGGTTTATTGTTACTGGTTTTTTTCTCTTGTTCTTTGTTTTTCGCTATATCTTTCTTTGAGGGTTGTTTTCTCACAAAATAGATTGAATGCGGTCTTCTTTTTCTAGGAGAAAAATCCTCGACTTTGACAGGGTTCACATAGATCCGTTTATCTGTAAAAACAGAAGGTTCTACATCTTTTGTTATTTCCATATTAGTAATTTTATCTTTATTTTCTTCTAAAAGTTTATCAACAATATCCTCTATTTTTAAAAACTTTTTATTTGTCGGAAGAGAAGAAGATGCAGATTTGTTAAAAGATGGTTGATTTCCTTCAGTAGACACAGTTTCCCTCCTCTAAAGATACGAATATGTACACTTGGTCGTTCTGAGGCGTATTTTGCATCTGCATCCCATCTTTTTGTTAATACGGTTAAAATTGTTAGTAAGTCGAATAGAAATAAACTACTATGAATAGGCGCATTCCATCTCTCACTTGCCCTTATCCAATACTCCATATTTATATCTTTCTTTAACTTCCTAAAAACCGCTATCCGTTCTCATCTTTTCATCCATTTCATCATTACTGCAAGAAACCCAAGACAAAACGGAATAAGGATAACATAGTAAATAAGATCAGTTGTTTTTAGGGACGTTACGATACCGTCGATATAACCAGAAAAATACAGAAAAAGAACAACAACGAATACAATTGGAAGAAGAATCGCAAGGATAAGCGGAAGTACTTCTCGGTTCATATCTCTCCTGTTGAAAAAAGTCAACAAATGGTGTATAAAGGTAGCAAATCATCATTCTTTAATCTTTTGTTCTTTAAAAAGTCATCCCAAATTAAATATACGTAAGGATATCATTATGTATATATTTATAAATATCTTTACTGATGGTCCATATCATTTTTATCAGGAAGCAAGAAAAACCTATAAAGGGTCAACGGTTCTGGCGAAGAGGGGCAAATCACATGAAGAGAAGACGCATCATCATCATGGGCGCAGCAGGAAGGGACTTCCACAACTTCAACGTATACTTCAGAGAGAACAACAACTACGAAGTTGTTGCTTTTACCGCCACACAAATCCCAGACATAGCCGGAAGAAAATACCCACCAAAACTCTCAGGAGAACTCTACCCCAACGGCATCCCAATTTATCTTGAAGAAGAATTAACGGAACTCATCAAAAAAAATAATGTCGATGAAGTAGTCTTTGCCTACAGCGACGTCCCACATACCTACGTGATGGACAAAGCATCAATCGTAAACGCCGCGGGCGCTGATTTCAAGCTCCTTGGCCCAAAAAGCACGATGCTAAAGTCAACAAAACCAGTAATCGCAGTCTGTGCAGTCAGAACCGGATGTGGAAAATCACAGATCTCACGGAAACTCTTTGAAATTCTCAAAGCAAAAGGACACAACGTCGCATCAATACGACACCCCATGCCATACGACCCAGATTTAACCATGCAGATATGCGAACGGTTCGCATCATATGAGGACCTAGATCGATACAACTGCACTATTGAGGAGCGAGAGGAATACGAACCCTACATAGACATGGGTGGCATCATCTACGCAGGCGTTGACTACGCACAAATCCTCAGAACCGCAGAAAAAGAAGCAGACGTAATTATTTGGGATGGCGGAAACAACGATTTCTCATTCATCAAACCCGATCTCCTGATCACTATCGCCGACCCACATCGCGCAGGCCACGAACTCATCTATTACCCAGGAGAACTCAACGTACGCGCTGCAGATGTAGTGATAATCAACAAAGTGAACACCGCGAAAAAAGAAGACATCGCCACCGTCAGAGAAAACATCATCAAACTCAACCCATATGCACAAATCATTAAAGGGATCTCAACAGTAGAAACCGTAGGACCCATAGAAATAAGTGGAAAACGCGTTCTAGTCATCGAAGATGGACCAACAGTAACCCATGGCGGAATGCGATATGGCGCAGGAACAGTTGCCGCACAAATGCACAACGCAAAAGAAATCATCGACCCACGACCCTATGCAGTTGGTTCCATAAAAAAAACCTTTGAGAAATTTCCCCATTTAACCAATGTTCTGCCAGCAATGGGCTATGGAAAAAAACAGATCAAAGAACTCGAACAAACCATAAACAACATCGACTGTGACGTCGTACTCAGCGGCACACCAATTGACATAACAAGAATACTAAAAACAAAGAAACCCATTGTTCGTGTACTATATAGTGTAGGAGAACAAACAGCAAAAGAACTCGAACATATCGTAGATGAATTTCTCAAGAAAAAATTATCGTAGTTTACTTCCGATTAACATAAATTGTGCGAGAAGCGTTTCCAGCTGGATATGCTCATTACTTCCTTCGACGATACGAAACTCAATCTCACCTGTTCTCTCAATAAGTTGCACCTTGTTTTCATCAGGAATTGTGAGATCAAAAATAGCTTGGTGGATCTGCTTTACGATGTCTTCTCCACTGAGCCCGTATTTAATAAGAAGATCGTAGAGTTGATTTCGTGCTGCCATGAAGTTACCGCTTAACGCAGTGTTAATCAGGTTTTTTACATCTTCTGGTTTTGCAGTAGCAGTAGTCTCATAGAGGACTTCGGCGGTGATTTTATGTCCAAGCGATGCACCGACTTGTAACGTGTTAATTGCTTTTCTCAGATCACCACGTGCAATGAAAATAAGGGTCTCAAGACCATCAGGTGTGATTTCAAGTTTTTCTTTGGTCGCAATTTTTCGTATATATTTTTTTATATCATCTGCACGAAGTGGTTTAAATCTAAAGACAGCGCAACGTGATTGAATCGGCTCAATAATTTTTGAGGAATAATTCGCAGAAAGGATGAACCTGCAGATATGACTGTAACGCTCAATGGTTCGTCTGAGAGCAGCCTGGGCATCCATGGTAAGAGAATCCGCTTCATCAAGAAAAATGATCTTAAACTGAGTATTACCAATAGGAGCAGTTCGTGCAAAATCCTTGATTTTTCCCCTAATGATACCGATCCCGCGTTCGTCACTTGCATTCAACTCATGCATGTTTTGTTTCCAGGTCTCTTCTCCAAAAAGCTCCCGGCCAAGAGCAAGAACCGACGTTGTTTTCCCGGTTCCAGCAGGGCCAGCAAAAATCATATGTGGGAGACTCTTTGTTGCTGCATAGGCTTTGAGTCGTTCGATAATTGGTTCTTGTCCCACGACGTCGTCAAGTTTTTTTGGTCGATATTTTTCTATCCAGATATCTTGCATTTTTTTCTCAGAGGGGATAATACGTTGCGTTGATTAATGTTTTTGTACAAATCATGATGTGACTTAAGTCTATCTATCAGGAGAGACATTTTTCCATTTTGACATTATTCCAAGAAACGTTTAAATACCTTTTATGTCAAAGGTTAACACGAGACAAAATAACAAGTAAGAGGTGACAAAAATGAAAAAAAACACAGGAAAAACCATCATAAAAATATGCCTATTTCTAATCCTTGCAAACCTCCCATTCCTCACCATGACACAACACATCGGAATCACCATATTCCTTGACACCTTCGACAACCCAACATCCTACAGTTACCTCAAAGACATGACACTTACCCATGATACAACAATACAAAAAGGAACATATCTCCTCCTACAAAAACCATCCCACCCCGGATTCTCAGTCCAAGAAGGCGACACCGTCCTCTACTACAAAAACGAAGGAGGAATCTCCTGCAACACAATAAAGTCTATCGATTCCCATACCCCACTCACCGCATACTACATAACAAGCTCATCCGCCACAGAAACAACCCCCATATACCAAGACTACATCATCGGAAAAGTCGTAGGAACAATCGACGACAACATCTGGAACACACTCTCCCTGAAAACATGGGAACTCTGCATCAGCAATTTCAACATAAAAGCAGTACTAACAGAAAACTAAACCACATCGTATCTTACTTCATCTTACTTTTTTTCTTCGATTAAGTAGTTCCGCAAGTCGATATTGAAAAATGTAAATGGGGTAAATGACATACAATATTTTGAAATAAATGATGTATTCACTCCAACATACACACAAGACAGGCAAGCTTGATAATGTAAGCGGTTTTGTTTCAAAATTGAGTAACCTATTTAATCTTGAATGTGGAATTAAATCACTTACCATGGAGATTGAAAAGACGAAACGAAGAGTGAATGTTCTTGAAAATAATTTGTTCCCGAAACTCAATGCAATAAGGAAATAAATTGAGATGCAGCTTGAAGAAAGAGAACGTGAAGATTTCTTCCGTCGAAAAAGAATTATAGCTTTGATGGAAACAAAAAAGCAGTAACATGCCAATAGAAAATGATCCAAAACTTGGTCGGTTTTTTTGATCCTGCTAAAAAAAAAGCACGATGGATTGCACGTCTGAGATTTGCATATATTCTTTGGATAATTTTTGTAATTATTAGTATTCTGTCTCAGGCTATTTGGTATTTATTAAAATAATAAAAAAAATTCAAGGTGACGATTGTTGGTTGTTGTTCAATCGTCACCAGATTTTATCCACTGGTC
>JAPKYE010000072.1 GCA_026394495.1 Methanobacteriota archaeon | reverse complement strand
AGTTTTTATGTCTTTCTACAATTCAAATGCAACGTTACTTAGCAGCAAATATAACTGGTTTGAATGAAATACCTTTTTCACTCAAAATCAGTTTTTGTTAGAATCTTCACGGATTTCGGCAGTTTTACAACATTTCCAATTTTTATACCGACGATTTCTCTTACGTTTTTATTACTTGCGATATCAAGAAGCCGCTGGGTGATTATACCATCGAAAACCACGGATGAAACTGTATTATTTTTCTTTATTTCATCGGTTAATTCCCGCACAGGAATCTTAGTTAACTCATTTCCTTTTTCATCATAAAGCACCGCTTTCAACGAACCAGAAATCTCTCTAAGAATAGCCCCATAGTCTTTCTGCGGAAGTGGTGCTAAAGGAGCAGAAGGAGTTTGTTCCTCTTCCTTTTCTTCTTCTTTGTCCTCTCTTGGTTGTTGTTTCTTTTCTTGTGGCTCTTTCCTTGACCTCTGATCGTTTCGATCCTCGTCTTTTCTTTTCTCCCCGCCGTCCTTATCTTTCTCAGGCACTTTTATGTTATACATGTCCATATATTGTTCCCGCGGGATCTTATTTTTCAACGCTTTCACGATGAGTTTCTGCGGGATTTCTTCAACTTCTCTAGTTTGTGGCGCTCGTGCAACGAAATCGATATCAGCAACCTGCAAAAGCTCTCGCAGGATGAGTTCTCCACCGCGATCACCATCAACAAACACGGTTGTGACCTTTTCTCTCGTTAAATCAACAACAGTCCTAGGAACATTGGTTCCACCAACCGCAATCACATTTTTAATCCCATATTTTAAAAGATTCAAAACATCTCGTCTTCCCTCAACGATAATGATTGCATCACTCTGCATAATATTTGGTCCTGCTGGGCAGCGATCCTGACCAAACGAAGTGATTTCTTCCACTTGTATTGATTGACGAACGTTATCCGCGATGCTCTCTCCATCGATCTTACTTTTTTCCATAATGTCGCTAAGCAGTGTTTTTGCCCGATCGATCACTTGTTTTCTTCGGGAGACACGCACATCTTCGACTTCTTGAACATTAATTGTTGCTTTACATGGTCCGACACGATCAATACTTTCAAACGCCGCAGCCATGATTACGGTTTCAACTTTATCAAGGGATGTAGGAAGTGTAATAGTTCCTTCGCTTTTGCCGTTTTTTGATTCAAGTTCGACTTCAATTCTGCCGACACGTGCGCTTCGTTGTAATTCTCGTAAATCAAGTTCGTCACCAAGTAATCCTTCGGTTTGTCCAAAGATTGCACCGACGACATCTGATTTTTCAATTATTCCGTCTGCTTTAATATGTGCTTTAATCATGTATTTTGTTGTTGATGGATCAATTACCATTTTGCATTCACCTCAAAGTTATTTTTCTTGTTAAAAAATAGCACATTTCTACTGCCAACAAGTGCAAAGCAGTCCTGTTGTGTCAGGTTTGAACCATTTCAATAGATGAATGGAGTAAATCTCAACTGAACGAGCACCGTTTTAAGTATCAGTGCTATTTTTTATACAAAAGTATAGTAGGTTTGCGTCATATTTAAATCTTGTGTTTCATTATATCCTCTTATGTCTCCTACGAAACCCACAAAAGAGAAAATTTTTATCGGTGTCGCCTGGCCCTATGCCAATGGTTCATTGCATCTTGGTCATATTGCTGGATGTTACCTTCCTGCCGATATTTTTGCACGATATCATAAAATGAAAGGGGATAATGTCCTCATGGTCTCAGGAAGCGATGAACATGGAACCCCGATTACGATTACTGCTGAAAAAGAGAACATTACACCACAAGGAGTTGTAGATAGATACCATCGCGAACATGCAGAAAACATGAAACAGTTTGGGATATCGTTTGATCTGTTTACTAGAACAACCACACAAAATCATGCTAATGTCGTCCAAAAGATATTCCTCACACTCCATAAAAAAGGATATATTTATGCGAAAAATGTGGATGCCTTTTTCTGTGAACAATGCAACAGATTTTTACCAGATCGATATGTTGAAGGAACCTGCCCAGGATGCGGCAATGAACATGCACGAGGGGATCAATGTGACAACTGCGGAAAACTCCTTGAACCACAAGAAATACAAAACGTGAAATGCAAGCTCTGCGGCGGTACACCTCTAATCAAAAAAAGTGAACATCTGTTCTTTTCATTAAGTAAATTTGAACCACGTCTTCTTGACTGGATAAAAGATAAAACATATTGGAAATCAAATGTGTTGAAATTCACGAGAAACTGGCTTCTCAATGGGTTGAATGATCGTGCTATTACCCGTGATATCAACTGGGGTATCGCAGTTCCGTTGAAAGGATTTGAAGAAAAACGATTATATGTATGGTTTGACGCAGTCATAGGGTATCTCTCAGCAAGTAAAGAATGGGCACAAAACCATGGTGACCCAAAGAAATGGGAGCATTGGTGGAAAGACCCAAAAGCAAAACATTATTATTTTTTGGCAAAAGACAATATCCCGTTTCATTCACTGATTTGGCCGTCGATCCTTATGGGTTATGATGAATCATTGAATCTTCCGTATGATATCCCAGCGAATGAATATCTGTGCCTTCAAGGGGAACAGTTTTCAAAAAGCCGTGGGGTTGGTATATGGGTTCCCGATATCTTGAAAAAATTTGATGCTGATGCCATTCGTTATTATCTTTCGATTAATATGCCTGAGAATAAGGATGCAAACTGGAATTGGGCTGATTTTATCGCGAAAAACAATGATGAACTCGTTGGCACGTACGGTAATTTCATTCATCGGGTGTTGAGTTTTACCTATAAAAACTATGGTCATATCCCGAAAAAAGGGACACTGACAACAGAAGATAAAGAAGCACTAAAAGAAATTGAGAAAGTGCATAAGGTTATCGCAGAATCATTGGAAAAATGTGAGTTTAAAAAAGGACTTCGTGCAGTGATGAATCTTGCGCAGTATGGTAATGTGTATTTTGATCATGAATCGCCATGGAGCCTAATAAAAACAGATAAGAAACGATGTGGAACAGTACTGTATGTGTGTCTTCAAATTTCACAGGCGTTAGCTGTTTGTATGGCACCGTATTTACCGTTTTCTTCAAATATGCTTTGGAAACTCCTTGGCCATTCTGATTCTATAGCTAAAGTAAATTGGGACGATGCATTGTTAGATCTTCAAGAAGAAACATTGCTTCAGAACCCATCACCATTGTTTAAGAAACTACTACTCAACGACGTTATCACTGAGGCTGATCCGTTTTCTAAACTTGATTTACGCGTAGCAAAAATCCTTGAAGTAAAAGATCATCCACAGGCTGATAAACTCTACATCCTGAATGTTGATCTAGGTCCACTTGGTAAACGTGTGGTTGTAGCGGGAATGAAACCATTCTATACAAAGGAGCAGATTACAGGAAAAACCATAGTGCTTGTTGCGAATCTGAAACCAGCATTACTTCGAGGAGTTGAATCCAAAGGAATGATTCTAGCTGCTGAGGATACTCAAGGTGTTGTTTCATTATTGTATCCAAAGGATGCTTCTCCCGGAACAGAGATTTTTGTAGAAGGAATAGCTCGTGAACCAGCTCCATTAGTTGAATTTGGTGAATTTAAACAGATTATAATGACCGTAAATGAAAAATCTGAAGCAGTATATAATGGAAAACCACTTAAAACAAAACAAAATACGGTTGTTACAGATAAACCGGTGAAACCTGGGGCTAAAATTCTATAAAATAAAGGAGAAGAACTAGTATGTATGCTAATATTGTGACGACAACAAATTTACCATTGAAACATCTGAATAAAGGCAAGGTTCGCGATATCTACGAAGTCGATGAGAATCAACTTTTAATTGTGACCACCGATCGGATTTCAGCATTTGATGTTGTATTACCTAATCCGATACCAACAAAAGGGATTTGTCTAACACAACTCTCAAAATTTTGGTTTGATTACACAAAAGATATTATACAAAATCATGTTGTTTCTACAGAGCTTACTGATTTCCCAAAAGCACTACATACTTACAAGGACGAAGTACAATATCGCAGTATGCTTGTAAAAAAAACAAAGGTTATCCCCATTGAATGTATCGTCCGTGGGTATATCTCAGGTTCTGCGTGGAAATCCTATAAAAATGATGGCACAGTCTGCGGGGTGAAGATGCGTTCAGGGTTGCAGGAATCAGATCAATTTGATGAACCGTTGTTTACTCCTTCCACAAAAGCCGATAGCGGTCATGATATCAATATTTCTTTTGAAAAGATGAAGGAGCTTGTTGGTGATAAGATTGCAACACAGTTACAGGAGATTTCATTGGATATTTACAAAAAAGCGGTAGCCTATGCACGTAAGAAAGAAATCATTATTGCAGATACAAAATTTGAATTTGGAATGATAAAAAACGAAATTATCTTCATTGATGAGGCATTGACTCCGGATTCTTCTCGGTTTTGGCCTGCGAAAACATACATGCCCGGGAAATCTCAACCAAGTTTTGATAAACAATTTGTACGAGATTACCTGGAGAGCACAGGATGGGATAAAAACTCTGATCCACCTCAGTTACCTGAACATGTAATTTTGGAGACGCAGAAGAAATATCAGGAAGCATATGAGAAGATTACCGGGAAACGATTCATTTTTGATAGAAAATAAATTCAGAATTCATCTCCAAATCTTTTTATAAATATGGTTGTTCGGAACTTTCCGAACAAAATGAAATATTATTTAAATACTGAAAGATATAGTAATCCATAGTGATATGACAAAAATTACTCTTGATCGGGAAACCTTCAAAGCACTTGCTTCAGATACGAGGCTTAATATTTTGAAGTCGCTTGATGGTAAAAAAATGAATTTAAACGATATCATCCAAGCAACAAATCTGAACAAGGCGACGCTTCATGAACATATGACAAAACTCAACGAAGCAGGGCTTGTGAAAAAACATGAGCGGGAGGGTCATAAATGGGTGTACTATCAATTGACGTGGAAAGGCGAGAGCCTATTGCACCCGGAGAATACGCGGATTGTCGTGTTATTTACGACAACATTTATCGCGTTGTGGGTTGGTATCCTTCAGTTGATTTGGTATGTGAAAGGGACCGCGACAAACATCGGGTATAAACTTTTCACTGTTGGTGAAGATGTTGTAATGACCAATCCAGGTAGTACTGAATTTTTAAATTCTCCTCAACTTTTACAGGATGGTTATAACGCTTCTTCTCATCAGTTATATAGTTACAATGGACAAAATGTTAGTGCGCTTCCTTCTGATGCAAATGTTATTCTTAATTTTCTTAAAGGAAACTCGGTATCAGCTCCCTCGGGGTCGATCCCATTGAATGGAAATCTCTTAGCGATTCAAACAGAATCTGACGCTGTATCATGGGCTACTGGTTCATCTCTTCCTCCAAACTCTCGGTTAGTTGTTGATCAAACTTCGGGAGTTCTCAATGCGATAAACCAGGATCCATTATTATTGTATATTGCTCTTGCGTGTTTTATTGTTTTTACTGTCGTTCTTTGCGTGTCGTTATGGCGTTTTTCTGAAAATAGACTGCAAAAACTTTAACATTAATTTCTAAAAAAATGAAAAGGACACTGAATGTCTATGTTTTTTTATATGGTTCAGTGTTTTGGTTTCTCGTTTTCGAATTCTAGTTCGAAAAAATCACCTAGAGTTTTCTGCATCAGCCATCACCCATTGGCAATATGTTGATGTGTATTATATTGTTTTCGTTAGTGGGGCATTGGGACATTTTGTCATTTTGACTGTTTTTTAAGAAAAGTATATAAACAAGTTATGATAGAATATATCATGATATAATATATCAATATTGTATCAGATTAGAAGTGAACCATATGACAACACACCGACCAAACCAAACCGTTTTTTTTCCAACGCTGGTGGGGGGCCAATAATACTATGCCTGCCATAGCCATGATTTTAATTGGCTTTGCGGCAGGGTTGTTTGCCATGATCGTTATAAAGCTGTACCAACGCGTAACAAAACTACTCAGCTCCAATTAACCCAATCTTATAGTAGCAAAAAAATGGCATCTTCCCCTGCGAAAAAGAAAAAATAATTCTTTTTCCAGTTGGAGATGCACTATTTATTCGTAGGGTGACGCATCTTTTAACAAATCAACATGCGAAAGAATCATACGCCTGCAACAATACCGATCCAACCCCAGACTATCAAGGATCTGTTTCGGATTTTCTTTTGGCGTCTGCCCAGCATCCACTGTTTTCTTATATTCTTCATATCGTTTCTTGAAATCATCGTACACAGAACCGATAACCTTTCCGCATGAGAAACAACGCACTGGTATTATCACACAATCACCTATACGATTTCTGCCTCTTCTTACGAGCACCACGCCCCAGAGGCTTCTTTGATTCTTTTATCCGAGCATCATTAACAAGTAACCCTCGATCATAATTCAAAAACGTGATCTTTAAATTCGGATCCCCTGTAAACACCACAAGGCCTCGTGCAATTGCTGTGCGCACTGCACTTGCCTGACTCATAAACCCGCCACCATGCACACTAACATCAATATCAACCGTATCCTGGTATTCATTTGCGAGTTTCAACGGCTCCATCATCTTCCATCGAGCAATCTCAGGCTGATACAACTCCACTGGTTGTTTGTTGATTCGGATACGTCCAATGCCTTTCTGAACTGTAGCCTTAGCCATAGCGGTTTTCCTTTTACCTGATGTGTTAACAACCTTTTTTGCCATTAAAACTTCGCCCCTAGAAATCTTGTAATCTCTTCAATCGTCATATAGTTAGCAGGCTCTCTTTTTGCAACATCTATTGTCTCTATTGTTTTTCCTTGAAATTCCGTTGGGACCCCTATATAGCATTTCAATCGTCTAAAAGCCGTTCTTCCATGCGATGATTGATACGGTATCATACCACGAATCGTCCGTTTCACAAATCGATCAGGCATCCGTGGAAAAAACGGTCCTTTTCGATACGTTCCTTGCTCTCGTCTATGTTTATATAGATTTTTTAGCATTGGTTTTTTACCAGTGATAATAGCTTTCTCTGAGTTGACAATCGCGATTTCTTCACCATTCAACAATCGCTTTGCAACAACAGTACCAAGTCGCCCCAACACTGCTTTATCTGCATCAATAATCGTAACCATGTGAATTACCCCAAAATCCTGATATCTTTTCCTTTTGGATTGCTTTTTAAAAGTTTCTCAATCGTCATATGTGTTCCGCCTGCTTTCTTAATCTTCTGAACAGCCGTCTCTGAGAAAGCCCATGCTGCGATTGAGACTTTTTTTGTGAGATGACCTGTTGATAACACCTTTCCAGGTATCAAAGCAACTTCGTTCGCCTGAACGTAACGTTCGATTCTTTCCAGGTTAACATTCGGCCAGTTCCGTAACGGTTTTTCCAATCGCAGTGCGATATCTTTCCAGATTTGCGCATCGTTTTCTGCAGAGGTTTTTTTCAGCTCCTGAATCAATGCAATTAACATTGGATTTGTTTTCTTAGTTCTCCTAGTCATAGCTAATATCCCCAAGATATGAGAATGGTAGTGAAATAGCGGGGTATTTATAAGATTTGTGGGAGCAAGACATGAGGGTATAATCCCCCTTTGATTTAAAGCTGTTTATTCACTTGCGATCATTGGTTTTTTCCATTGGAAAAGAAGCATCACACCTAACAAAAGGGAGAGCAATCCCAATAATGCAAAAGGAACCCAAACACCGAAGATGTCAGATAAAAAACCACTCACAAAAAGAATAATGGTTCCGCCTCCTGTCTGTAATGTAAAGGTTATACCAAACGTTAATCCTTCTGAAGATTCATGGGTAACTTCTGACACTGATGAAAATAAAGCAGGATACGTCAGAAAAACAGATATACCTAAGAAAACCGCGATACCAATGAGGATAAAAACGTTTGTGAAATAAGCAAAAAACAGTCCCATTACCCCAATCGTAAGATAAGAGAACAAAATGAGATTTCTTCGTTTCACCATTGATGCAATTTTACCATAAGAAAGCGATGTGATTGAACCAACACCGATCAGTACTGCAACAATGGATCCTATAAGCCATATCGGTAAGGTTGTTCGCTCCTGTAAAAGTAATGGCAAAAAAGTGATAATAACGCTCCAAGCACAACCACTAATCGCAAATGCAAATGCTAACAACTTAATTCGTTTAATGAGTTTGATTGCTTCATGAAATGTTTCTGTGAAACGTAGTTTTTTCTGTTTTTTTGGGGCATGTGAAGATTCAGTACAAATGTTTTTTGTAAGAATCAACCCTGATATAAGGCCGCATAAACTAAGAACACTCCATAAATATAGGGGAAAACTCCATGAAAAAAGCTCAGTGAAATATAATGTTGTTGATACAGCAATAAACGCACCAACATCGGCTGCCCCACTTTGAATACCCATCGCCCAATCAAGACGATTTCTTTTAAATATCCTTGAAATCCATCCGACACCTATTGGATGAAAGAAACTTGAGGAAAACCTCAGAAAAAATATGAAGACAACAAGCGAAAGAAATCCATTGCATTGAGTTAGAATGAGCATTGAGATACAGGTGAGAAAAACCCCGATTGATAACCAATTTCGCGAGTTTTTTCCATCAGTAAACTTACCAATGAGCAACTGTGCAATAAGAGTTAAAAGAAGTCCTCCGCCGGTGATGACTCCTATTTCAGTGTAACTGAGGTTAAAACGTGTTTTAAAAATGATGAATAATATAGAGATTACCGCGACAGATCCATCGGTTAATGCATGGTAGATACTAACCGTTGAGAGAATCAGGTTTTTCTCGTGCATGCTTGTCGATTGTGGTGAATCAGCGTGCGTTTATATTCGTTGTTATTATTCATTGATAGCAAAGATGAAAGAGACGTCGGTGAATTCTTATACCTTACGTTATATTTACAGGTTACATGCCTTATAAAAATCCTCGAATTACCGTTGATGGTGTTGTAAGGGTCGGTCAAACAATTCTTCTTATAAAAAGAAAAAACCCTCCATTTCAGGAGAAATGGGCGCTTCCTGGTGGTTTTGTAGAATACGGCGAAAAAACTGAGGATGCAGTTATTCGAGAAGTGATTGAAGAAACAGGATTAAAAACATCTGTCCAAAAACTATTAGGTGTATATTCTGATCCCTCGCGAGACCCTCGCGGTCATACCATCACCGTTGTGTATTTGCTTATCTGTACTAACGTAGAGTTGAAAAGTGGTGATGATTCCATGGATGCAAAGTTTTTTAACATAGAATGTTTACCGGAGTTAGCTTTTGACCACGAAAAAATCATTAGTGATGCGATGAGGAAGTCTTTATTATGATGTACTGTCCAAAATGTAAAACGCTTATGTTTCCAAAAGAAGAGAAATTTGCATGCAACAAATGTGGATATGAACAGAAAAAAAAAGGTAGTTCGATTTTAGTATCTAAACAGCAGAATAAAGAGATTGTTTTTCTAGAAAAAAAGATCGATATATTACCAAAAACACGTGTAGAATGCCCAAAATGCAAACACAACGAGGCGTTCTGGATTCTTCGACAAACACGAGCCAGCGATGAGCCAGAAACACGAATTTTCACATGCACAAAATGTAGTCATACGTGGCGTGCGTATTAAGTTTCTTTTGGTGTACACTTGTGATAGTTGTAAGCCTCTTTGTTACTTCAAGAAATTTTAAAATTTAAGAGCTTTACATGACGTAATTTACTAGTTAAAAAAACATAGGCTAAATAAAATTTCTAAAGAAATTAGGTAACACTTGTGCAACATTGTTTAAATAATATTTTGAACACAATGTACTACATCATATGGAAGTAAATACAGAAAACAATATAAATAAGAAAAAATAAATAATATTTGATATGGTAATAGAATTTCGGTGATGGTAAAAATGAACAACACATATGTACATAAAAATATATTAAAGAGTTATCTAGCAATTTTTGCCTGTATGCTGATGGTTCTGCCTTGTTATGCATCTGCTCAATCCTCCTCTATAAATGTAAACATCTCAGGTGATGAGATTTCAAAGATACCTTTGGAGACGAGAAATAAAAACAGCAAAACAGAACTAGGAAGTGTGTCGTATCCATCTGATCTCTCAAATCCTAGTAATAGCGCAGATTATCTAATTATCACATCAGATTATTTTTATTATCCTGCAAAACAAGATCATGATGCTGGAACGTTTAACAACAAGTTAAACGAACTTGCACACTGGCGTGCATCCTACAATGGATTTGATGTCGCTGTTGTGAATGTCAACGATTCATTTATCGGAGGAAACAATGATTCAAAAATCAGAACATTCACCAGAAATGTTTATCATAATTGGTCTGCACCACATATGAGCGATGACCATGTTCGGTATCTCTTACTGGTCGGTGATACCCCCTTTGTTGTTTCTCATCTTTTCGTTCCACCAAATATTAACAATGGTGTTTCTGATCAATGGTATGGATGTATTGGGAGCGAAGACTATTCCGATCCAAAGATACTAGTCGGACGTTTCCCTGTTGACAATTATAACGAATTAGATATAATTGCTTGTAAAACAATTGAATATGAGCGAAATCCTGCCCCTGGTGATTGGCATAAAAAAATGCTGATGGCACAAGTATTCCCAATCTATGATTATCCATTTGTAAAAGAAACACTTCTTGAAAACAGTGGATATGACGTTTTAGAGGTATATTCCTCAGATAGCGATAGCGACGTCAGTGATGCGATAAATAATGGAGTATGCATGATACATTATTGGGGTCATGGATCGAGGGATGGTTGGTACGGGAGTCTAAGTTTTATGTTTCAAATTAATGATATTCTCAATCTTCACAATGGAAACAAACTTCCGGTAATAATAAGCGATGCTTGTTACACAGGAAGTTTTCAAGGAGATTTTAATTGTATGGGTGAAGTCTTTTTAAACACCCCTGATAAAGGCGCTGTTGCGTTTTATGGTGCATCTCGACCAGCAGGACTAAACTATTATTCTTACTATATACTGAAGGCGATGTTTGAAAATTTTAGCTATGTCATAGGTGAACAAATTAACTATATGATCGTTCAAACGCACGATATAATTGACTGGGAGGTTTATAATCTGCTTGGTGATCCTGCATTAGATCTATCAGGCTCCATAGGACACCGAGAGAAACCTGATTTAGCTATATCACATTTAGATATTACAACGAATTCTGTACATTCAATCGGAGATGAAGAACTAGGGATAAATACGACTGTTACAATTCATAACATCGGTGGAAGCGCAGCAGAAAACATACCTGTTCGATTTATAACATACATCCATAATGACAGTCAACAAATCATCAACGAACAGACTATCCCCATAATTATATCAGGGGGCACTAGCGTACTCACCCAACAATGGACTATCTCTAAAGAAGAAAAAATCTCGCTTATTGTACAAATTGATCCTAACGATACTATTGATGAAGCATTTAAATTGAATAACCAGGCAGGTATTACGTTTACTCCTGTGGCTGCTGATGCAGGGGGACCATACACTGGTTTCGTTAACCAAAATATTTATTTCTCTGGTTCTGCAACCGACGGTGTTAAACCATATTCATCTTGGTTCTGGGATTTCGGCGATGGTTCTCATTCATATTCGCAGGATCCCTATCATACCTATATTCAAACTGGTAACTACACGGTCACATTCACTGTAACAGACGCTTGTGGAACGATAGCAACAAATACAACCACCGCAACTGTCACAGTAGAACAGCTGAGAGCTGATGCAGGCAGACCCTACGCCGGCATCGTAGGACAATCCATCCATTTCGCTGGGACGGCAACTGGCGGAATCCAACCCTACACCTATCGTTGGGATTTCGGTGACAACACCCCGGCGGAAACCCAGCAAAACCCCGATCATTGGTATCAACAAACCGGTATCTACACGGTCACACTTTCTGTAACAGACACTTTAGGAACGATAGCAAATGATACCACCGCAGCAACCCTCCTTGATTTCCTGCCGCCGGTCTACAACATCAATAAAGACGCCTATTATTTCTCGATCCAAGCAGCAATCGATGACGCAAATCCAAGGGATACAATCCATGTAAATAATGGCACATATTATGAGAATATCTATATTTTGCAACCACTTACGTTGATTGGTGAAAATAAAGAGACAACAATTATCGATGGCGATTGCGCATATCCGATTCCGACTGTTGGTCTCTATGCTTGTAATGACATAGTCCTACACCAATTTACCATAAAAAATGGGAACCCAGGGATAATGATCTTTGATGCCAATCACACAACGATCTCTGATTGTATAATCACAGATGCTACCGATTTTGGCATCTATATATTGAAAACCAATAACGTAATAGTCTCTCGGAGTTCGGTCACAGATATCGGAGGTGCCGGATATGGCATCTGGTTCTTTGAGTCACCGAACAACACAATTTTCCAAAATCTGATCACACGCTGTGATTACAGCATCTATCTATCGGAGAGTTCATCGCAAAATAATATCTACGAAAACACGATAAAAGATAATCGTATCACAGGTATCAAAATACAAAGCTCTACAGCTCCTACCAACAACAATAGACTCTACCACAACAATTTCATAAACAACGCACAAAACGCGTATGATGAATGCAATGACATCTGGTATAACCCTGATTTGAAGGAGGGGAACTTCTGGGATGATTACACGGGCAGCGATGCTAAAGATGATGGCATAGGAGATTCACCCTACAACATCTCAGGTGGAAGTAACCAGGATCTCTATCCGCTGATGAAACCTTGGATACCAATACCTGGTGATCTTGACCATGATGGTGACATTGACCAAGATGATTTTGCATTGTTCCTACAAACGTACGGTCATAGCATCGGTGATCCTGAGTTTAATTCTGAAGCAGACTACAACAACAACGGGGTTGTAGACCTTGTTGATTATCAGATCTGGCTTATGTATTATCGCGACTTCGTTGTATCTCATACCGATATACTAATCAGCGGACTCTCTGCAAATTATACTTCCAATGCCTCAACAAGTTTTTCTGCAGTTCACAGCACACCTATAACAATAAAACTTACAGCAACTGTCAAAAACAATGGGACCATTGATATCACGACCCCGTTCCAGGTCTCATTTTATGGATACCGAGGACCTTATGATCCCAGTACTCGTCCGATTCATCTAGGTACCGTTGAGATATCATCACTTTTTGTAGGAGAAACCACCGAAGCAACTATCATGTGGAGACTACAACCAGAGATGCAAACGATCCTTGTCATCGTCGATAGCGTAAGCCTCATTGAGGAATCTGATGAGACCAACAATCAGGCTACGATTTCTCTTCCACATCATATCCTCTGGAAAAGCCTCACAGAAACCACCGAGATATACAAAAAATTAGGCGACCAGTATAAAGTTCCTACTGCGAAGAAAGTTGTTCAAATTGCGAGTGATGGTCTCACCAAAGGAGTCTATACAGACCCGGTTGTATTTATGCGGACGTTGAAGACTGTTGCTAAGCTTGAAGTAGATGTCGGAAGGGAACTGAAAGGACAGGTGCAACCAGCACTTCTCCAGAAATATCAAGATATTGTTAAGCAGCTTATCACAGAAATTGACGGCATCATGAACAATCAACATTCATCAGATATCCCGTGGGATGATGCAAATAAAATTGCAGCAATTCAAATGCAAATATGCGACATAGTTCTGCAAATGTTACATTGAAAAACAATTTTACCCTCAAACAACGGAAAGAATTTACATATTTACTGATAATTATTTCTTGAAAAATCGAGTAATGAGTGTAGGCCATAAGCTTCTTTTCCATTCCTAGAGAATATTAAATTTTCAGATTTTTTGAAGACGTAATTTTATATAAAAACATACTTCATATTTTTGAATAGATTATATAAATAAATAGTTGTTACAAGATTGTATTTTGGGGAAGAAAAATGACTGAGTATAATCCTGATTTTAAACAACCTCCTTGGGTCTATGGCCCTTCTGAGGTTATGGATTGGATTGAATCTTCGCACCCTACCCAGAAAAAAAAGGATAAAAAACATGGAAAAACAATCAGAGATATATTAAGAAATCTCCATGTTTGTTTTGATTTTCAAGTCGAACCAAAAAAGATAAAACCGTCTAATTTTCTTTCAAAGATTTTTTATAGAATAAGTGGTAATGGACTTGTTACTGAAGGTTTTGAACTTGTTCCCACTGCCGAACTTGTGTTAAGAGGGCTTGCTAGAGCAAAATTTCGGCATATAATAAAAATAATTGTTGATGATAAAACCGTTTATAATTATCTTGAAAAAGATTCTGATCTAAGAAAAACAATAGATAATCTAGGCTGGATTACTCATGATGTAAAAAATGAGGGATATATCGAGGTAACAGCGATATTAGATGATGATAAAAAGAGTGTTGCTATAGTAAAAATTATGAAGATTCACAGAGAAAAAGAGCATTCGGTTGATATCCAAATCAAAGGTGAGATAAAAAAAGAATTGTATCATGCTTTTCTTAATTATCTTCATGAGACACTTGGGTTGATAGAGTAATTTCCTCAGAAGTACCGTTAAAACTTAATTAAAAAAGTATGAAAATGATAATTAATGCAACTTTTCAGTATTGTTGTATGTTTCATAATTCTTATAACGAACCAACCTATTCAGGGATACAGCCAAGGGAGACATAGTATGACAGCAGAACTATGGGATAAAAAAAACGAAGCAATGCCACAGAACAAACTAAAAGAACTTCAATTGAAACGATTGAAAGAACTTGTCAACCGTGTCTACGAAAAAAATGCGTATTACAAAAAAAAATTCAACGAATCACACGTGAAACCAACAGATATCAAAACCTTGAAAGATATAGAAAAACTTCCGTTTCTCACCAAACAGGATCTTCGCGCATATTACCCGTTTGGACTAGTATGCACCGATCTTGATGAAATCATAGAAGTCCATGCATCCTCAGGAACCACAGGAAAACCCGTTGTAGGACCATACACAAGAAACGATGTTGACCTCTGGGGTGAAGTCATGGCACGGTCTCTGTACGCAAATGGTGTACGGAAAAACGACATCATGCAGAACGCCTACGGATACGGACTTTTTACTGGTGCACACGGATTTGAAAAAGGTGCACAAAAAATAGGTGCAATGGTCATCACCATCAGCTCTGGAAACACAGATCGTCAGATAGATGTCATGAAGGATTTTGGTGCAACTGTTCTTGCCTGTACACCATCATATTCATTACATATCGCTGAGGTTGCAACAGAAAAAGGACTTGATCCAGCGCATGATTTCAAACTCCGCATAGGTACCTTTGGTGCAGAATCATGGAGTGAAGAGATGAGAAACAATGTTGAAGCACGCTGGGGAATCACAGCACACGAACATTACGGATTAACAGAACTTATTGGTCCCGGTGTTGTTTCTGAATGCTCAGAAAAAAGATTACATGTGAACGCTGATCATTTTTATCCTGAAGTCATTGATCCAAACACCGGTGAAACATTACCATTCGGTGAAGAAGGAGAACTTGTATTTACAACCTTAACAAAAGAAGCGTTTCCCGCTATTCGCTTCCGTACCAGAGACCTTGCATCTCTAAATGAAGATGTCTGTGACTGCGGTCGAACATTACCGATTCAATCTCGTATCAAAGGCAGAAGTGATGATATGATGAAGGTGAAAGGCGTGATCGTGTTCCCCTCTCAAATAGAGGCAGCACTCATGCAGGTTAAAGGTGTCAGTGATAACTACCATATCGTCAAAACAAAACAAGGAGACATCACTTCGCTTATGGTCGAGATGGAGCCAACGGAACAACGATACAGAGAAGGCCATCTTGAGGACCTCGAAAAACAAACAGAGAATGAGATCTACCGGATCCTTAATCTTCATGTCCCTGTGAAAGCATTACAACCAAAGACGATTCCACGAAGCACGGGAAAAGCAAAACGAGTAATAGAACGATAAAATAAAGAAAGAAAAAAAGGGGATGGGCTAATATTTTTTTTTTATTTTCGCTTCACAATAGCCCATATCAATAGACAAACGACTAACCCTGCGAAAATCGCGATAAAGTTCGCAAGACTCGTGACAAACAATATCGGAAAAATCACAGGAAGCACTGCGGCACCGATGTTACTTACTGATATATACAGACTAGCTGAGATACCAACATTTGCTCCGGTGACACCATCTTCGGTTTCTTGACTATATAGAGCAAGAGGCCAGGATGCCTGGAAGCATACTCCAAAGAGGAATGCAACAAGTGCTGTTACTATCCAACTTATACTAGTGACATCGTAACTGTTCATTGCAAATAATCCAAACAACACAAGCCAAAGGACAATTGCTCCGCTAACCGCTGCAAGCGTGATTTTCTTTAATCCTATTTTTTTCATGATAAATGGAGCGGTAAAAGCACCAATCGCACATCCGTACAGTAAAAGACCTGCGATGTAACCACCTTGTTCTTTAATCACGGCGGTTGTTGAATACAATGAATGAATAAACGAGGAGATAACTAACGTGATACCAACGATGAGAAAACCAACGATCGGATACAAGAAAGCATTTTTTGAAGTAAACACTTTTTTCATTCCTGCAACAAATTTCATTGGTTCTACTTTTATTTGTTCCTCGGGAGGTGTTTTTGGGCTGTCTTTAGCTAGAATAACCCAAAGGATGAATGAAAGAATTGCAATGACACCAAAAATAAGAAAACCAGTTTGTCCATTGGTTTGTGATGTGGCTGCATTTATAATGGGCATTAAGAGAGAACCAGTTCCAAATCCTATGAATAAACCAGATGCTGCGATCCCTACAGGAAGTGACGCCTGTTTTTTAGGAAACCATCGAAGCATTTGCGGTCCCATGGCGACAAGGATCCATGCAAGACCAATACCTGCAATAACACTACTTAATAAAAGTGATGCAAAACTATCAAGAAGCCAGGGTCGTATTCCAAAACCAAGCGCCATAAATAAAGCACCAATGGTAATTGAGAGTTTTGGTCCTTTTTTATCAATTAAGGTTCCTGCAGGCCAAGCGAAAAACACAACAAAAATTCCTATAAGTGAGATCAACAGATGACCTTCCCAAGCAGGAACAGCGAACTGTTCTTCAAAGGTTTTCAGCATTGGTGATAACGCAAACCAGTTTGCTCCATATGCAAAGATTACGGTCCAGAATAATGCTACAACTGCCCAACGATATTTATACACTTGATATTCCATAAGATACTCCTCCGCTACCGCGCAACAAATTACAACTATTAAAGCTTACCTAAATTTTTTTATATTTCTTATCATTTTGTTCTTTTCTGGTACCAACTGTACAGAACTTGGGTATCACTTGTACAATAATCCTTTATTAGCATTATTACCAAAGTATCTATTGATAATTATGTTGATCGTTGGACAGGTATCAAGTCAAGAGGAAGCAAACGAAATCACCTTTATCGCAAAACTTGTGGTCGTTGGACAACGTGCACGATTTCTTGCTCGACAAAGAGTAGAATAATTCACCCTCAAGAGAGTTCTGTTATTCTATTTTAACAGATTTATGGGGAAGGAATTATTTCATTTTGCCATTTTGCCACGAAACATTTATATAAAACAAATGATAGATAATAACATGCTTAGTGAGAGGATGAGGGCATTTGGTGCCGTTCGTCTTTTCTGCCAGGGAGTGGCTGGGGACATTTGGTGTCTGCCAGCGCCCTCTCCCTTGGCGCTTTTAACAATTTTTTTTTAAATATCTATATCCCAGTATGTAAAATTATAAATCCCAAATCCTTATTACCCTACGCGGGGAGCCATAAATGAACAAAGACGATCTTATCCATCAACTCAAAGAATGCGGAGCAATTCAATTCGGACGATTTGTATTAACCTCCGGCGCAGTAAGCGACTACTATATCGACATCAAAAAAGCAAGCACACACCCTGTTATCCTCAAAAAAATTGCGCAGGCAATGGCAGAACACACCAAAGGCTATGATCTTCTAGCAGGAATGGAACTTGGTGCAGTCCCCCTAATTGTCGCATTATCATTAGAAACCAACATACCCTGCGTAATAATCCGAAAAGAAAAACGAGAACATGGAACCGGCAAACAAATAGAAGGACAAGACGTAAAAGGAAAACATGTCCTCCTTGTTGAAGATGTTTGCACTAGCGGAGGATCTATCATAAAATCCATTACTATTCTACGAGAACAACACGCAAAAATAGATACCGTTCTCACTGTTGTTGACCGAGAAAGCGGCGGACGCGAAAAAATCGAAAAACTCAACATCTGTTTCATTCCATTAGTTACTGTTCAAGATATACTAAAAGAAAAACAAACCCAAAAAAAATCAATATGAACATTATGGAGGAATAATCTGTGAATGTATTAATTGTTGGCGGCGGCGCACGAGAACACGCAATCTGCGATGCTGTAGTTCGGTCAAAAAATGCAACGATTTATTCAGTCATGAGCAATCTTAACCCAGGTATCAAAAGACTTGCCAAAGAATATCTACTTGAAAAAGAAACAAACATCGATTCCATTGTCGACTACGCAAAAAATAAACATATTAATCTAGCATTAATTGGACCTGAGGCTCCATTAGAAAAAGGACTTACTGACGCCTTAACAAAACAAGGAATCAAGGTATGCGCCCCAACACAGAACGCTGCACGTATTGAAACCGACAAAGAATATATGCGAAATCTTGTCCAAAAATACAAAATATCTGGTCAACTCCGCTACGAAACATTTACTGATACAAAAAAAGCAAAAACATTCATCGAAGAACTCCAAGGAAACGTTGCGATTAAACCTATTGGGCTCACTGGCGGAAAAGGAGTCCGCGTCGCAGGAGATCATTTCACAACAACTGCTCAAGCAATATCCTATGTCGATGAGGTAATCAATCAGAAAATCGGTGGAACAGCAAAAGTCATAATCGAAGAAAAAGCAGAAGGAGAAGAATTCACCATACAAGGATTCTCAGATGGCTTTCGAATTCTTCCGCTGCCCGCAGTCCAAGATCATAAACGCCTGCTCCCTGATGACCAGGGACCAAATACCGGTGGGATGGGCTCATATTCCTGCAAAAATAAACTTCTCCCGTTTTTACCAAAAAAAGACTACGACCAAAGTGTACGTATCATTCAAAAGATTATTCAAGCGTTACAGACTGAAAAATGCCCGTATATCGGCCCGATATATGGCCAATTCATGCTCACCAAAGATGGACCAAAAATCATTGAATTCAACGCACGTTTTGGTGATCCAGAAGCGATGAATGTGCTTCCCTTGCTAAAAAACGATTTCATCGAACTATGCACTCTTATGATAGATGGGAAACTCTCAGAAAAAAAACTTGAAATCGAAGAGAAATCAACAGTATGCAAATATGTGGTCCCTGAAGGATATGGTATAAAAAGCATGACTGGTGAAAAAATCCATGTCGATGAACAAGCAATCAAAAAAACCACCTCTTTACTCTTCTATGCATCGGTAAACAAAAAAGATGAAGATATCGTCACGTTATCCTCCCGTTCCCTTGCTGTTGTTGGTATATCAGATGAACTCACTGATGCTGAGAAAATATGTGAACAAGGATTATCACAGATAAAAAGTGATCATATATTCATCAGACATGATATCGGAACAAAAACATTGATAGAGAAACGAATTCGTCATATGAACATCATACGTGGTAAACTATGAAAGAAGAATTATACATCTATTTCATCGGGACAGCTGGATCTGGGAAAACAACATTAACTGGTACGTTTCAACAATGGACTGAGTTACGGGGACTTGATGCAATTATTGTGAACCTTGACCCCGGAGCTGAAACATTTCCTTATAAACCTGATGTGGATATCCGCGATTGGATTTCACTCAAAGAAGTAATGGAATCATATGAACTTGGTCCAAATGGTGCACAGATCGCCTGCGCTGACATGATCGCACTTAATATCGAAGAGGTAAAAAAAACCATTGAATCATTTAAATCAGATTATATACTTGTTGATACCCCAGGGCAGCTAGAGTTGTTTGTATTCAGAGAGGCAGGAAAATACACAATCAAACTACTCAACCCGAAAAAATCCATGATCTGTTACCTTCTTGATCCATCTCTTGCGAAAACCGCATCAGGTTTCGTATCCCAGCTTCTTCTCTCTCTTACAACAAATTTTCGGTTAAATCAACCCCAGGTGAACATCCTCACGAAATCTGATTTATTATCAGACGATGAAATGGAAATCATCAAAAGATGGTCAGATGACCCTGAGGAACTCTACGGCGCCCTGATAAATGAAGAGGCATCAATATATCGGGAGATGAGTGAAGGAATCGTTCATCTCATCAAAGATTTCGGTGGTCATACGCAACTGATACCCACCTCAAAAGTAGAATCATTAGGTATTGAAGATATTTACAATGCTGTTCATTTACTGTTTACAGGCGGCGAAGATATCATGAAAGATTAAATAAAAAAAATGATAACATCTTTCAGTACTGTTTTTTTCTGCTATTGGTTGTTTTTGGCAGTAACATTTAAGTTTTCTTGGTTCTTACGTGGTGAACATATGATTGAACGCGATGAAGCACTCCAACTATTGAAAAAATACCTGAAGAACGAAAAACACACACAACATTCCCTTGCCGTAGAAGCAATCATGAGAGAAATGGCGCGAATGAGCCACGAAGATGAAGAACTCTGGGGTTTGACAGGGCTATTACATGACATCGATTATGGATACACAGAGGATACACCTGAAAAACACACCATGATTGCTGCACAAATTCTTGAAGGGCTTCTCCCACAGGAAGGAATTGAGGCAATTCAAGCACATAACTACAAACACACAGGTCGTCTCCCCATCAATGCATTGGACCGAGCACTGGTTGCTGCAGACGCAGTCTCAGGACTAGTGATTGCTACTGCACTAATTATTCCTTCAAAAAAACTTGCTGATGTTAAACCAGAAACCCTTTTAAATAAATATAAGGATAAAACGTTTGCAGCACGATGCGAAAGAAAAAGAATTGAACTCTGCGCCGACACCGGGTTTGAATTAGAACAGTTTTTACAAATAAGCCTTACCGCATTGCAGAAGATAGCGGATAAACTAGATATGTAGGTTCTTATATATCCGGTATCAGAGTACTCAAAATATGGGTTATCATATAGGAAGACTGTGATTTCTGTGTATGAAAGAGAATCAGATCAACCAGCTGGTGAAGAGGAATATTTCCGACTACCATTACCAAAACGAAACCAACACGAAATGTTCGCGATAGCAGACAGACTCTCTGGTGGATCACGCATGACAGTCATCTGCGAAGACGGAAAATCACGCATGGCGAGAATACCTGGAAAAATGAAACGCAAACAACGAGTCCGAGCAGGAGACTTGCTTATTATTAAACCATGGGATATCCAGAACGAAAAATCAGATATCGTATTCCGATATAAAAGAACCCAAGCGAGTGCTCTCAGCAGGAGAAAATTATTACCTGAGGCGATTGATGTCTTCTGAGGGTTTTCTCAACGATAAATGGTTAAAAAAACTTGATCATCAAACCCGGGTGCTTTACGATCATATCGGTCTTGACCGTAAAACCATGGATGAGGTTTTTGATAAACGGACACTGCTTGATCTTGGAAGACTAATGTCTAACCATGTTATTGATATTGTTGATTTTCCTATTTCTACTGGAAAAGAAGCGAATGTGTTTCGTGCTGTCACCCCAGAAAAAACCTTTGTCGCATTGAAGATTTATCGAACATCAAACATGACGTTTAAACACATCTGGAAATATATTGAGGGTGACCCACGTTTCAAATCAGCGAATAAAAACCGCCAGCAGATTGTGTATGAATGGGCTCGTAAAGAATACAAAAATCTGGAGCGACTGCATCAAGCACGCGTACGTGCCCCACATCCGTTGAAACGACTCAATCATATATTAATTATGGATTATATAGGAAGTGCTGGTCAACCAGCGCCGATGCTCAAAGATACTGAGCTTAAAAACCCTAAAAAGGTGTATGCGACATTACTTACGTATATTTCTAAGATGTATTCGAAAGCAAAGCTTATCCATGCTGATCTTAGCGCCTATAACGTCCTCATGTACGAAGAAAAACCATATATTATTGATCTTGCTCAAGGAGTATTGCTTGGACATCCGCAAGCACCAGAGTTTCTCCGACGGGATATACACAATATCGTTAGTTTCTTCGAACGTTTTGATATCCATGGAGATGAAAAACAAATTTATGAAAATATTGTAAGAAAAACGTGAGTAATTATGAGATATTTACGAATTCCTAAAGAACGCATTGGTGTCCTTATCGGTACAAACGGTGAAACAAAACAAAAGATCGAACAGATATCATCTGTGAAACTTGAGATAGATTCTGAGGAAGGTGAGATTTCTCTTGATGACCGGGAAGTAACTGATCCAGTGCTTGGTTTGAAAGCCGAAGATGTCATTCGTGCGATAGGACGCGGTTTTTCCCCTGAACATGCCCTGAAAATCTTTGATGAAGAAATTGAGTTTTTCCTTTTTGATATTTATGATTATGTAGGAAAAAAAGAGAATCATGTTTCTCGGTTGAAAAGCAGGATCATTGGACGAGATGGAAAAACAAAACAAGTGATGGAACGGCTCACTGGCGCACATATTTCTATTTATGGACATACCGTTGGGATTATCTCAGATCTTGAATTTATGGATGTCACAAAAAAAGCGATTGATATGATGCTTTCAGGTAGTAAACATTTCAAGGTGTATCGATATATTGAACGAGAAATCAAAAAAATAAAGACCAGTGGATCAATGGGATTCTAAAAAGGTAATCTTTTAATATAAAACTCTGTTGTCTTGTGCTGCATACATCTCTTCTAAGAGCTTGTGTTTGCCGTCCTAGCTCAGTTGGTAGAGCATTCGGCTGTTAACCGAACGGTCGCTGGTTCGAGTCCGGCGGACGGCGTCTTGGACCTTTTTTTCTTCTGTTAAACAATATTTTTTATAAAGACGGACTCGAACTCTGAGGTAAACGCCGATTTTTCGTATTTATCTCATCAGTATTTTATAAATAAAATGATGTTCAGATCCCTTAATCCATCAACCCAAAAATTTTTCAACAGCCACAAGAAATTTAAAATATAACTAACTATATATTATTGGGTGTGATTATGAATAAGTTTGGGACAATAATTGGATTATTAACAGTTGTATTTATTCTTGCGCCCCCTTCTGTTAATTGTATTTCAACGATCAATCCCCCACACCCTTCATCTTCTTATATATCTCAGAATATACGTTCTGTTGCTGAGTTTGAATCTGTAAAAGAATTAATCCTTACTTGGCCTAAATGGTGGAAATCGTTAGATAGAATCGTTGAATCTTATTTTATCAATATTACAAAGGAGACAGAGAATTCTACTTCAGTAAACATCGTTGTAAATAATCAAATAATTAAAAATCATGTCTTATCAGAATTACGGGCAAATAATGTTCCTCTTACAAATATTACATTTACGTTGATACCAACAGATTCAATCTGGATTGTTGACTACGGCTCGTTTTTTATCGAAGAGGATAACCATCTCTCAATTGTGGACTTTAAATACGATATCTATGGACTCTGGAGGTTTCTAGATAATTTTTTTCCAACATTCTATGGCATTCGATACCATATTGATTATAGGTTTGATACGAATTTTGTTGTTTCCATCCAAGGTGGAAATTATATGACTGATGGGCATGGTGTCGGTTTTGCAACTGATAGAATTTTTCAAGATAATCCCTATCATTCAAAAGAAAAAATTATAGATAATTTGAAAAAATCCTTAGGATTAGATGAACTTATTGTGTTAGAATCGCAAATAAATGATGGATCGGGGCACCTTGATATGTTTGCAAAATTCCTGGATGATAAAACGGTTCTTGTTGGTCAATACAAGGATCAAAAGGATATAAATTACAACATATTAGAAAATAATTCTAAAATATTTATAGAACATGGTTACAACGTTGTCAGAATTCCTATGTTGCGAGATCCTAATTCAAATAGACAAACAGTCTGGACGTATGCTAACTCATTAATAATAAATGGAACATATAAAAAAGTCGTTCTCATCCCGCAATATAATACTGTTGAAGACGCTGAAGCGATTTCTATTTATCAACAATTAATGCCTGAATATGAGATGCGGGGTATAAATTGTAATTCGATAATCAAACAAGGTGGTGCTATACATTGTACTACCAAAACGGTTCCTCAAATATGATTCCCTTTTTCTCCCTATTTTTGGTGGTATAAACTATACCCTAAGTTTGCATACGGCGGACGGCGCTCCAACACTCTTTTTCTTCTGTTAAACAGTATTTTTTATAAAGACGGACCCGAACTCTGAAGTAAACGCCGATTTTTCGTGTTTATCTCATTGTTTCTTTATAACCGAAGCATAAAAAATAATAAGATAAAGAACGCTTATCTTTTATACAAGTATTCAATTTTCATTTGGAACGATGTAAATATGCTGAATAAAGCCATTCCGAAGAAAAACAAAATATCTATTTTCCTTACAGAGATAATTAGAATTAAAGATGTTGCTTATTGGTTTTCAACATCTTTATTGGGGTTTATATTGGGAATATCCATCCTATCAATAACAAAATATTTTGTCTCATTATTAATATTTACAATATCGACATTTTTTAGCATATCATTTACGTTTGCTATAAATAATTATTACGATATTGAATCAGATAAAAATAATCCGAGGAGGAGAAACGTTAACGCTCTCGCCTTAGGAGAAATCTCGAAAATCAACGAAATTATATTAAATTTAGTTTTTCTCGCCATCCCAATAATTTTTTGTATTATTTATCAAGATATTACAATAATCATTGTTTGCATTCTCCTGTTATTTATGGGATGGGTGTATTCAGCGCCACCATTGCGGTTAAAAGGACGGCCTATTATAGATATAGTCTGGCATTTCTTTGGATTTTTTCTCATCATTCTTTGGGGAGCATTATTTACCGGTCAGATAAATAATACCATTTTGTTAGTTGCAATTTCTGCGGGAATCTTTAGTTGCATATTTCAAATATGTAATCACATCCTTGATTACGATTATGATAATAAAAGTGGAACTACAACCTTTGCAGTATGGGCGGGTCTCGATACAACAAAAACAGTGTTAAAAATATTCATATGGATTCATCTTTTTGTTATTATACCTATTATACTGCTATATTCTATGCACTACATCAGTACCATTATCATTGTACTCGGAGGCGTCGGCGTCGGTATCTATAAATCAAAACCAAAAAACATTTCTCATTCAAAAAAACATTCTTTTATTTCTTTTCTTTTTTACTTTACAATTTCTGTATATATAAGCTGTGCATTATATCACATTTTATCTCTCGCAAATATCCCACCTCTTCATTTTTTTGACGTTATAATTATTAGATAAATCAATGAAAAATTATGATAGTCCTTTTATTCAGATACCTTTGTAAATCCTTGATTTGAATTGATTATCTGAACAAGTCTATCAGATGCTCTTTTTTCCCCGCAATCTTTAGTAAGTTTTGTTGCTAAAATTTTAGCATTTTCATAAAATGTTGAGTAATGATTAAAAATATAATTGATATTTTTAAGTAAATATTTTTGGTTAAAATATTTTTTTGAAAGTTTAATCGCTGATCCATGTCGTACAAGACAATCAATATTGTATTGTTGTTCATATAACGCTGGTATCCCAATCGCAGGTTTGCTTGAGTATGCGACTGAGTATACAGTGCCACGTCCACCATGGATAATCGCTAAATCGACCTGTTTCAGAAGATTAGTTACTGAGGGCACAAATTCTTGAAGAAGGATATTTTCACCAGTTTTCGGTAGTTCATCTTTTTTCAGCGTCTTTGTATATATCGCAATCACATTGTACTCTGTTTCGTTAAGTGCATTTAAAACCTTTAAAAATAAATGCCTGTCGGGAATACTCCCCATAGATAAGAGAATAGATTTCCTTGGTTTTTTCAAATGATTCATAATATCTTGGTTTATATGTTCCTGTTGTTCTTTTAGGATATTTCCATGAAAAATTGGGCCAATATAATTTTTTAAAGGAAATTCTTTCGTTGGTGTCAATCCTAAAAAATGTATGTCATCGCATACAAAATTATGATCTCCTAAAATAATATCATTTAAACATTTAAACGACGAAATATTATATTCTTTCGAAAATTTGTTAAATCGTCGTACAAGTAATTTATTATTTAATAAAAACCATTGTGTAAAACGATTTTTAATATATGCTGGGAACATTTTCGTAAACATATTTTCATAATTATCTGGAAACGTCACAAAACCTGATTTAAAATAAGGTGGGATGGTTGTTCCTGAAATGACGACAACAAGAGGTATGTGAAGAGCCCTTGTAGAAATACTACAGGTTAAATTCCAGGTATTAACAATTAATTTAACACCAGTTTTTTGAAACGCTTCCTTTTCTTCTTTGATAGATTTTTCAATAAACTTTTCATCAAATTGATTAGTAAAGAATTTTTCAGCCTTCACCCCATTTTCTATCAATTTTTTTCCTTTACGAAAATAATCTTTCCACCAACTATTTAGGTAAATAACTTCACAACCAATGTCTTCCGCCATATATTCATATTTACCGCCATGACTAAAGAATACTGCTTTTCCACCCTGTTTCATATATGATTGAGCAATTTTTATTAAAGGAATGGTTTCTCCCGTACTCCAAAAGATCGGGAAAAATCCAATGAGTGTACTATCATTTGCTTTATTGAGTTTAATTTTACTTCCCCCGTTCCAACTTTTAGTCATATAAGAATTTAAATGTAAATTATCCGTCTCTATTCTCAGTATTTATTTTACACCGGATGTTATATTTATAATTTTTGTAAAAAGGGGCTTCAATCACTTAATTATCTACCGTTAAAGCACATTATAGCTGTTTTTTCTGCGAGCTATTAATTATGCTCATTATTTCCCCCAGTGGCTTTAAATCGATTCGAAATTCTGTAAGAATGTAAAGGATCCATTAGTACAAAACATAAGTTACGTTAAATAATAGGAAAAAGATATCAAAACCGTCCCTTTTTCTCACCATTCTTGATGGTATAAACTATACCCAAGGTTTGCATACGGCGGACGGCGCTTTATTTTTAGGAACCGTTTAATGGCATAATAATGAGAGATTACAGGTTATAACGAAATCTTATTTTTCCATGGAACCTCAGAAAATGATAGTTTTATATACCATGAGCGGTCAATGATTAACACGGTTTTTAATCAGGTTTTGTTTTTTATAAAGTTTTTGTTAACAATCGCCATGTATTCTTTTTTAACTTCTGTAGTCTCCGTTAATTCTTCCTCAAGAATTTTTGCGAAAATTTGTTTAAGATCTGCAATATATATAGAATTCTGTTCTAAATCTTTAAAGAATTTATCGTTCCAATATTGATTATTGAGATAAAGAAACAATAAAAACATAATAAGTACAATAAGAATGCAACCCATTTTTATTATTATAGAAAGTGTTGTTGCATTAATAAATGCTAAAATACCAACTAACAATAACGATATAGATGTAGACATCATTACTTTTTGATCTGTTGTTAATGAATGTAATAAAGAAATATGGTTACTTTTTGTAGAGATTTCTATCTGTAAAAAAGTTATCCATTCACTAATAGTAATATTAAAATTCTTTTTATCTTTCATAAATAATCCTCCGATTCTTAAACAAACATTCCTTATTTCTTTAAAAACATATCCTTAAAATATTTCATAACAGAAGGTAAAACCACGAGAACAAAAATATACGTTTAGAATTCAACGATTACTCAGAAGATGTTCTAGTTCTACCATATCGTTTTGAATGGTTTCAACATCTTTTAATTTCTCCTGCTCAAAAGTTTTCATAACATCTGATAACGTCGTAGCAGGTTTATAGACATGATTGGGTCTTCCTTTACCGCTCTTTTTCACGTACCTTGTTTTTATCCATCCTTTCTTCCGTAATTCCCTGATAGCAACGCTCACCTCAGGTTGTCGAAGATCTGCACATTGTTCAATATCTGAAGTCTTGCATTCATCAACTTGATAAATATAGAGTAGTGTTTTTGCGAGATTTTTTGGCATTCCAAGCTCAGCGAATAACTGAACGGCTTTCTCATCTTCATTGTCAAGGACAACAAAATTTTTCTCTTTCATATTTCTTATCGCCAAATGTTTCAAAGCATTTACTCACTTAAAAATATATCTATAGATATTCATCAGCAATCTTTAAGGATGAAATTATCAAAGATATTAAAAAATCTATCGATTATTATGCTTTTATAATCCTTGCAGTGCTTTTATCTCTAAAAAACGTTTATAATTTCGTGTAAGCAATGTAGCAATATCAGGATTACTAAGATATTCTTCATCACGAAACGAAATCCGCTTCCAACCAATTTTTTCTAAGTGATTCTTGAATAGAATTGCATCTGCATAAAGCGGGCATTCACCAACCCATGAATAAGACGTCCATTCTTTGCGTGTCTTTTGTATCGACGTGTTGATATCACCATCAGCTACATTGTATTTTGCGTAATGAAAACAAAAACAGTTTTTGATATTACCATCGACATCAAAATACAGTAAACCATTGCATTTTTCTTGCATAGTCTCCTGAATATAAATACTACCTGCTTTAATAATCTCTTTTTTCCGTTTTTCAAGAAAATAATACGTCTCCCCAGAAAGAATAAGACCCTTCAATGGTTTTGGACCAACAGGAAGATATTCGAGGTACCGGGCGATAAAAGCACCTTTTTTAATTTTATCATTAATGAATTTCTTACCAAGTACATTATACGCGTTTTTTTCTGTCACTAAACTAATATACCCCCAGGAAACATTGTTTTTATTGAGATGATCAATTGCATCCATCACCTCAGCATAACTTCCTTTTCCCCTTAACATATCATGTGCATAAGCTGAACCTCCATCAATGCCTAGTAAAGGAATGATATTCCCAAAAGAAGATATTCTTTTTGCATACGCATCAGTCATTGTGCTGCCATTGGTAAAAACAAAAAACAGTATATCTGGATTATTTTGCGCAAGAACAAATACCCTGGGATCCATTGTTGGCTCTCCACCAGTCAAAAAAATATGTTTCACATGAGATCGTGCGTAACTGATAATGGCATCAAGTGTATCATCTGACATTTCTTGTTTTTTCCCACTAAACTTCGAATAACAATGAGCACAGTTTTTTACACATTTTTTCGTAATCTCAATAATAATCGAACTACCCCGGCCATCAGCATCGATACCTTCCTGAAACACTCGGAAATACGATTGCAGATAACTTTCCCTAGTTTTTGGGTTATTCACAATCTTAGTAATTTTAACTATTTTCTCCATCAGATCTGGTTGATCCTTTGAAGAAATACCTAAACGATTAAGTTCAGATCTTATGATTTCTCGATTACTATCAAGATAATCGTATGTATTTGTAGAAATCAATAATAGTAATCGTTCAAGATCCATTGTTTTTACTCCAACAAGACTATACTATATTGTTCTCTTCACCACTATATTAATATTTGCTTTTTTATAATATACTATCGGGTAATGTTTATAAGGAAGTCAAATACTTCTTTTTTTATGCCGATATCTCATAAATTTTTAATGGTATGTGAAAAATGCCAAGCCTTCTGTTGCCAACAAGTCAAACCTCCAATAACAGAAAAAGAAAAAAAAGATATCATCAACGCAGGGTTCACTGATCATTTCATCAAAATTGATGAAGGAATCTATGAGATACAAACAAACAAAAACAATTCATGCCCCTATCTAAAAGATGATTGCTCATGTGAAATCCATACAATAAAACCAATCTTATGCAAAGTCTGGCCGGTTATTCCCCGCTATAAAAACAATAAACGAAGCTGCATTGTTATAAAATGCCCTCTTTTTCCGTATTTAACTGAAAAGGAAATTCAACAAGCAAAAAAGGAGGCAAACACTATTCCCCTCTCGGTACTAGCACATCTGTGGAAGATATCACCAGAAATAAAACAAAAATATAAACAATTTGAATACAAGGAAATTTAATTTCGTTTTACAGAAAAAAATATTTATTAAAACGGCTTGCGAAGCTTTTTATCCGACTTGCTTCCTAACTCGCGTACTATCTCAAGAATCATAACAATATCTTTTTTCGTTGTTCGATAATTCACAACACATGCCCTAAGAACAAATCTTTTTCCAAGAATCGTACTGGATAGTAATATTCGTCCATCCCTACGCATACATTCTATAATATCACGATTTAGTACATTGAGATACTCAGAAATCATTTCCTTTTGAATCGAAGAAGAATCATTATACATCTTTTGCAAATCCGTAGGAAAAAAACGGAAACAAATAATACTTAAACAAGGATCGGTCAGTGTCTCAAAATCTGTTGTTTCATTGATCAATGCCGCAAAATACTGTATCAGATGAACATTCTGATCAATAAGTCTCCCATACTTAAGTACACCATATTGTTTAAGAGACATCCATATTTTCAACGCACGAAAATTTCGAGAAAGCTGAATACCATAATCAGAAAAATCAACATCCTCATTTGAAATAGGTGAAGTATTTGCATGAATATACTCTGCACCCATAGCAAACGTCTGCTTCATATACGATGAATTTTTCACAAGAACACAACCAGCCTCATAAGGAATAAACAACCACTTATGAGGATCAATAGCAATAGAATCAGCCCGTTCAATACCATTCAGTAACGGTTTCAGACGAGAGGAAAGCGCAGCAAAACCACCATACGCTGCATCCACATGAAACCAAAGATCATACTGTTTACAGATATCAGCAATTGATTCCAGCGGATCAATAGCACCAGTGTTCACGGTTCCCGCAGATGCAACTACACAAAACGGATGTAAACCATTTTTTTGATCTTCAACAATTTTTTTCCTCAGATCTTCTGTATCAACACGAAGATTGTGATCTACGTTCACATACCTAATATTATCTGTCCCAATACCAAGAATATTCGCTGCTTTAGGTACACAGACATGAACCTCTTTCGAAACATAGAGAACCATGTTTTTATCTAATCTGTCTTGTTTCATGCCGCAGTGACGCACATTAAAATTAGCTTTCATGTTGCGGGCAACCGTAAGCGCGGTAAGATTCGCAAGAGAACCACCACTGACCAAAAGACCAGCCGCACAAGGATCATATCCAATGATTTCTTTGATCCAATCAATAACCAAAAGTTCAACTGCGGTTGCCATACCTGCACCAGATACAGAGACATTTTGATTCAATGCACTTGCAACACCATCAGCAAATGCTCCAACAGGGGTTCCTGATGAAAGAATCCATCCAAGAAGACGAGGATGACCAATACGAATCATCTCAGGCATGATCTTTTTTTTACATTCATCAAGAATCTTATCCGCAGTTTGTTCATTTTGTGGTAATGGCTCATAAATTAATTTACTCATTTCTTGAAGAGTTTTATTAGGCAGAATTGCAGAGGTACGCATATCTTTAAAATACTCGACCAAAAGGTCAACCATTTGATAACCAATTTTACGTATCTCTTCAGGATCCATATCAAATGTTTCGTCGTGAATTAAATCAGCTATCGTATGATCATCTTTTTCGGTCATTGCACTAAAAAGAATTACGTGGCTCTTTATAATTCTATTTTAAACCTTTGGAAATTGCTAAATTTATTTTTAATGAATTTTTTAAACGATCATTGAATGGTAATTATAGTATTAATCGGAGAATATTACACGTGCATATCCTCTTAATTATGCATCCATAAATTATAATAATGCAGATATAGAAGTTTATGGTGTTATTTGCTTTATGTAATTGCCTTTCAGATAGACACATCTCTACAGGGGATTATCCCCTAACTTTCTTTAATTTCCGATTCCTTTGATATCCAAAGGGGGGTTAGGATACTAATGCATCTTACCCCATATTTCGATTCCTTGCATCATTCACAAGGAACAAGAGATTCGCCATCTCTTGAGTTCATACCATATCCATCTAAAACTAATAGATGTAGATTCCCAGATGGGCATATAGAAATATATGATTTTAAACGGTATCTACATCCTCTCATATTCTTAAACTTATAGATGTTGTATTATTATAGATATTGTAGATTGTTAGAATTGATATGAAGAGATGTAAAATCTGTGGGATGAAGAACTTGTCAGATGATTCTCCTGTAGATATATGTCCTGATTGTCAGGCAAATATCTATATCAATAAATATGGGAGTTAATTCGTGTCACCACTTCTTTGGAGTTCTTGCACATTGATAGATTTATGTGGTGATTATTAGGGTCATTGTGTTCAATGCCTACACCTAATATAATATATCTGGAACTATCAATCTGAAAAGCAAGGTTGAAGGTGCCTTGGTGCAAAATCACCTTCCTTTACCACTATAGGAGATGAAAATGGATTGGAATCAAATTACTAAAGAGTTATCGAAAAAGTTAGGAGATGTTGAGCCATATCTGGATGAATTGCTAAAGAGCGATACTGATGTTAAAGACACCTTTGAACATCTCAAAATACAAGGATTTGAAAATGATGAATGTAGAGATTTCTTGATTAAATTAATACAGGTTAATACATGGAGATCACAAATCCTAAAACAAAGAATCTCAGAAGATGAATTCTTATCACAACTCAAATCTTTAGAGAATTTCAAAGTCCAATATCTCGATGAATTACTAACATCAATAATTTAGAGTTCCACAGACATACTCAATCTTCATCTTATTTGTGGAACAGGGTGCCTAGGAGCCATCCTACGTCATTTAGGTAAGATGAGGAGATAACCCATTTGGAGGCAGGGTTTATAAAACATATGCCTCCACACCTGTCTAAAATGTATAATAAAATTATAGGATAGCATATGAGATTTATTCAATTAGAATGTAGGATGTGCCAAGATAGTAACAATATAGAATTAAAAGATGAAGAAGAACTTGAAAATATAAATCAAAGGGATGGAATTAATATATTCCATATTGATGGAAAAACTCAATCAATCTGTAAGAAATGTAGTATTATACTAAAGGAAATAAATGAACGATTTAAACGAGAAAGTGAATTACCTTCAAAATCAAGTGAAGTTATTACAAAACCAGTTAACTAATCTTAGAGATTCCTATAATTCAAAACTAAATGACTATTCTTCAAGATTAGAGAATGTACGATGTCTAAAACAGATGCAAGTATCTAAAGATGCTATTCCAGTAACTAAAACATCCATATCTTTAGAGGATGCACTCTTGAATGAAATAAAGAACTCTAAGGAGTTCAAGAATACTGTTAAAATGTTAAGAAATAATGAGATAAAAAATATGACACTAAACATAGATGTAGATAAGAAGAAAGTTCAGGATTTCATTGTACAAGAAAAGACTGGAACAGGAACATTATATACCCGACCAGTTGACACAAATCATCTACCCTCTCAAGAAATTCGAGAACGAGTAGATGAATCAATGAAATCTAAAAGTAAAGAAGTTATTAGAGATGGTGGAATTTCAGGATACACCTTTCAAGAACAAAATGTACACCAGAAGAAAAAAGAAGAATGGAGTGGAATATAATGGTGGATACTACAAGTTTAAATCAACTTGCTATAGATATCAAAAACAGGGAAGCAAATAAACTCAAACTATTAGAGAAAATTAGTTCAAGAGAAGGATTAAATTGCTCTATCGGAAAGAATCACGCTGATACTATCTCTTCATTTAAGGAAGGAGATAACCCTGAGATGTTTTTAGATACTATGAATAACGCTTTGAGTCTCAATAGGACTAATATTAGTACTGTTTTAGATAAGGTCATTGTTAAAGCAAAAGATGGTATTCTGTCAGATGAAACTCATAAAGATTTGATACTGCTTAATTATCTATGTTCTAAGGATTCAAACTCGAATAATGAAGAGATATTCATTCTAAACAAATCTAAAGATGGATGCAAAGACTGTAAAGATGTACCTAATGATGGTATAGTAAAGACAAAATTAGGTTATATTTTAAAGGAGTATTAATAGAGGTGGTTTTCATAATCTGTAGGAAATGCGGAGCGAATGATGGTGAGATATACAATAGTGAGTTTGTTTGTTATCGTTGTGGCACTAAATATCTTATGAAGGAAAGAATTGTTTAATAAAAAAGAGTACAATAAAAAATATAATTTAGAACACAAAGAACAGATAAAAGATTATCATAAGAAATATAATCTAGAACATAAGGAACAGATAAAAGAATATTATTTAAAACACAGAAAACATCTAAAAATAATTAGGAAAAAGTACTACGAATCTCATAAAGAAATCTTCAAAAACTATCACAAACAGTATAGACTTGAACATATAGAACAAAGAAGAGATAATCATAGAAAATATTATTTAGAACATATAGAACAAAGAAGAATACAAGATAAAAAATATAGATTAGAACATAAAAAACAGATAAGAGAACTTGGTAAGAAATACTGCCAAGAACATAAAAAACAACTTAGAGAATATGGTCTAAAATATAGAGAAGAACATATAACTTATATTAAAGAAATTGTAGCACAGAATAATGCAAGAAAGAAAGGATTAGGATTTGTTAAAGTAATGCCAAATCCTTATCCTAAAGGTATATCAATAAGTTGGCATCATATATCAGATATTTATGTAATAGCGATACCTACTTGGTTTCACTGTAAATATTTGAAAAAATTAACAGTAGATAAACATAGACAAGAATTAGAACCAGTTATAGAAAGACTCTATGGTAATACAATTAACAATATGTTATTATGTTATGGATAAAATTTATAAAAGGAAAGAATTAATATGGCAATTAAGAAACCAATTAGTAATTATCCTCTTCCGAGTGAAGAGAATGTAGATGAACAACCAACAGAAAATCCTTATGAGAAATATCCACTTCCGCAAACAACAAACAAGAGTAGAAAGGCGGATAAAGTCAATATTAGAACTCCAAGATCAACAACTCGTAGATGCGATAGACGATAGATACTCTCTCCGAGATAGACTTTTAGGGGTCATAATATAGCCATAAATCAAAAAGTGAAGAAAATACACATTAGTCTATCATTTTGAGGTAAAAAAGCTATACTATTGATGGGTTTGAAAGAAGAGGGTGTTTTCATCCTCTCCTTAACCTTTTGTTTGTAGATTTGTAATTATAATTGGATAGGATAAGAAAATGAATAACGAAATTGATCTGAATAATTTTATGAAGAGTTACTTCAATTTTGGAGTAATCGTTAAGACAGATGTTGAAGGTATTAAGAAAATTAAAGAGTTTATTTCATCATTGGAAGATACTCGTATTATCTACCACAAAATAGATTCTAAATGTCTTAAAATAATTTCAGATGAATAGATGTCTACTTTTAAAGAAATTATATCGGTTAGCGAAAGCCATATCTCGAATCCTATAGAGATATTACAGAATGAAAGTATGAATTGGAGATTAAACACAGATATGATTCATCATATTCTTAAGACAATTAATATGGGAAAAGATGCTAATAATGTTAAGGGCAGACTTGGTGAATATATCTTTGCTTATAATACTAACAAAACCTTAAGAAAATATGGATATATTCAGAGTTTTAAATCAATCCCTAACTCCTATACTTTAAGGCACTATTACAGAGGTCAAAAAGGGATAGATTATTACCTTAGAATAACAGACAGTAACAACAATATCTACAAGTATCTAATAGAAGTAGCAAATTGGAAGAAACTAAGGTATCAGATGAATTATTTCTATAAGACACGATTAGTATCTAAATTTTATACTTGGGATAGACTCAATAGATACCAACACGTAATAGCGATTAATCACAGGAACATTTCTTATATTGAAGAGCAATTAAAGAATGATAAAGTTTTAGTAATTAAATTTAAAGAGCATTATACTCCTGAATTAATAAAGAAAATCGTAGAGAGAAAGGAGATAGATATTTCCCCTTACTCTATCAACTATCCAATATAATTCAACAGGAGAGAAATAGAGTACTTATAGATATGACACAACCATTTAACAGTACACACATCAATAATTATAATTCTCTTATTATGTATAGTATACTTTTCTAAACCAAAATATAAAAGAATACTTCCTCCATAAGAAATTTATATCAACTTAATCCCAACAGGAGGAACTTAAGATAGGAGATTCATCCGTTTATCCATTAATAAGAATACCGTTAAATGTAACGAATACTCTCTCCTTATGAGATCACAGAATCTTTGAAGAAAGTTTATAGATTTTAGTTTTTAACGAATCATTCGTTATGAAATGTAATTATACAAAATGAATCTTAAAACACAGGAGGTTAGGATGCCACAAGGAATTATAAGATGGTTTGACTATGAGTCTAATACTGGTTTTATTAACTCTTTAGAAGACCCAGATAACAGAAATATATTCTTCTTAAGGGAGGATTGTAAGTTTATTCCACAAAAAGGAACATATGTTGAATTTACTCTATCATCTGAGGATTTAGATAGAGCAATCTTTGTTAGGAAAATCAATGGACAGGAATAAAGAATTTATTAGATTGAAGAAACTAAAATACTACAGGAGGATACTGTCATCTTTAGAACAAGATAAGGAGATGTTAAAATATGAGTATTCTAAGGAGAAAGTATAATGTCAAAGATAGATAATTGGGTTGATGAAGCGATAGACCAGTGTAAGGAATATCCTTCAAGTAATGGAGTTTTAAGTGATTCTAAAAGAATAGAGTATTACTCCAAAATGTCAGGACATCTGAAAGAAGATGTAAATGTTTAGATAATAAATAAGAGATATAAATGGTAGAAATTCTTAAAGGAATTGTTTCAGAATATGATAAATTTCGCAGATCAGGGGAAATAAAATATGGGGGAGATGATGAGACAGTGTTTTTCCACGCCAGTGACTCCGATTACTCACCTATAAAGGAGATTCGAATAGGTGACTATGTGACTTTTAGTATATTATCTTACTATGGAGGTAAGCATAGGAAAGCAGTCGATGTTAAAATTATACGAGATGGGAATGAATCAAATGGTAGTAGAACAATTTTTAAGGAACCAGAACAAATTAAGAAAGAATAGACTAGCTATAGAGCAGAATAGATTAGCTACTGAGGAACGAGCAAGGGAAGAATTAGAGAAAACACATCTTGAGGAAACACTAATGAATCTAAAAGAACAAACCAAGATATTAGGTAATGAGATTCAGAAGGAAAAAGATAACCTTCTATTCACTCCTTTGGACAAGAAAATACATGAGGTAATCAAGAATGGTCAATAAGATAGAATCAATGGGTCTTTCAGAAGTTATTAAAGAAATGAGGTTAAGGTGTCTTGGTTATTCCAAGATGTTAGAAGAACTAAAAACAAAACATAATGTAGTAGATATTAACAAGATGGATTTATGTCGATTCTTTAAGAAAGTAGATTATGCCAATATATCCACCAAGGCTAAAGATATACCTTCTGGAATAGATGATTTTAAGCATACCTACAAATCAAATATATCTAAAACATTAGAAGATATCCAAGATATTATAGATAATATTCAGACTATATTAGCTAACACCAATATGCCGAAAGGTGTTAGATCAGATTTAGAGAAGATGCTAAATAATCGTCTTGGTCGAATCAAATCACGTCTATTGGATGATAGAGAATCTATATACAATCTTATTGGCGATTTAGACAAAAATTACAAGAATGTTAACACACTTTTAGTAGAGTTTTCAGCACTGTTATGCTCTGACTGTAGAAAGAGTATAGCCAAGTTGATAGAGAATGAATCCAACAGGAGAAAGTCTACTTTAACCAAGAAATCCGTAACATCTATATCATCTTAAAACATGATATACCACTGTTACAGATAATTATACTCCACTCCTGTTGGGGATATTACCCTATATGCCGTATCAGTGATACGATGGTAAGGATTAGAGAGATTTATTGACGTTTAGTATATAAAGGAATATACAAAAAGTTATAGTAATAATGAGACACTAAGCTATGTACAGAAGAGGATAGTATTTTACTACCCCTTATGCCGTTCCTATCTGTAGATATATCTTATCTCCCCTGATAGATACCTATATCTCCTCTGTTAATTAATACTAATCCCTTGTAGTATCCTTAAGAATAAAGAAAAATATTAGTTTAGATTTTAAGATTGTCTTTATATACTAACAGGAGAATGAAACATAATACTCTATTATGAATCATTCCTCTGTAGAATCCAATAGAATCTTAAAGATTATGTGATTTAGTGAACCCAAGAACCCCATAGTTTTAGAGAATACCTCAGTTTCTCAGTTTATAGAGCCAACAGGAGAGAGGCATCTCAACCCTCAACAGGAGTAACTATCCTTAAAACCTCTATTAGATACTCTAACCCTACCCCTTAGACACATAATTATACCTTCCAAGGCATTTTAATCTAACAACAGGAGAGAATATCTCTTATTATTCCCTTGAAAAAGATATACTTGATAAGTCCTTAAGACATGGTGAAAGAACTAAATAATTAAATAAATCTTTTTAAGAAGATAGAGCAGTAAAAACCTTATTATCTCAATGAATCTATAGAATAGAGCATATAGATAGGGGATTACTCCTTATGTGTGTGTTTAATAGGCTCATTTGAGGGATAGTATATAGTTAGCTCCTTATCCTCACTTTCATATAACAAGTTCCTATTACCTATTCCTTACTCCTAACCTGTTCTTTCAGACCCCTTAGTTATTACTAATAAGTTCCCAATAAATCAAATGAATCTATCCCCGATAACAGAGTTCCTATCTCTACAGAGTTCCTATTATTATCTTATTCAAAGAATAGAAAAAGAAATAATAAAGAAAAAGAAAAGAAAGTTCCTTTGATTTACTCTTTCTTCTTTTTTCTTCTTTACAATGAGATAGGGGATATAGTAAGGGGAAAGAACAATCACTTTACTTTATCCTTGAACTTGAGATAGAACTCCAGCATATACACTATTTGATTTGAAAGAGGTCGCTTCTCATCTATTGATATCTTCCGCAACTTCTCTAAATCCTTCTTATCTATACTTACACCAATTCGTACCATACTTATGAATCCCTGTTCACATTTATAACCTTGGTATCCTTATTTATCCTCAACTGAATAACTTTATATATTTGGTATGCTTTACTGAATACAACAAAACAAAAGGAAATGAGAATATGAAAAACCACATCAACGGCAAAGAAGAGATGGTTCTTCATATCCCCGAACCAAGAAACGAAAGGGGATTTAAAGAACTTTCTCAGAGGCAAGAACACCAAGAACTAACAGTCTTTGAGATTGTAGATTTTACAACCTCAAAAGCATTTGCAGAAACCAAAAGAAAAGAAGGGTATATCATCCGAGCCCTTCCTACAAAATCAGTTAATTTCTACTGTTGGGAAGGGTGCTAAAATGACCACTATCTCTTATTCTCAGATAGAAGGAATCATTGAGAGCCATCTCATAAAGTACAAAGGATGTGTATTCGAAACTGTAGAAGATATGCAACGATTCCCCTCTACAGTAACTCTAAAAGATGACCCCTTAAGTTTAGAAGAATTCTACGACATCCACCAAAGATTAACTAGAGCCTTGGGGGTGTCTTAAGATGTTCTCTCGTCAACACTATAAATCTATAGGATTCATTTTAGCAAAGAACCAAGCACACAAACCACTTATAGATGATTTTATCAAGTTCTTTGAAGAAGACAACCCAAGATTTGACAGAGAAAGATTTACAGAATTCATCTTAAGAGAGGAGGCGAAATAATGAGTTATAAGATTATTCGCTTCTATCGAGATGAAAACAAACGACAAAGAACCATAGATAGCGGTCTTACACTAAAACAAGCACAATACCACTGTTCCCTTGAAACAACCCATAAGAAAGATGAATCTGGAAACGTCTTATGGTTTGATGGTTACACAGAGGAATAAGGGATACAATGACCACAGAAGACAATCTAACTTATAAAGAGAGAATCATCAACTCTCTTATTCTTTTTGACTACAGCACAGAACAACTCCAAAGAATAGATGAAATCATAAACGAGTAGGGCGTGATCCGATGGAATCAACAATATCCCTACAGGATACCTGTTTATTTTTAGGATGCGGACAACTTCCCCCGACCATACAGATACGAAACAGACCATATGAGACAGTATCCTTCTTACAGATACTCGAAGAAATCTATCAAAAGCCTATCATCTGTAAACGAGAGAATAGACTCAGAAAAGAAATGATAAACGTCACCTTACGAGTACCAATCCTTGACGGTAAAAACCAATACTCACCGCTACAGTTAATCGGAAGAAAACAAATCTACACATTAACCCCACGATGGAGAAAATAAAGATGTTTAAACTCACCATCCGAACTGATAACCAAGCCTTTGATGAGAATCCACAAGAAGAGGTTATACACATTCTAAAAGATGCAATCTTAAAACTAGAACAAGGAAACACAAAGCAAGGAATCCTTTTAGATTCTAACGGAAACCTCGTAGGCAACTATACCCTAAACAAGAGATAGATTTCTATCTCCTTTTCTTTCATGGTACAGATGAAACTAAACTATAGATATATCTTAAAATTGGTTTTAGCCATCACAAGCCTATTTCTCTTTAATTGGAGTCTATGTTCTCTTGACTTCCGATTTATCACAGGGAGTCTATTCTTTGGTTTAATGGCATTAATTCTCGACTACACAGAATTTAAGAAACGATATCCAGTTACTCTTCTACAATATCTTACAATAAGATTCCCAAGTAAATGATATCATTATTTTCAATGTATTTTAGGTATGATAACCATTAGCAATTTAGTCCACATATCTTTATATATTAGGGAAAATCCACTTGTAGCACGGTCTCTCGAAGGAGATACCTCAAATTCTCAAAATCAACAGGAGGGAATGAGGTTTCTGTATTTCTCCCTAATAAACTTACCTGTACCTCAACAGAGTAGAAATCTTAAAAAGACATGGTTATATGGAACTCTATATATTAATGAGAGAGTATAAAAAAGTAAGTTACTGTGTTTTTATGTAGAAGATTTAGGAGAATTAAATGAAAACTTTTCATATCCCGTTGACAGACCAAGAACATAGAATATTAAGGAAAGCAAAAAGGAAATTAAAATGTAGAACTTGGAAAGAGTATCTTATGTTCACAGCATTGAAAGAACTTAATAATTCTAAAAACATAGGTGATTGTACCACATTTTAACTATTGGATACCCAACAGGTATGGAAAATATAGACACCCTTAGTCAAAAGTGGACTCCAAAATGCCATAAGGACTAAGAAAATTCACTAAAAATCATATAATGTAATGCCATGGTAGCTACCCCTTCACTATATTAGGGGGTACTAAAATAGACACTGTAAATGCTAAGCATACTCATCCGTTATATCTGTTGGAAGACCATGTAAGGATTAGCATGTGAACCCTTAAGCCTGTTTCCCTCCTGGAGGTTTTTAGGCACTAAAATAGAAGATTTGAGTCTATTCGTTACAAAAGAAGTATCTGAAAGAACGAATACATAAACCTTGTTAAGTAGATTAATTTGTAGGCAAGTGCTTAATGTTTGTTATCTGTAAAAAGATTAGATAGGATTTGATATGAAAGAAGTAAAAGTAACCAGACAGCGATATGATAAAATCGTATCTGAAATATTAGATAAGTGTCACCACAAACTTGTACAAGATATAATCAAAGCACATATTGACGATTCCAGAACTAGCATCAACAGAACGATAAAATATTATAAAAAGATGATAAAGACCTATCCCACAGACCTTAAGATAGAACCAAATCAAAGAACAATAAAAACAGCAATACAACTCCTTAAGGAACTCAATGAAAGATACATCATAGGTGAAAAGGATGAAGACAGAGATACAATACACAAACTAAGTGTACAAGATACAGAGAAACAAATCTCAGACCTTGAACGTATAAAACGATGTGCTAAAGATTGCGATAAATATTGTTATAAATTTGAAGAATGCCAAGGAAAACAATGTAGACCAATGACCCAAAAAGAAAAGAATGAACTCCAAAAACTCTATCAACACCAAGATAAACTCCTCAAAATCCAATCAAAACAACATCTAAAAGAAGATGATGTAAAAATCCAAGGTATAAGAGTCAATACACCAGCACCAATAGTCGAAGAACTACCAGATCAAGAAGGATGGATTACCGACCCAGAAAGTATGGATATGTTCACTTTCTCAGGAGGGAGGAAAAGGAAACGAAAAGACCTGTATTCTGAGGATTGGGAAAAATAACACAATAAACCCCACTATGAATTAAGTAACCAAAAAGAAAATGTTTTAATGTCAATATAACCTAGAGGAATAGTAAGATATGAACCCAGAGCAAGAACGGGAATTATTGAAGAATATCATACGGAAAGCATTCGATAGTTCAATGTGTGAATATCGAGCAGAGAAATCATGCGAAGAGAACTAAAAGGATTCTCAAAACCTAACGCAGAGGTTCTTGAAAGAACAGCAGAGAAATTAGGAATATCTGTTGATGAACTATTAGATTACGTTTTAACAAAAGAATTAAACACTATTAGTAAGAGTAAATAAGATATTGTTTTTAGATGTGTAATAATTATCAGAAAGAGTAAAGAAATTTAATGGAAGAAAATAAAGTAATCTGTTCAAAGTGTGGTGTAGAGACTACTGTACCTTTTGTACCAACAGAAGGAAGAGATGTTTATTGTAGGGGATGTCTTAGAAAGATACGTGATGAAAGAAGGAGATTTTAGAATATCTGTATTTTGCTCTGTAGTTATTGGTAAACAAAGAAATGAAAAAGGTAGAAAATAAAATACTAACCTGTAAAAGATGTCAAGCTAAATTTGAATCCGATAGTGAACTTCAATACCATAGGCAGTATCAACATGGAGAATACGTAGTAAATGATTGCTTCAGAAACGGAATCAAAAAGATAACTAAACATAAACCATTTAATCCTCACACAATCTTAAAACAATATAGAAATAAGGTATCTGATATCTTAAGATTCCCAGAACCATATACAATTAATGATGAGGCAATACCCGAATGTGACAGGATATATTCACCTAATAAGACATTTTGGTGTAGGAAAACAAGTAAGGAATCAGCAGAAAAGTGTTTTTCATCAATAGAACAAATGAACAAGAGATTAGAAACCCGTAGAACAGACTATATAGAACCAGATGTAAAAGATTTAGTACACATTGGAAAGATGGGAATACTTGGAAATGATAGAAGAATAAATGTTTATTATATCTGGGATACCAACAACAAAGAATATAGAATTTTCACAGATGAAGTAAAATCAAAGAATAATCTAAATGAAGTGATCTACAACAAAAACAAGGACAAAGGATGTTATGTGGTTAAAGGTGTAGATAAGAAACAAGAATCTGAAGATTCACTTGTGAGGTATACCCTATGAAGTGTAGTAAGTGTAGTGATGGTAGGCTAATGGCAAAAGTAACATATTTATCTAAAAGAACAGGATACCTTACCAGAACCAGAATATGTGACAAATGCGGATACAGAATACAATCTATAGAAATCAGTAAGGAATCATTCCAAAAAGATATGGAAATGCTCTCTGATATTAAGAAGATTATGCAGAAGCATACAGTAGTCTAAAACCATATAGAACTAATGAGAATATTTAGTAAAATCAGTGATATATAGCAGATATGGTTTAGGTTGGATGATTATCCCTACCTAAACAAGATTTTAATGTGTCTCTCCTGTAGACCTTGTTTGTGTTTTTAGATGTTGTAATTCAAAATATGGAAATGAACGATGAGAGAGAATGCTTTAACATATAAAAGATTAAAGAGAGTTTTAAAAGATTATGTTGGCGGAGAAGTTAGTAGTGAATCTGTAGAGTATATTCAAGAATTTATAGATAATTTATTAAAATCAATTTGTCAAGAAGCGATTAAAGAACGAGATATAGAAAATAAACAAAGAAAAGACTATTATCTAAGACCTTTGAAGAGGTTTGACAAATCCTTATTTATAAATTGCTCGGTAAAGTATCTTAATACCCAGAGTGATTTAACTATTGGCGAAGATGGACAACATAATAGTGAAACATCTTTGTCTAAAGCAAACGAAAGGTGATTGAATGACCAAAGAAAACCACATCTTGAAGTCATTTGAAAACTATCTGAAAAGCAGAGGCAAAAGCAGAGCAACATTGGTAGGTTATACTTGCAACGTAGGACTAATACTAAAGCATCTCAATAAAGAACCAGAGAATATAACGCTTAAGGACATTGAGAAATGGAGATCATATTGGGATGAACAAGTAAAACAAGGAGAAACAAAACCTAACGCTATGTGCATTAGATGTAATGCATTCAGAGTATTTCTAAGGTATCTCAAAGCCAACAAAATTAACAACATCATTGACGAAATCGACAAAAACGAAAACAGAGCATTATTGACACCACCACCACACAAGAAAGTAAAAAGAGAAGTCCTAACAGACGACATAATAGAACGACTATTTCTCGCATCTAAAAACAATCTATGTCACCACTCAATGATGAAACTATTCTTCGCTATCCCACAAAGAAAATCATCAATAGTACATCTCAACGATGAAGACATAGACTGGAATGGCAAAGTAGAAGACAATGGAACAAAATACTACGAGTGTAAAATCATAAACCCAAAAGGTGAAGAGAACGGGGAGTTTACAGTAACTCTATTTCAGGACACTATCGACTCTCTTAACGAGTATCGCAGAATACGACCACAACCAGCAGAAGGATGCAAGAATGCAAGGTCAAAAGGAGAATACACCGATAATTGGGGAAGAAAACTATACCATAAGGACTCGTTATTTCTTAATGACTTGGGGTATAGATTCCAACCAAACAGTGTTAACTACATTATGACAAAATACGAGAGACAATTAGGACTCCCAAGAGGTTCAGTATTCCCTCAACTCTGGCGACATTCAGGTGCAACCAGATTAGATGCTTCGGGAATGTCACTCAAAGAGATAGCGTTGCAGACAGGACACAGGAATACAAAGACCTTAGAGGAAGTCTACATACAGCCAAAAATGGACACAAACATTCGAGCAAAGATCAATAAAGCACTAACTCTAAACAACAAAACACCAGAGACTCCTAAACCTCAAGAACCATCAAAACCTACACAAGAACAAGAACAACTTAAACAGCAACAAGAACAAATCACCCAACTACAAACCACTATCAAGAATCTACAGACACAGTTACAAGAACCAAAAACACAATCAATGCAACAACAACCCTCTGATATATCACTCTATCTACTTAAAAAGATAGAGAAATTAGAAGAACAAGTAAAAGAACAAAGAAAACCACTGATAACACCAACGACATAAGCAAACTAAACACATTGATTCTCAAACTATTACATAAAGCGTTCTACGATGTAATTTCTGTTACATAATGCACCTACGTATGCATCCATAAATTATATAATAGAATAATTCATTTATTGTTCTTACACTCACGAAAAAACATGTTATACACACGATGAGAGGTGAAGAAGGATGGGATACGACAAAGCAGAATCTAACGTTAAGTTAGATAATATACAAGATTTTGAGATGATGTTCCAACGAATGAAATTGGAGCGTCCACGTGAAGCAGCAACCTACTACGCAATCCTTGTAATGGATTGTCCAAAGGAATTCTCTGAGTTTTTAAAAATCGCAGAAAACCTTGCAAACATTACCAGACGACCACTTGAAACAGGACGGGCATGCCTCCACCGTAATGGACTTATTGCTGAAGTGCTCTTCTCAGGAAAGGGTGATGAGGATTTCGGAAGGGAAAGTTTCCTTCCAGTTAACCCCCGAGCGATATGGGAAGATATAAAAGATGATTTGAAAACCATGGTTGCGGATGATACCTATCTAGCGATGCAAAACCGATTAAACGAATATAGTAATGCCTACAACCATAACTTTGACAAATATGGGATCAAAATAAAACGCAGTGGAAACGTAACACTTCGATACAACGGCAAATGGGTTCTTTACAATATTTTAAGTAACTGTCTTGAATCAAAATGCCCGATGAAACTACAGATCGGTGGCGAACGATTGTTTGAAGAGCCATACGTGAAATATTTCAAAAAATTCTTGGATTTAAACACAAAAATAAGCCTGATCATTGATACAGAAGCCGGTATGGATGCAGCCAAAGCCCTTCAGAAAGCGTATGGCGATAACCTTGATATCCGGTTTTTCGCAGAACATACATCAGGAACCTTGCGTAATTACGTGTTAGGTAAAGAACTAGCGGTAAATGGAATCAAGATTCTTACTGACGATTCAAGCGAACCATCATACGTTGGCACTGCATATGTAAACCTTGAGGATATCGAGCAATTCAACGTGAAGTTTGACAGTTTGTGGTCACTTGCGAAACCATTGAAAAAATAACCCCCATTTTTTTCTTTTTTTATCTTTTAATTTTTCACAAAAAAAAATTAAAAAATATTTAAAGAAAAAAGAATAAAAAAAGAGATAGAAAAACTATCTCGTTGTTTATTTGTTAGGCTCTGCGCTTTTACCGATATCCCATATTGCTCGAACAGCGAGGATAACCGCTGCTGGTGCAATGAATACTGCGATCATCGTTGCCATAGCTGCGAGATATGGTCCGATGATACTAACGTTTTGAAGTAAAGCTGTTGCGGCACCGACTCCGACCAGTAGTACTGCGGCTATTAGAAATGTCGGGACTTCGTCTCTTGTTATGGTTCCAACGGCGAAAAACGACAGGACCCCTACGATAAATCCTAGCGCGGCCAGGACTAACGATCCGTATCCGTTGGTGTCTGTATATACATTTGCTCCCATTAGGAGACCAATGATTAGTGCTATTAATATCCCTAACAGGAATAGCCAGGTTCCTAATGTCTTAAACATTTTATTATCCATTTCTTTTCGCTCCTCTATTTTTTTTACCTTATTAAAATATGAATCTTGTGCATCCTATTTAAAACTAATCCATCAATTACTTTTATTAATCTTTAATATTAATATTTTTACTCGAAGAAAAAACCAACATAAATATCCATTACGTTTAAATACTAATTGAGAAATGTTACTTCATGACGCACAAACCAACATAACATCTTATATCGGGGGGAGGAAAGGAAGGGAGAAAAATTCCGACCATAAAAAGGAACAGATAGCAATAATCCCTTCCTCACCATAGAATACGTTCTTTTTTCGTCTATATAAACGTACGGTGTCAAAACGTCAAAACGAACATTTTACCGATTTTAATACTGAGTATTCTACAAAAATTTAGGAACAATGTACCCTAAAATACCTGCAATAATCGGTTGATGAATAAGATAAATCGTCAATGAATGCTTCCCAAGCCACGAGAACAACGCAACGGGTTTATAACGAGAAATATCCGGGAATCGAAACTGTCGTTTCCCATCTTTGTAGAGTAAATTTCCCAATCCAACACCAATTAAACTTGCTCCAAACCAGGGAAATAATGGGAAATAGTCGATCGTGAAATGTCCGATATCTGCAGGATGAATTCCAATAATAAGAGAAATTAGATTTGCATCCTGAGCCGGATAAAACCCCATAATAAACCCTCCAAGAATAATTGCGAACCCAATCGCGATGTTATATGTTTTAAGTCGGAGAAGAGGAATGCTTAGAATAATAGACAACCCTAAACAATGCAATACACCAAAGAAAATTGGTCGATCTGACATAAACAACAAGGTAACAATCGTGATAATCATCCCAAGACCAAATATCCACAATCCACGAGAAATTAAATGTGTTCGAAGTTCTTTATTTGAGAAACCCTGTTTTTTATTCGTGGTAATAACCAAACAGATTCCCATAAGGATAAAAAACAAGGTAGGAATAACAACTTGAAACTGATAAATACCCTTATTTAACGGCATAAAGCCAAAGTAATCCAAATCCCAGAGAACATGTAAAAAAACCATGATTAAAATAGCCATACCACGAAGAAGATCAAGTTCAACAAAACGCGTGGTTCGATGAATATAGCGTAATAGTTTTTCTTTTTTGACGACCATATCCTGGATCCCATCCTATTTATTAATTAAACGAGCAGGAAAATCATTGTATATGCGGGTATAAACAAAAGAAATTAACCTTTGTTTTTCCTGCTTATTGTCGAGTGCAATGCATCCAACTTAAATAGATATTAAATGCCTTTTTCGCAGATGAATATCTACACGGATATGTACATTCATAGAAAAAAAAACAAAGAGGAAAAAACTGTATGAATAATTACATAACTAAAAAAGAAAAAAAAGAGACACGGGGGTTAGTCGCACGATTATGAACTGAGATTCACATTCATTCTTTCATTGTTTTTTTCCATTCAGTAACATCACGAGAAATCCCGATAGTTCCAATGATATGTCCCTCTAGATCATATCGCGGAACCTTCGTCACAGAAAAGAATCGCTCCACTCCATCAGAACCCGTTATTATTTCTATCTTATCAACAATCGCGTTTCCCGTACGAAGCACCATGTTATCATCATCAAAAGCATGCTGCGCCTGTTCAACAGGCAAGAAATCAAAATCGTTTTTCCCAAGCATATCAGAAGGCTGAACCTTCCACCGATTCGCCTTAGCTTTATTCACTAAAATAAACTGATTCTTATCATCTTTGAAATAAATAGAATCAGGTATCGAATCCATCAAACCATTCAAGAGCTCATGCTGCCTTTTTGATTCCTCTTCAGCTTTTTTCCGCTTCGTAATATCACTAATAATCTCCGTTGACCCCAAGATTTTTCCGTCAATGCTTTTCAACACATTGATCGACAAATCAACATCAACAACACGCCGATCTTTACGTATCACCTTTGTTTCAATCCGTCGTTTAATTCCCTTATCATGCACATATTCCGCATGAATCTTCTCCCATTCATCTGCTGGATACAACGATTCAACAGCTCGTCGCTCAAGCTCATTGCGATCCATCGAAAGAAGCTCTTCTACAAGTTTATTCCACGAAATAATCTTCCCAGATTCATCGGTTAAGATAATCGCAAACGAAGAATTTTCAAACACCGCACGATACCGTTCCTCTGATTGTTTCAATTCCTCCCGCGCTTTTTCTTGAATCGTTATATCTCTAGAAATACCCATTGTTCCAATGATCTCCCCCTCCGTATTATACCGAGGGATTTTCGTAACCGATGTCCATTTCTCAGAGCCGTCTTTATAGATTAGTTTCTCAACAGTATTAATCAATGATTGACCTGATAACATAATCCGAGTATCATCCTCAAAGCTCTTCTTTGCTTGTTCTTCTGGCATAAAATCAAAATCATTTTTCCCGATCATCTCATCAGATTTTTTATTACAATGAACAGCTTTTGCTTTGTTCACTAAAATAAAACGATTCTTTTCATCCTTAAAGTAAACAGAATCAGGAACATTATCCATCAAGGTTTTCAGAAGATCATGTTCTTTCTGTCGTCGCACTTCATATTCTGTTCGCGATGTGATATCACGAAGAATCAACACAAAATTATCAAGCTCATTGTCTTTTCGTACCAAGAAAAACGAGCTAATCTCAACATCAAGAATTTTATTTTGTTTTGTCCGCATCTCAGTCGTATAGCGTTTTGCGTTTTTCTCAGAAAGCAATTGTTCAAACTGAGCGATAACAATAGGCAGAGATTTCGCAGTGAGTAAATCCATGTTAAAGAGATTTCTACCGACAAAAATATCTTTATTGACATCAAGCATATCACACAGTTTGGTGTTTACATCAAGGATATCGCCACGAGCATCCAAAACAAAAATACCATCTGTGGTATATTCAAACAACCCATGGTATTTTTTTTCGCTCTCCCGCAGACGTTTCTCCTGCTTTCGTCGATCAGTGATATCCCAGATGAGGACAAACATCACAGGTTTTTTGTTCATCCGGAATAAGGAGATACGGATTTCCACGGAGATGTAGCCACCATCTTTTTTGACACTCTCCGCCTCAATATGCAAACCCCCTCGCGCACAGATTTCATCGATGAACTGTACCCAGTCAGTTTCCTTCGGAAGAATATCTCGCAGGGACAACCGGAGCATTTCTTCCCAGCTGTACCCAAGCAAATCACAAGATTTCTGATTCGCTTCTAAAATCTGTCCTTCGAATGATGTGAGAAACGCAGCAGCATTCACTTGCTCAAACAATGTATGATAACGTTCATCAATATTTTGCGAAACGACAGGGTTTTTTTCCCGAGTCACCTGTTTCTCCTCACATTTCAGATCCATACTCATCACGTTCTTTTTTTACAACACAAATGATTCTCAATTGAGAAATCAAATACATTATCATTATATAAACATGTATTTTATGTAATGGTATTATTTAACGAATCATCTTATCATCTGCACATTATACATTTTTTTTAAAAAAACACGATTTACCTGCAGGTGCATATGCGGCTAATTATTCACCGTACACATTTATATTAAGGGGCTTGGTCATTCATTTAATAAGGATCGTGGATGGGATGCAGGACAATCAACAAGTAGGATACGCTATCGACACTAAACGACCGCTCGCTGTTCGTGCACTTCGCAGAAGCAATGTACGCAAAAAAATAACCGAATACCTTTTTGATATCAGCCCCAGTGGGAGTTATACATCGGAGATTGCGTATCATACAAAAACAACCCCGACAAACGTCCTTGGTGCATTACGAGGGATGGGTACCAGATACAAAAAAGAAGAATCTCTTTTGAATTTACAAATTATCGAACAAGTAATTGATACTACCACCAGTCCCATTAAGATATATCGAATCACTGAATTTGGAAAGGAACTAATGGATTTAATAAAAGACCGACAATAACACAAAAAAATATTTTTTTTCGCATAATATATATTGTGATGCTTTCAGATAATTATTATTCTAATGTAACAAGTACCGAACAATCGTTTAAAGTTTTTTGAAAAATGATTTCTTTAAAGAATTGATTGATCAGCCACATATTGGTTTGCGCATGATCACTAATCAAACGAACACGACACGAAACATGATTTCCTTGTATCCGTGCAAATGTCATATACGGAAGAAGCTGATCAAATGCGTAAACATCCAGTGTTGCTTTTGTATCTATTTCATTTAACAGTTCTGTCGCTGCTTTTTCCCCAACTGATTCAGCAGGATACCCTTTTTCGCCAAGAACAGTTGACCCAAGTATCGTTTTGTTGGATGAACACCATAACGTAATCCCAGCACCTTCAGATAACGAAGTGACTTTTTCAACAATAATAGATGCCGAAAGATTTTTTTTCAATAATGTTTTTATTGCGGCATGTTTCATCCGCTCTGCAATATGATCAGAAAGATTATTTGTGATTGAGATAAAACCATTCACATGAGAAAAATTAGGTTGGGTTTCATCATGAAATGGGAGTATTTTATTATAAGGGTACAGCGTGAGTTGTGCATCGCCACCTCCTTTTGGGTAATATCCTCTTTGCAATAATTCTATATCTGTGTTGATTCCCATTTGTTTCAGATAGGGTAAAAATACGTTCTTGAAATAATCCCATGATGGTGCCCATTTCACATCAGTGCCACCCTTAAGTCTGATAGTCATAGGTTTTTTTATGTGAAGTGAACCTAGAATAATGGTCTGAAAAACCAAGATCATACTCCCAGCGGTACCAATATCAAAAGTATAGGAACCTTCCTGCAGTTTACCAGGCATGAATGTTATATGTGATGAGCCAACAGTGAGCTCCTTAGTTTTTGCGTTACAGAGTGTTTTCATGCAGGAAACAGCGGTGTAATGCTGTGGTTTTAACCCTGGTGTCGGACGGTTTGATCGAATATTTGTGATTTCAATAGGTGTATTTGTCAAGACAGATAATGCTACTGCAGTGCGCAGGATTTGTCCGCCTCCTTCTCCGTATGATCCGTCTATGTTTAACAAAGGGATTATTTCCTCCTATTTTATTTTTGATTGAGGCATTCTAATAAAAAAACAAGAGCTGCGTTGCAAGTGTTTTCTTTTATTTGAAGTCTATCACCTGAAAAAACAAATTTTTTTACTAAAATATTTTTAGATGTTGCAATAGCTATGTAAACAAGTCCAACTGGTTTATCCTTTGTGCCGCCGTTTGGTCCTGCGATGCCAGTGATTGCAATACCGATGTCTGCCTGTGATCTGTTTTTTATCCCTGTTGCCATCTCTTGTGCAGTTTGTTCGCTTACAGCGCCATGTCGTTTGAGTGTGTTTTCAGAGACATCAAGCAGTTCTTGTTTTGCGTTGTTGCTGTAGGATATTACGCCTCTATCAAAATATTCAGAACTTCCAGATATATTTGTGAGGATATGGGCAAGCAGACCACCGGTGCAGGATTCTGCTGTAGCTAGAGTGAGACCTTTTATTTTAAGCTGCTGAGAAACATCTAATAAAAGTTCTTCGTTGATCATTTATTCTTCCTCTTTTCGTTTCTTTTTTGTTTTTCCATGTTTTGCTAAAAAAAGCTGATAATGTGTTTTGCAGAGAAACCACATACCGTTGTTTTCATCGACAACGTAGTTTCCTTCTTTGCTACAATAAAAACATTTTCGCACTGAAATCCCTTATGGACATGTATTCTCTGTTTTTCTTTTTTACGGCTCTTTGTTTATTGTATGATAATCCTAGAAAATCATTTAAAGGAAAATTGGTATCCACCTTCTGCACTGACCAATAATACTTTAGCCCCGTGGTGTAGTGGTCAATCATACCGGCCTTTGGAGCCAGTGACAGCGGTTCGAATCCGCTCGGGGCTACTTTCAATTAGGTTTTCTCCTATTTTTAGTTGTTTTTACCCACAAAACAAGCGAAAAGTATTTAAATCAACAAATACACAGTAGAACATAGGCAGGAGAAAATGTATCTGTCACCACGGAAAAAAACAGCTCCAATTTTTGTATTTTTTCCACCTCCAATTTCTCCTGCCTAACTCTTCTTTTCAATCAACAACAATTTTTTAACAACCATTATTTCTACAAATTTCACACAATATCACCGGATTTTTTGTTCAATGATTGTCCAGGCGCAATTTTAATAAGGAATTCCGTATTGTTGGGTTAACCTTAGAACAATAAAAACTAATTTGCTCCTATAGTGTAGCGGCCAATCATTTCGCCCTTTCGAGGCGAAGACTCGGGTTCGAATCCCGATGGGAGCATTCCTTTTTTCTCCTGTTAACTGGTTTAATAAAGCCCTTTTTTGCCAATTTATCGAATTTTTTCCATTTTCCCCTCTCACATTTTTTTGTGTGAAATTTGAGGATGGATTTTATCCAATCAAACTTGGCAATCAAATAGTACTTTTTAGCATACTTAGTATAGTCGTCAGTTGTACTTACTCGTTCATGTCCTAGCCAATCTTGAACGTCAGTCTTATCCCATGTACCGTTATCAATGAAGCCTTGGATTAATCGAGCTATTGCACACCAATGACGCATCGTATAGAGAGAAAAACTACTCCAAACCTTTTTAACTTCAGGGGTAAGTAGTTTTCTCAGATAATTCACCGTAAACGGTCTCCCGTTAGCCTGTAAATAGAGAAAGTCACCGCTATATTGATTCAAAACCTTTGGTCGCCAGTCCTCAATATAATTTTTGAAGCTTTTACATCGTTCCCCTGATAAAATACGTTTCTCAGGGAAAATCTGTCGCATCTGGTCGCCTTTCTTCGTCTCAGTGATGATTAAGTACCCGTCTTCATAGTGAACATCGCTTACTTTCTGGATGACAAGCTCAGCAGGTCTCCATCCAATAGAAAAACCATGCATGAGTATATACTGATACAAAGTTTTAGTGTATTTGTCCTTACAGTATTTATGATGGATAATAGCATGTACTTCGTCAGGTGATGGTATTTTTCGTACCTTGGCTTTTGGTGGGCATGGTGGGATATATCCCCAAAGTTCAGCATCGATTCCAAATGCTTTCGCGATAGTTTTTATTGTTTTCCAGTCATTGCGTATTTGATGTTTTCCTCTAGTATTGCCGTAATCTTGATATTCTCTGTGTTCCAGATAAGCTATTACTTGATTCGGGTTAAGCTTCAGCCAGTCGATAGGATAAACTGGATGTTTCGACATATTTTTTGCGTACCGGATTCTGTCTTTAATGGTACTGGGGTTTTTTCTATATCGAAAAATCCACCAATGTTCGAGTGCCGTGAAAAAATCTTGTAACGTCTCATAGTCCTTTGGTTCAAGTACATAGGGGTTTCTAAATATTTCAACATCTAAAGTTTTTTTTAAGTCATAATCCAGTTTCACCATTTCCTTCCCAACAATAGGGCTTAAATGTTCGATATGATTCTGGCTTATTTTGTCTAAAATAGGTTCGCATTCTTGGTTACACACTCCCACTTCTTGATTTTGAGAAGTAATACCAGAAGCATGAACAACTTTAAAAGAATTATTGTTTGAATAAAATTTATCTGATTGGGTTGTTTCATTATCCGTCATCGCATCACCCGTAAGGGTGACTGATGAAATCACGGGGGGACAACCCTTTCAGGCTATCGTTATAAACCGCTCAGTCTAGCAGTCGATAACCTTGATATGATTCTATATTTGAATACACGGATATATATTTAAATTTTCCCCATCAATAAAAAAGATGCGATGAAAGGGAAAGAGGGTCGAATCATATCAATAAAAAACGCTCTTTCCCTTAGCAACCATGAAAACAGATAATCACTCCTTATGATATAAGGTTTTCGTAGCACGAAAAAAGACATTCGTGTTACCAACAGGAGGGAAATATATTGTAATATCGTTAGATATATGAAACCATACCCCTACCTCCCCTAACTAATCCTTGCAATAAGAGGATTCATCAGCCCCGCAGGTCTCAAACAAATAGCTACGTATCTTATCTATAACAACGTCATAATCATAGACAGGTTTCAAAGGGTAACCCTTAGAATAGAAATATTCGCTACCTTGACCATAGGATACAGGCTTATTTTTTTCGATTGTGTGTATTATGCTGACAGTTTTTAAATGACATCTGATACAATAGAATAACTGTGTTACGTTTAATTTATACTCCAGTATCTTTCTAACCAGAGGATAATTTGTTTGTTGATGTTTTAATTCGCCCTCACCTATGTAAAAACCATCGTATAACGCGCTATCTGTCATTATAACAAACCAAGATTTCCCCTCATAATTCCATGCAATCACAGGGAGTACATCATTTTTTATTAAGTCACTTCGCCATCTCTGAAAATTTATAAATCTATGAAGCATAAACGACAGAGTAGACTCAGTTAAACCGCGTTTTTTGATACCTAAAACCTCAATAGCACACACACCGCGCAAAACAGTATCATAAGAACTTTCTTCAGGTTCAATAGGGTTCAAAGAAACGACAATATCACTCCCTCCACTTAAATGACCGCTATTTTCTAAATGGTGAATTTTTAAATTATCAACATTAGCAGTATTTAGGTTATCACATATTTTATTTTCGTTTTCAATACCTTTTTTAAGATTCCTACCCCATCGAAGCCCATTAAAGACAGGCTCAGAGGAGACCATCCCACCACACTTATTCACACGTTCCCTACTCCAAACATTCACGATAGGACCAGAGAACTCATAACGATGGGTACGAGGTGAATAAAATATGATTCCCCTCCCGTCATAAGAATAAAAACCATGAGTCCATTCATTACAACCCTCATCATACACAAATAAACGAGTGCTACGAACCTGAGTATTTTCACATACTTTTATTCTAATCATATTAGCATCTTTAGCATAAGAAACACGAGGAAAACAACCTTTTAAATAATTATTTCGTGTCATAACATCAAAAGTTCTTTGAGTCATTTTTTATCCTTTGCGTAATTACTTGCTAAATACCAAACGTCATAATAATCGCTTCTGGTAAATATAAAGGTAGCATCAATAACGCCATTGCAACTACATTCAATTTTATACACATCTTTATTATGGGACATTTTAAGAGTATACCTCCTTAGAATCCTCTACCCATTTTCGTTTTGAACTGTCATATAAAAAAATTATTTTACCAGGTGGTGGTCTAAAAGCAATACAATCCTCGATAAAATCGCTTAAATTTTTAAATCCCCCAATTCTCACACAGTATAATTCCCAATTATTGCAATTATCGTTTGAATTAGCATATATATGTTCGTCCAAGCTATTTTTATAAAGTTGGTCATGCCAAGTTTTCCATTTTCTTGACATTGAAAAAAGTCGTTTACCTGTACATTTTAAAGTAGTCATCCATCCAATGCTCTTGTTACGGTCATATTTAGGATGGTTTTCGTTTAATGCCTTTGAAACATATTTAGTTGTATAATTCACAGCGTAAGAAATATCAGCGAATTTTTTAGAACGCAGTTCCGTTATATTTGTGAATCCCTGACGATAAACACAGGTCATTTCGTCATTAAATGCTCGTAGTTGATATTTTCTAGCGGAAGGATACGGACTTAAATCTTTTACATTGAAAATCATTAACACATGAAATGTAGGATAAAGGGAGACCGTATTCTCATAAATCATATAATAAGCCTCAATTTTTGGTCTTTGATTTTTAAATTCTCTTTGTGGTTTATTTGGCGAATGATAAACTCGTTTTCTTTTACCTGTTGCACCTTTTCTCGCCCAAGTAAGCACTCGATTAACATCTTTAGGGGCTTCTAACCATGCCCCTGTTTGCGAACCGTATTTTTTAGTGTCACAAGTAAGAGTAAAGAAAACAGCAATACAATCGCCAGTTAGTTGTAAAATATCCCCTATGTCTTTGATGATATTTGTTTTTGGTTTTACTGTTTGCTTATAGTATTGCAATGTACCTCGTTTGTAAATTTGTTTACCTATTATTTGCCCTGTTTTTTTGTTACGTAATGCAATAAAATAAGGGTCATTCATCGTAGATTCGTAATGTTCACATGCAGATTGAAAACCCACATCATCGCCAATGTCTACAGCATAGATTTGTTTAGGATTAAAAAGCAAATCATAGTCTTCTTTTTTTGGTATTTTGCTTTCGTAAATATGAGTAATAATATTTGTACTGTGACACTGTGGACATGTTTTAAGAGAATTATAGTAATCAAACAGTTTAAAGTAAGAAAATTGAGACCGCTCAAACTTCGCTATTGATAGAGGTGTAATATAACATTCGCAATCTAAACAATTAAAAGTAATAGTTTTTTTATTGTTGTATTCTTCAGCGAATTTTAAACCTAAGTCAATTTGTTTTTTTCCACTTTCTTCATCATCTTTTAAAATTTTAACATAATCTGAGTAAGTAAATTTGCTTTTCACCTGATGGAGGGTGTTCATACAAACAGCCCTCCCATAAGACAAGGCAGTTCCCCTCGGTATCCTCCTGTTGCCCCTCCTCGGGCTTTTTCCCGTTCACAAGTGAGGGAAAAACCCTCCTCGGGGCAACATACGGATACCTTCAGGAAAGGATAATGAAGAAAGGTCGCATTTTCGGGTATTATATTTGTTACGTTCTCGGGGTCAACAGCCGTTTTCCTTTGGAAAGAATATTTCCAAAAAAAAGAAAAAAAGAAAGAGAGAGATGTTGAAAGATGGATAACCCCATTGTTTTTATTTTTATCAAACATTTTAACTGGAGAAAATGGGTATACATCCCGATGGGAGCATTTTTTTTCCTAAAAAGACATACGTTATATCAAAAATTATTAAAAAAATTATTAAAAACTCATAACAAAGAAATATTGATCAATGATGTGCAAAACATTTATACTACATTTTTTAATACATGACTGATTTTAATGCCAGACACCACCCCGACGAACGGCAATCAAAACACTCCAGTGAATATTGAAGAAGAAAAAGGATTCTGTACCGTCCTTCAAGACGTAGGCACAAAAAGCCTCTATTCAAAAGATGTAAAAGACTTCTGCTCACTAGTCAACACAGCATCAACCGCATGGATTGACTACATCGTCGAAGATTTTGAACATGATGTACTAAAAACAGCAGTTACCCTTGGATTTAGTGAAGTTCTCATAACAAATTTACTAGCGGATCCACGAAGCGGATATGAAGATTTTGGAACAGAACTTGGAATCCTTCTACCCGTGATACGAGCAGATGGTTTCAATGTTACTATTGATAAACTAATGATTCTCATAAAACAAAATGTATTAATCACACTTCACAGTACCGAAGTGAAACGCTTTTCTCGGATGCGACGATATGCCGCAAACCTGATGCAAAAACTTCCGCAAAACATGCCTCAAAATGACCGAATTACTGTTTTACTCAGTCGTATCATCGATGAAAATAATGCAAGAAACTTTGATTACCTCCGAGAAATCGAAGAACAAGGAGATCGAATGAGCCAGGAACTATCTGATCCAAAAACACCACGAGAAGTTCTTGGACCAAAGATACATCAAATGAAACACGCATTAATTATGTATCTCGGTGGATTATGGACAACAGTAGATGTCATGAATTCACTTCGCTACGGTGACGCAGACCTCATTACAGATAACACAAAATTATTAAATAAATTAAACGGTCTTCATGAAGAAGTCACTGCCCATATAGGACTTGCAGAACATCTCAGCGAAGTCCTTGCAAGCGGTCTTGAAGCATTACAATCCATCTACAACAATCAACTTCAGGTGTTAAACAACAGACTTGCCCTCATGGTTGGTTATCTTACCATCATTGGAACGGCGCTACTTGTACCAAACACGATTGCAACAGTTGCAGGAAATAACATGTTTGAATTCACAAAAAACGATGCCCCCTGGTATCTTAGTTTGATTGTGATTTCTACGGTGGTTGCAACAGTTGTTTCCTGGTATGCAGTAAAAAAACTTGGATTGTTGCCAAAAAGCCCAGAATAAAAACACAGAAATCATTCGCTCTTTTTTTTCTATTTTCATAAACTAAAAGAAAATAGACTTATTGCCATAATAAACATCCCAAGAACAATGCCTGCGATGACCACATGACTATGACCATATCGATGAGCCATCGGAAGAAGTTCATCAATAGAAATATACACCATGATGCCTGCAGCAAATGCAAGAAGAGACGCCAAAACAGTTGCTGATAAAAACGGTAGTAACACAAATACACCGATGACTGCAGCAATGGGTTCTGCAACACCTGAGAGACACGAATACAGAAACGCTTTCTTTTTATCATGTGTCGCATAATAAATAGGGACCGAAACCGAAATTCCCTCAGGGATATTATGAATAGCAACAGCAAGAGCAATAAAAATACCTAGTTTTACATCAACAAGAGTTGCTCCCATGGTTGCTAGTCCTTCAGGAAAATTATGCAATGTTATCGCAAAAGCAGTGAAAAGCCCGGTTCTCATAATACGATCGTTTTTTTCTTTATCAGTATCGTTTTGTGATTCTTTAAAATCAGATAAATCCTTGTAATGATGCGGGTTTTTCAACCACGGGATAGACATATCAATAAAAGCAATAACAAGGATGCCTACAAAGAAAACAGAAACACTAAGGATTTCCCCAACATTTTGTATTGCTCGTGGGAGTAATTCCATAAAAGAAATATAAATCATCACTCCTGCAGAAAAACCAAGAACGAATGAAAGGTAGATGAGCTTTGGTTTTTTTATAAAATATGCGATTGCACCACCAATGCAGGTTGAAAGACCAGCAAAAATCGTCAGAAGCAATGCAGGACCAATGTTTCCATAAACATCCATACAAGAATCAAACCCCTAGATTTCTTCAGAGGTTAATATTACTTTAGTTTTTTTATGGTCGAATATTACGGAAAATGAAAAATCTCCATGATCTGAATATCATCAATTTCCTCAGTCATTCCATCAACGGAAATTGTCCCCGTTACATGTACATGAAGCCGCCAATAATTCATAAAAACCAAAGTTTTAAAATCAATTGATTGTACAACAAATCGCACTTGAATATCACAAGACTTCTCGTGAACAATAAAACCTGATTCCACAGGTATCAGTCGTCCATGATTAGCGACATATTTTATATGGATAAACTCAATGTTTTTTCGTTGAATACTCGTATAATTATTTTCACCAATATTTACCATCACAAAAAACAAATCTTCATTTCCCAGAGCGCCCATATTCTGCGAAAACACGACATTCGTATTTTTACTCTGAAACTTCCCCCAGTACCAGCTCCTATGCAGCCTTTGGACATCCCAGCCTCGTTCCTGATATCCAATTCCCTGAACCGGAATCTGTTTTCCATTCAATGTTATGATACCAGTTACCTCGGCTTTTGGTATTGGACATCCCCACATGCCACGACCGGTGTATCCTTTCCACCCCTGAGTTAAACCAGTAAAAAGAAGATTTACTTTGATATCTTTTATTTCTAACAATACAGCCGTACACAAACGAAACTGATCATCAAGATAGCTTCGAAACACTTCTTTTCCAGAAAGTTTTATCACAGGTTCATTTATAGATACTTCAACGAATCGAACAGGAACCAAACGAATTCGCTCTGAGAAAATCTGTCCATCTTTGTAGATGTTGATTTGAAACAAAAAGAAACCATGGGTTGCCCGTGCGCCTACGGTCAAAAACCCGATATGCGCGCTATAGTTGTTATCAAAATTCGTATCAAGATACCACCATTGGAGAGAATAATACCTTGACACATTGTATGCGTTATCCTCTAATTTACAATCAGTAGGGTTATACCAAAAGGAATCATTATCAACAGCTAATGAAGAAAACCCTGTAAGTTGTATGAGTAAAAAGAAGAATATTATGAGAGATCGTATCGTTTTGTGTATCATGTAAATATAATAATATATAGTTATCATTATTTATATGATTTTACTATTTTTTACATAAAAAAACAATTAAAACGATAAAATCCGATAATAATATTCCATCAAAGGAAATTACCCTGCAAACAACAATTCAAGTTTTTCTTTTGTGTAACCAAAAGGCAGAAGAAGGCTTTCACCGCATTTCGCAATATGACGAAGATAAAACCCAACATCAATTTCCTCAGACCCAGTCATCGACTCAAGCACACAAACACGATTCTTATAATTACGAGAACGCTCATTTGTCACAATATACTGAATAGATTGCCCCGGCTCAACCAGGATACCAAGATCACGAAGTTGAATCAATGCTGATTTCACAAGATTATTTACCTTGTATTCTGTAACACCTCTTGAAACCTGGGTTTTAAAAAGAAGATCAAACGGGTTTATCATGCCATCACAAAGCCTTTTTGCAACAGAAGATAATGCCTGAAGAGCATCCGGAATCAGTTCATGAAATTCCTGCGAGTTGCTCGCTTTCTTCAAAACATCAAGTACACCTTGTTGTACATTTTTCAAGAAATGCGGAGTGTTTTTCTGACGCAACTCAACACCACGTACCTTTAACTCACCGTTTTCAAATACACCATAATACCTAGTCAACGCACCCGCATCATATTGCTTACTGGGGAGAAACACAATCCACTTATACCGACCTATCACATCCATCCGAACACCCGCTTGTTTACCGATCATTCTTGATAACTGCTGCGCTGTAATCTTGGTCTTGACTGCTTTTACCCACAGAGAATCAATGATTCCATGCAGCACCTGATAACCGGCCTGTTCACAAACCCCCATTGAACTCAGAAGGATGTCTCTAGCAAATGCAGTAATAGATTCATGACATTCGATACGTCCAAACCGAGCATTTCGATACCCAGTATACCCAAAACAAACGATAAGAACCCATTTCCACACCTGCTGAATATCTGCACATGCCTGAGCATCATATTTCTTATTTTTTGCTCGAGCTTTGAAACAAAACCTTCGATAAATAATTGGTTTCAACACCTCTGGAAGCAGCCCTACATTTTTATTACAAATATGATACCCAAGCTGCGGGACACGAACCAGGGAATCAGGACAACAATCACAAAGCATGGTTTCTGGGCTTATGTTAAACCGCAGCATAATGTTTGGGTACAATGACGCAAAATCAAGCTCAAACACAGCATCAAAAAGACCAACAACAGGACTGAGAATAAGACCACCTCTATCAGACAACAGCAACTGATGTGCTGTTTTACACTGCTCAGGCATGTTCTTCTTCCACGGGATAAGATACCCTTTCTCTAGTGCCTTTGCCAACTGAATCTGACTAATCGCGGTACCTGGACCAAGACGAGATTGAAGCTGCAATGGAATATTAGCACATCTGGAGACATCAACTAATCCCCTGAGGCCACCGGCCCCATAGAAAAACGAACCCGCCTGATCGATATGTGCTCTGCCCTGAAGTGTATAAAACGCTGGTCGATAGACAATCTGCCCATAACTGAAATACGATTTTGCTTGTTTCGTCGGATATTTTCTCTGAATATTTTCTCTGCCAAGGTTTATTTCTTGACCGATACCACATTCTTTTGCCCGATGATACAGATACGGAAGAAAAAAACTATCCCCATCCTTCGTGTACAGTATATCCGGGTTCTTCTTTCTGATTTGTTTTACTGCAGAAAGTATCGTATCAGCTTCGTTTTCCTCCTCAACATGTTCAGCGTCTACGTAAAGAGTTGTAATCGGCTGCGTGAACGACTGAAAACCTAATTTTTGTTCACCTGCAAACTCTACTATTTTATACAAGGGAAATTCGTAATCAATAGCCCATTGGTCATCATCTAAAAAAAATTGTTTCCCATCCCAAGCTACTTGCGCATTACAAAACACTCCTTTATGCTGGAGATATCGTGTCGGAAGACGAAGATCGACATTGTACAGATCATACATTCGATACTCACCCCAGGCATCGATCATTGCTGCAAGACCATGCAGCGATGAAAGATTCTTAGGGATGATCTCAAGAACAACATTTGTTTTCTCAGAACCCAAAACAAGTTTTTGTTTCGTGAAATTCAGCAGTTTCACATCAGAAACATCTTGTAACTTAGCTGCTAACTTATACAGGTTATCCTGAGCGGAATACACATAAAACGAATGTTCAAACAAATCTTCGATCCTATGTGCTTTCCCATGATCCATCAGCCATGTTACCATGACGTTTTTCTTATGATCAACATAGGTATCAAGGATCTTTCCGCGTAGCATTCTCTCTGAGTTTCCTCAACTCATTCTCATGTTCAACAAGAATCGACATGATAATTGGTTCAAACGGGTTGGGATTTGGCATGTTTGTCCCTGCCTCAGCATGACGACGAGCATGATTAATGAGACTTTCAAAAGATTCCTTATCAATGCCCCGAAGCGCTCGCTTGAATTCAGTCCATTCCCATCCAAACTGCTCAATAATCATACGAAACGAAGGAACTGTACGTCCCATTTACATCACCATCCCAAAATGATCCAATCGCAATTGACCTTCATTTATATGAAAAATAGTTGTACTTTTCTGCTGCTTGAGAAGATCTACATAGGTACATGGTTCGATGTCTTTCATCCTGACGGTTTCATGAACCGATGATTGTATCATGGTTCTGATCTGCGAAGAATACAATCGATTTTCAAGGTTGGTGAGAACGATAATCAGATGGTAACGCGCAGCGAGATCATGTAGTTTCATGAGCGTGTTTTTCAAAATCGTTTGAGCCTCCTCAATTGGAACATCAGGATCAAGAAAAAGAGCAGGGTATTTTCCTATGATAAGAACCCGTGGATCAAGTTTTTGGATTTCCGCCTCCAACAGGTTTTCAACGAATGTTGATAGTTGATATACGGTAAATGCCCTTGTAATATGCACATGGTCAAGGATTTCATCTTGATCAACTTCCATAGTTCGTGCATACTGTGCAATCTGGTATGGATCTGCACAGATTCCCCCGTCAATGTAAAGGGTGTTGCTGTTGAAGGTCCGATAGGTGTTGACACAGAGCTGATGGGGGATTTCTGCGATGAGACTGCTGTTTCCATCGATATAGGTGAGTTCCCCTGCTTTGAATCCGCCGAGAAGAGAATCCAGTTCTTGTATACCTGAGAGGACGATCACATCTGGTTTGACGATGGTTTGTAACAGAGAAGATTTCACCTCAGATTCGTGACTTCGATGAATTGATGTTTTTATCTTCAAGAATATGCCTCCCGTAAAATCATACAGAATCGTTCGTATGTTTGTCGTGTTATAAAAAGATGAATCAGGGTTAGCTGAAAGTATTACTAAGAGGTCTGTTTATTTCATATTAAATGATGGAGTGATCCCTGGATAATTATAGGGCGTAATCACTTCAGATACGTTTGGATCTTTTCCTTTTGTCGTAATAAGTTTTGAGATTGTATACGCTTGCAGTTTTCCAGAATCCAAAGGAGTCAAAATCTGTTTTGCATCCTCTTCGTTGAGATCTTTTCCTATCCATCTACGTTCAACACCATCAGGTAAGATTACAGGCATACGTTTCTTTGAGTTGTGAATTATCTGCATCAAACTGTTTGCTTCAGTGGTAATAATCGTATACGTATCTATGGTTTCTTTAGTTTCAGGATTAATCCAGGTGTCCCATAGTCCTGCTATTGCAAATGGTTCATGATTTTTCAAATGAATATAATATGGATATTTCAGGCCGAGATGTTCATGCCATTCAAAAAATCCGTCAGCGAGAACCAGACAGTGTTTCTTCTCCGCCGAATATCGGAATGAAGGTTTTTCATAGATGGTTTCCGCACGGGCATTAATTGTTTTTTGTTTTATTTCATCAGCTTGTTTTTTGTCTTTTGTCCAGAATGGAATAAGTCCCCAGTTCATCAATGTGATTTGTTTCGGGTTTTCATCAGTGATTACCGGGAGTTTTTCATGGCTGAATGCCGATACATGAAATCGTTGTGGGAATGATTCTCCATGAAATTGTACACGAAATTTTTGTTCGAGAGTTTTATTGTCCGGGATAGATTTCCGATAACACATTACTTTCTTTTATAAAGGTTGAGTTTAAAGAATTTTTGGGGGATATCTAAGTAAAAATAGTGTTTATATACAGGAAAACAAATAATCAGGATCATACCTATCCGTTCACACAACAAATCCATACTTGGAACTCATATGAATAACGAAAGAAATGACACCAGCATTCAGAAGCGCATCATCAACACATTAAAAATCACAGAACAACGAGGATACAATCTTACAGTCGAGCAGCTTTCAAAGTATCTCATTGGTGGCACAATAGAAAAATCACAAATCGAAAAAATCATTTATGCAATGGAAACAATCGAAACCGAAGACGACTATGCTGCAACAAAGGGACATTTTGAACTTGAAAAAATGTATTTGTCAAGGTAACCCATTCCTCTTGTATGCTGTTTGAATAAACCGAAAAATCAATGCAGACCTTCAGTCATACTCTTCTGCATGGATGGGATGCAACAGTGGCCTGCTGAAGCAGTGCAACTTATCAAAAAACAAC
>JAPKYE010000025.1 GCA_026394495.1 Methanobacteriota archaeon | reverse complement strand
GGGACAACCACAAGTGATTTTAGTTCATCGATAAGTAGTTTGAATGCGTAACTCATCTGTATCGGGTGGATATCTGCTTTATCGCCGCAGACTGGGCAATGTAATCGTCCATGACGGTCAACAATAGCGATATGCCCACAGGTATCACAGACGTATTTTGTGGTGACATCTGATTCATCAAGAAGTCTGTCTTTGATCACCATGGATGCGCCATGGCCTATGAGACAATCTCGTTCCATTTCTCCAAACCTGAGCCCTCCTTCTCTGGCTCGTCCTTCTGTGGGTTGTCTGGTGAGAATCTGCACAGGTCCTCTGGATCGTGCGTGGATTTTCCCGGCGACCATATGGTGAAGTTTCTGGTAGTAGATGCAACCGATGAACACATCGCATTCCAGTGCTTTGCCGGTGAGTCCATCGTAGAGGACTTCTCGACCATTGTGTTTAAACCCATTGTCCACGAGTGCTTTTCTGAGGATTTCTTCGTTTTCTCCGCTGAACGCGGTTCCATCAACGCTTCGTCCTTCAAGGGAACCGATTTTCCCACCGATCATCTCAAGGACATGTGCAACCGTCATTCTTGATGGAATTGCATGTGGGTTGATGATGATATCCGGGGTCAGTCCTTGTTCGTTAAACGGCATGTTTTCTGCGGGAACAACGAATCCGATGACTCCTTTCTGGCCGTGTTTTGATGCGAATTTATCCCCTAGTTCTGGTATGCGTTCTTCTCGTACTTTTATTTTGACCATGCGTGATCCATTTACTGATTCTGAGAGCATGACTTTATCGACAACACCGCCTTCGCCATGTTGAACGGTCACTGATGTTTCTCGTCGTTTTTGTGGTGTGAGAAAATCTGTGGGTTCTTCAAGGAATCTTGGTGGTGAGGTTTTCCCGATGAGGACGTCTCCACCGTTGACGTTGCATTCCGGGGAAATAAGACCATCTTCGCCAAGGTTGTTGTATGCGTCTTCGCTGCGTACGCCTCGGCAGTCTGGGTTTGGAATCTCAAAGTGATCTTCTTGTCCGCCTGGGTATCGTTTCTCTTCGCTGTTGTATGTTCGAAGAAAAGTGCTTCGGGCAAGTCCTCGTTCTATTGCGGATTTGCTAAAGACAAGTGCGTCTTCCATGTTGTATCCTTGGTATGATGCGATTGCGACAATGAAGTTTTGACCACCGGGTCGTTCATGGAATTTTAAGTATCGGATTGGATGGGTTTGAACAAGAGGTACTTGTGGATAATGCATGAGATGACCGCGGGTATCGGGGCGTATCCGGTAGTTTGAGGCACCAAAACCAAGTGATTGTTTTCCCATTCCTGCACCCATAGTAATTCTTGGTGATGAGTTATGTTCAGGGTAGGGGACTAGTGAGGAACCGATCCCAAGGATGCACATAGGGTCAACCTCCATGTGGGTGTGATCTATCGTGAGATTAGGTTCGTTTAATGCGATGAGTGCATTTTCTTCTTCTTCAGCATCGATGTATTCAACGATTCCTTCGTTGATGAGATCAACCCATCGTTTTTTGCCTTCTTTTAAATCTTGGAGGTATTTTTGGTCAAAGAGGAGTTTACCGTTTTCAATGACTACAAGCGGTCGTCTTAGTCTTCCGCAGTCGCAGTTCACGATTACATCGTTCGCCTCTTTGTTGAAACAGACGTTGATTTCATTATGCAGAAGTCCTTTTCGTCGTCGCTCCCGTAGTTTCTGGATGAGTTTCTCACCATCTGGATGCATCCCGATCAGATCACCGTTCAGATAAACGCGAGAACCCGTCATTTTCTTGGTGATTTCTTTTATCCCGAGGTCTTTGAGGACTTTTTCTACTTCTTTTTCGGGGAACCCTTCAGAGATTTCAACGATTAATGAAAGGTTTTTAACAAGACCACAATTTGGTCCTTCTGGTGTTTCGTTTGGGCAGAGTCGTCCCCATTGTGTGGAATGTAAATCTCGTGCTTCGAAATGTGGTTGAGATCGTGTAAGTGGCGAGGTGACACGTCGAAGGTGACTGAGTACTGCTAGATTACTTGTTCGGTCAAGAAGTTGTGATACACCAGCACGGCCTCCAACCCAGTTTCCGGTTGCGAGCGCATGGTGAATCCGCTGGTTGAGTACATCGGAGCGGATAGATGAGCTGATTTTGATCTCTTTTCCTTTTGCATGTACACGTTCAATCTGATATTTTAAATCTTTACAAAGTGCGGTGAAAGCAACACGGAATAAATCTTCCATGAGGTCTCCTGCGAGTTTAAGTCGTTTGTTTGCATAATGGTCTTTGTCGTCTTGTTCTCGTTTCCCTAGAGCTAGTTCCAAAACCGATAGTCCCATGCGTGCCATGAAAATAGCTTTTGTGAGTCGGTCATCTGGTGAGTTCCCTAGGTGTGCAAGAAGGTGTCGGTCCATGATGGTTTCAACGCGTTTCACACGGTATTCTTTTGCTTGGCCGCCAGCGAATTTTTTACCAAGATACGCAACTGCTTCTTCTTTTGTGGTGATGCCGTATTCTTTTGCGCATTCTTCGATATTTGCTAAAATAAAAGGCTCCATCCTTGGGTCGACGCAGATGACATCCATGATTTCTTCGTCGTTTTCCATCCCCAGTGATCTGAGAAGGACCATTAAGGGAATCTGACCATATGTTGTTGGTAGAGAAACCATGAGCATGCCGTCTTTTCGTTTTTCGACGACAGTAAGTGCTCGGTATCCTTCTCGCTGGGAGAATACTTTAGCAACTTCAACGTCAACACCGTATCTGCTGCTTTTTTCAACAAGTACTCGGTTTGGTGCAAGGTCTTCGACGGTGATGAGCACTCGTTCTGTTCCGTTGCTGATGAAGTAGCCGCCGGGATCAAGATGATCCTCCTGCATTTTTTGGAGTTCGTCTTTGTACTCTTCTTCAGATAGTCCATGTCCTTTCTTTTCTTCAATTGCTTTCCGACAGAGAGAACATTTTTTTGATTTGCTCATGACGGGTAGTTCGCCGATACGCACCGTCTCAGGTTCGTATTCCACATCGTCAATAACGGGGATGAATTCAAGTTCGATAGGTGCTTCGTAGGTGAGATCTCGCAGTCGTGCCTCCATTGGGGTGAGTGGTCGGACGGTTCCATCTGCTTCTTTGACTTCGGGATATCCTACAGTGATTTTACCGAATTTTATTTTATATCCTTCAATCTCGGGGTAGATGAACCCTTTTTCAATTTGTTCTTCTTGGCCGATAATGGTACTGTCTACGATGGTTTGCAGTCGTCGTTCTAAGAAATCATTATACGACGCGATTTGGTGGTTGACAATACTCCGGTCTCTATAAAAAGCATCCACAAGTTCTCTCATACTTATTACACATCCATAAACTAATAGTTATCCTACATTTCACTTGATTCTGATACGACATCCATGCTGATATCAGGGATGACTTCTGATCCGACTATGCTTTCGCCTTCTACAACAAGTCGATACGCAATCGCTTGTTTTGCTGTTTGACTTTTTCTTAGGATTTTTACGATTTGCCCCGGTTTCGCCCCGATAGACATAACAGCAGAATCGGTGTTCAAAATCTTTGGTAGTTGATCGGGTTTTATATTATATTTTTCTAGGAGGTCCTTACATTCTTTCTCAGTCAAAACAGTGTGTTCTGGAACTAACACATGGCCCATGATTTCATAATGTTTTCTTTCGGTGACCGTGATTGGAATCCTTCCTCCTAGGTTCTTTTGGTGAATTAGGCGGGCCTGAAGGGATTCGAACCCTTGGCCAACTGGTTAAAAGCCAGATGCTCTACCTAGCTGAGCTACAGGCCCACTATAAAGGGGGCCGGGGCTTCTCATTCCTATTTTTTAACGTCTTTTTATACCACACTCTATCTGGTAGTATATTGAAACGGCTTACCCCTAATACTGCTTCTTATATAAATAATTTTACATGCCAGACTTGGTCAGTCATAGGAAGAATTTCTGTTTTTTTTTGTTTCAGCAATTATTTTAATTGGTTTGTTATATATCTTCTATTATGAAGATAAATGAGATATTCTATTCCATACAGGGTGAAGGATCACGTGCGGGTCAGCCGAATATTTTCATCCGGACTACGGGATGTAATCTTCGGTGCTCCTTCTGTGATACGGTATATGCATATGATGAAGGGACAGAAATGACGAACGATGTGATTCTTCAAAAAATAGGAGCATATCCATGTTCTTCTGTGTGTATCACTGGTGGGGAACCACTGCTGCAAAAGGATATTGTTGATCTCATTACTGATCTTCTTAAAAAAAAGTATGATATAAGTATTGAATCAAATGGGAGTATTCCTATCAAATCCATCGCAGGAAAAAAACATGTGATGATTTCACTCGATATCAAGTGTCCTTCTTCTGAGATGCATATGAATATGTGTTTTGAAAACCTGTCTTTGCTTTCTAAAAATGATCAAGTAAAATTCATCATAAATACAAAAGACGATTATGAGTATGCAAAAACTATTCTTTTGACATACAAACCTTTGGGTGCAATTTTTTTTCAGCCCATATGGGGTACGGATCCCAGAAAATTAGCAAATTGGATTCTTCATGATGGATTGTCTGTTCGTTTAGGGGTTCAACTGCATAAGATTGTTTTTGGTAATGCTCGTGGTATCTAAAAACATAATAGAGTAACGGCAAATCACTAACACAAACTATATACAGTAAAAGTACATTCTTGGTTGAAAATTACCTTTCATTTCATGAGAAAAATTTTGAGATGTATAATATAAAAAAAAGGTGAATGAGAACTATGCAACCATCAAATATGGCGTATGACCGAGCAATTACCGTGTTTTCCCCTGATGGAAGACTCTTTCAAGTGGAATATGCACGGGAAGCAGTAAAAAGAGGAACAACAACCGTTGGATTAAAGTTCAAAGACGGCGTCGTACTTATTGTTGATAAACGCGTGACATCTCGGTTAATCGAACCTGAGTCTATTGAGAAAATCTTTCAAATTGATGATCATATCGGTTGTGCAACATCTGGTCTTGTTGCAGATGCACGTGTTTTAATTGATCGCGCTCGACTGGATGCACAGATCAACGAGATCACATATAATGAGAAAATACAAGTGAAAACATTAGTGAAGCGTATCTGTGATTTCAAACAAACCTATACGCAATATGGTGGAGTGCGTCCTTTTGGTACTGCGCTACTTATTGCTGGTGTTGATGAAACCGGTGCGAGACTCTTTGCAACAGATCCATCTGGTGCACTTATGGAATATAAAGCAAGCAGCGAGGGTGCGGGTCGTACTGGTGCGATGGCGTTTTTCGAAGCTCATTATGAAGAAAATCTGTCTGCTGATGAAGCAGTTCAAATGGGTATTAAAGCGCTGAATAAGGGTAATGAAGGAAAAGTGAATGCAGATGCGGTTGAGATCGGTATTATGGTCAAAGGTAAGAAGTTCACGATCCTTTCGCCTGAAGAAACCGTGAATCATGTGAATAAAGCGGTCGGGGGCAAATAATTGTGGTTAGTCTTGATGATGCTGTCATTGCACGATTGAAAAAAGGCGAGGAGCATTTTGAGATCCTTGTTGATCCGCATGCAGCATCAGATTTGTTAGATGGAAAAGAAATTGATCTCCTCAAGAATCTTGCGATTGATACGATTTTTAAGGATGCGAAGAAAGGGACCCATGCGCCGACAGAATCGTTGCAGCGGGTGTTTAACACGACTGATGCAGTGGCGATTGCAAAAGAGATCATTTTAAAAGGAGAGATTCATCTTACCACTGATCAACGACGAGAACTTCAGGAGAAGAAACGTAAAAGGATTGTCGATATTATTATGCGAAATGCTATGGATCCACAGACAAAAGCCCCGCATCCAAGGCAACGAATAGAGCGGGCGATGGAAGAAGCAAGGCTTCATATTGATCCATTTAAATCAGTGGATGCACAGGTGAAACTTGTTGTGGATGCGCTTCGGCCGATTCTGCCGATTTCCATTGAGCAGGTGAAGATATCTGTAAAGATTCCTGCGCTGTATATTGGAAAGGCCTATGGTGTGGCGCGTAACTTTGGTGTATTGGAGCGTGAGGATTGGCAGTCTGATGGTTCATGGATTGGTATTGTTCGTATCCCCGCTGGGATGCAGACTGATTTCTATGATAAGCTTAATGAGGTGACGAAAGGCAATATTGAAGCCCGTTTGTTAAAATAATCTAATATTATTTGTTTTATTATTAAGAGGATACATGATTTTATGACAGAAGATAAACGTAAAGTAGTTCTCCCGGGACAGTTGTTAGGTGAGGTTTCTCGTCAGAAGGCAGGGCATGGGACCTTTATCGAGGATGGCAAGATTTTTTCACAGCGTTTCGGGGTTTTGAATGATCACGGGGAGTACCTTGATGTGGTTCCGCTGAAAGGTAAATATAGTGCGATTGAGGGTGATTTTGTTATCGGTTTTGTCATTGAGGCGATGTCATCGAGTTGGCTTGTTGATATCAACGCACCGTATCCTGCGCTTTTGCATGTGAATGAGGCCCCATGGAAGGTTGAGTTCGGGGAAACTGATCGGTATTTGAATCGTGGTGACGCGATTATGGCTAAGGTTCTTCCGATTGATGAGACCAGAAAATTACAGGTGACGCTCAATGACCGTAACTTATATAAAATCAAAGGCGGTCACCTCATCGACGTTGAGCCTTCGAAAGTCCCCCGTATTATCGGGAAGAAAGGGTCCATGATTGCTCTCTTGAAGACGTATACGCGTTGTCGTATTTTCGTTGGTCAAAATGGGCGGATTTGGATCGATGGACCCACTGAAGGCATTGAAAAAGTCCTTGAGGTTCTTCGTATCATCGAAGATGAAGCCTTAAGCTTTGGGTTAACAAAAAGGATAGAAGAATATTTGAAAAAAGATGCAATGGATGTGCAATAAATGAAATCAGATATTAAATTGATTGATGGTCATGGAAAACGCCTAGATGGGCGAAAAGCTGATGAATTGCGTAAGATCAAGATAGAGGCAGGTGTGCTGCATCGTGCTGATGGTTCTTGTTATCTTGAATGGGGTGGCAATAAGGTTCTTGCTGCGGTGTATGGTCCCCGGGAAGCTATCCCGAAACACACCCAGAATCCGCTGAAAGCGATTGTGAATGCTCGGTATAACATGGCGTCGTTCAGTGTTGAGGATCGGAAACGACCTGGTCCGGATCGGCGTAGTGTTGAGATATCAAAGGTGATCTCTGAGGCTTTGGAGCGTGTTATTCTTATTGAACAGTTTCCACGGACGATGATCAATGTGAACATCGAAGTCCTTGATGCTGAGGCAGGGACCAGGTGTGCTGGTCTTACTGCTGCTGGTGTTGCGCTTGCAGATGCTGGGATCCCTATGATTGATATCCCTGTTGCGTGTGCCGCGGGTAAAATAGATGGGCATGTTGTTCTTGATCTGGGTCAAAAAGAGGATAACTTTGGTGATGCGGATCTGCCTCTTGGTCTTGCACCGCGAATTAACGAAGTGATACTTCTTCAGATGGATGGGCATTTGACGATGGATGAGTTCAACAAGGCGTTTGAGCTTGCGCATCATGGATGTCTTGTTGTTTCAGAGATGCAGAAGAAAGCGTTACTTGAGAAATATGAATCGGTTGTACAACCAGAAGAAGTTGTACAAGATGTACAGCCGGAGGAGTCAGAATGACCGTAATTCCTTCTATTAAAAGTGATTATCTGGGTAAGCTTGCTGAGCAAGGAAAACGCATTGATGGTCGGCGGTTTGATGAATATCGGAAGATTGAAATTGAAACCCATGTGGTCTCCAAAGCTGAAGGATCTGCTCGGGTGCGCATAGGTAACACTCAGGTGCTCGCAGGTATCAAGATGGATATTGGTGAGCCGTATTCTGATTCGCCAAATTCTGGTGTGATGACGACTAGTGCGGAGCTTGTGCCGCTTGCTTCCCCTGATTTTGAGGCTGGTCCACCTGGGGGTAGAGCGATTGAGCTTGCACGAGTTGTTGATCGTGGTATCCGCGAATCTCAAATCATCGATGTTGATAAACTCTGTGTTGTTCCTGATGAGAAAGTATGGATGGTTTTCATCGATATTCATATTCTTGACTATGATGGTAATTTGTTTGATACCGCGAGTCTTGCGGCGTTGGCAGCATTGTTTAGCACAAAAGTCCCTATGGATCGTTTTAAACCTTTGTTTGAGAAATTAAAGGACACCTGTCCATCTATCAATGATTACTTACAGCAGCATCCGACGGATTATCCGCTGCCGCTTAGAGAGCCGCCTATTTCTTGTACATCTGTAAAATTTAATAACGTTGTTGTTTTTGATCCGTCTCTTGATGAGGAGGAAATCGCAGAAGGTATAGGGGATGTCCGGTCTCATGGTGCCAGACTTACCGTTGCAACAGATGAGAAAGGGCATATTAGAGCGATGCAGAAAGGGTTAAACGGCAGTTTCACTAAAGAGGAGATACAAAAAGCTATAAAAGCATCGATTGATAATGGCAATGAAATTCGACAAATATTATATAAAAGTGTAGGTAAAAAATAACATTCAGAGGCGTATCATGACGAAACGAACAAAAAAAGTTGGTACAGCGGGGCGATTCCAATCCAGATATGGTGTTCGATCACGGACACGTATTCGAGAAATTGAGAGTGTGCAGAAACAGAAACATGTCTGTCCACGATGTGGTCAACATGCGGTGAAACGGACTAGTACGAGTATCTGGGCATGCAGGAAATGTGGGACTACGTTTGCTGGTGGAGCTTATTTTCCTCAGACTGAGGCAGGAACGAGTATCGATAAAATATTGAAAGGTGAAGCTGTGGCTCCATCGTTGACTGTTGAGACGAAGTGATTGGTATGACGCGGTATAAATGTGGGTTGTGTAAGAAAGCGGTTCAGTTCGATGTGAAAAACATCGGGATGCAATGTCCATACTGCGGCAGTAAGGTATTTTACAAGGAACGTCCAACTGTTGCGAAACGAATGAAAACACATTGATACATACATTGTTGGTATGAAAAAGCAGGCGACGTTTGTTTTTTTGTTTGATTCTGCAGATGATGCAGATCTTGTCGCCCGTTCTCTTTTTCCAGAGGTGAATAATACACTTGCGAAAACAAGCGTTGATCTTTTATATTCTGGTGCAAAACTTACGCTTACGGTGGGATCAACTGATGTGTGTTCGCTTCGTGCTGCGTGTAACTCGTATCTGCGGTGGATTCATACTGCAATAGATGTTGTTCATCGTGTTTAGACTTCGATGGTTTCTGTGCGTCCTGGTCCTGTGGAGATGAGTGCTATGGGGACCTTTGTTTCTTTTTCGATGAACGAAAGATAGATTTGTGCTTCTTTGGGCAGATCGGTTAATTGTTTTGTATCTGATTGAAACTCTTTCCATCCTTTGAATTCTTTGTAAACGGGAATTATTTTGGCTACATCATCGATGTTTGCGGGGAAATAATCGATTGTTTTTTTATCCAATTGATAGTGTGTGCAGATTTTTATTTTTGAGAGGCCACTTAGGACATCAAGTTTGGTGATCGCTAGTTTGGTTATCCCTGAGATCATGCAAGAATGATTGACGACGATAAGATCTAGCCAGCCGCATCGTCGCGGTCTGTTGGTTGTTGTCCCGAACTCATGGCCTTTCTGTTGGAGGTATGTTCCTGTTTTGTCAAGAAGCTCGGTTGGGAGCGGTCCTTGTCCGACTCGTGTTGTATATGCTTTGACGATGCCGATAATCTCATTGATGTGTTTAGGTCCGATACCAATACCTATTGTTGAGCCTCCTGCGATCGTATGTGATGATGTCGTAAAAGGATATGTTCCAAAATCAACATCAAGCATGGTTCCTTGGGCACCTTCAAGAAGAATGTTTTTTTCTTTTTGTATTGCTGTATTAAGTTCGATATGGGTTGTTGTTATGTATTGTCTCAGTCGGTTTCCATAGTTAGCAAAGGTTTCGAGGATTTCTTTTTTGTTAAGGTGAATATCTATGCCGTATGCATCGATGATTTTTTGTTTGATGGGTAGGATTCTGTCAAGGAGAACATCAAGTGTGTTTTTGTCAAGGAGGTCATTGGTACGTATGCCGTTTCGTGCGACTTTGTCGCTGTAGCATGGTCCAATCCCGCGTTTTGTTGTCCCGATTTTTTTATCGCCAAGATACTGTTCCTCTGCGCCGTCAAGGATTTTATGATAGGGCATGATGATATGGGCGCGGTCGCTAATCAAAAGTTTGGGTTTGATTCCCCGTTTTGTAAGGTCCTCTATTTCTTTGAGAAGGCTTTCTGGGTCGATGACGACGCCGTTTCCGATTACACCTATTTTTCCTTGAATAACGCCTGAGGGGGTCACATGGAGTTTGTAGATTTCTTCACCGACTTTTATTGTATGACCCGCATTGTTGCCGCCTTGAAAACGTACTACGTAGTCTGCATGTTTTGAAAAGTAGTCGACAACCTTTCCTTTGCCTTCATCTCCCCATTGGGTGCCGATAACGAGTGTAACCGTCATATGTTTCTCCCTGAGTTGGCAAATAGAAACGACGTACATAAACCCTGTGTTGTTTTTCTATTTCTATATAACATGTATTGTGAACTGCGGCGGATGATCCAGTTGTTTTTTTACTGCGCAGGATTCTGCTGCTTTGATTACCGCATTTTTGTATTGTTCTGGGAATTCTTTTGGTACCTTGATATCAATGGTTATGTTTGTGATAAGATGGGTTTCATCGTTTTGTTCTGTTGTTAACACAAGACTGATGTCTTTTGTGGGGATGTCGTGTTTTTGACAGAAGCTTAACACATAAAACCCGGTGCAGGTGCCAATGGAGACAAGAAACAAGGAGAATGGCTCAAGGGCAGATCCGTTGCCTCCTGCATGAGTTGGTTGGTCAGTGAGGGTTGTATATCCCTTGTAGGTTGCTTCTACTTTTTTTCCGCCTGGAAAACGAATTTCCATGTTCATGGTGATTTCTCCGTAATGAATCTTTATATGTTGTCATGGGTTAAATTTTTCCCATATTGTCATCTGTTTTCGTTGAATTGGCAGTGATATTTTTCACGTTTATGTGTGGGAGTCACATTGTCCGCAAAGATTAAAAACCGTAAATGCATTCCAAAAAGTGGATGGATGCGTCTCAGAACAAAATTTTATTTAGTTCCGTTATTTCTGCTACGGTCATTGGAGTACTTGGCGTAATACTTTTTTTCTGGCCGTTACCTGAAAACGTGTTCCCTACATGGTTACGTGCGATAATTTTAATTGCTCTTTTTGCTCATTTGTTTATTCGTACTTCCTGGGCGATCACATCCCCGATGTTTGGGGGCGAACCAAAAGAGCAGTATCTTGAATTATGATCAATTTCCTATGGCGATCTATGTTTCTTCGTTCTCAACTCTGGTGGTAGGTTGAATGTATGTGTGAAAAGAAAAAACTCATTTGGAACTTGATTTTTCCTCTTATGGTTTGGGGTGTTATCGCATCGTATGCGCTGTCAAATCCTGTGCCCCGGGAACCTGATAACGTTCCAACGGATGCCTGGAGCTATTATAATGGTCATCCACCGGCAGAGCAGTTTCTTATAAAAAATCGTGATGTTCTTCTTGTTGCTCTTTTTGTTTGTTCTGTTGCGATTGGTTTGTTGCTATGGGTTTTTAAGTATTGATTCTACCCGTGTCTGAATTTGCGGATTGAAATTCTTTTCTTGCGAGTATCAAGATGATGAGTGCGATAAATGCAAGAATAGTAGAGCTGAATGGAGGATAACCAATGGTGAATAATCCTAGGATGCTTCCTGTAAGAGCAAGACCCCAGAGTTTTCGTTTTATTGATACAACACCGCCGAGTATTGTGAATATTGATAAAATTATAAATGTTGTTCCGCACAGTGTATAAATTTGTCGCAGGGTTTCTTCAGTGATTGTCATTGGTAAATTCATTGATTGCATATATATCATAATTGAATCTATTGTTGATTGATCTAATGTAAGATAGTTAATTCCGTTTAATATACCAAGTAAACCTGAGAGAAGTAAAAGAACACCAGCAATCAATGGCCTGGATGTTTTTTGCACTAATGGTACATAGGGATCTACATCTGTAGATTGCTTGGGTTGCATAGATTGATTTTCAGATAGATTATTTGTTGTATCCATTGTTTTTCACACTCTTTGGTTTTAAGTCGTAATTATTTTTTATTTTTGTTGGAGTAATCGAAGTCTTTTTCGTCTCTGTTGTTGAGGTAGAATACGTGGGAGTAAATTTTTCAGAAGGTACCCGTAGATAACAAACCCATAAAAGACTAATGAAAGGTAGAGATAATCAATACGATAAAGGATTGTTATCCATGTTATCGCAGTCACAGGTATGTAAATAAGAATTGCAATGGGGATGTATTTACGGAGTTTCCGAGTATAGACACCATACCCAATAATGATTCCTGTTGATGCTTGTAAAAGAATGGTTCCTATTGATCCGATTACAATGAGAGAAATTCCGAAGATATCTAATATAATGATATTAGATGTAATTAAAGAAAACGGGGTGAAGATTGATCCAAATCCTAAACCTAGGCAAAGTCCATAAATGACGGTTTCTTTTTTGTTTTGTAATCTGCCGATGTTTAGGATCATAGTTTTTAATAGTTGTTCTAAGATGGGAAATAATATGATGAATAGTACTCCAACCGATACTGTTATCCATTCTATCAAAATTGCGATTACTCCTGCTATAATCCCTCCAATAAATGAGAGAAAAATATTTTTTTCTTTGTAGAGTCCTTCGTAGCCTTTAATACTAAGATAAAGAAGAAGAAGCGCAGGAATGATGCCTAGGAAAAGGCTTGACTGGATGACTATCGGATTCATAGTACAATCGCGTACATAAGTAAGTGTGTATTAAATATTGCTTTTGTTGTTTTTCAGTATGCATCTGCACATCCTGGTGGATAGCAATATGCATATGCACAGTACTATCCTTTTTTTCAGGATATTGTCTCTTGTTTTTCTCCTTGAGGATATAGTTTTATAAAGAAGAGCGTATTATCTGTTGTGTTTGCAACTTAGTTGCCAACGATGGAGAGGTGAAAAAAAATGGATCTATTTTGGATGGCAGTCATAGTATTTTTAATCGTTGTCGTCGTCTGGTATTTCTTGATAGGTATACGGATAGTTCGTCCTACGCAGCGTGCATTAGTTGAGCGACTCGGAAAATATCGTCGTTTTTCGGGGCCTGGGTTTTGTTGGGTCATCCCGATCGTGGACCGAATCGTTAAAGTCAATATTACCGAAAAAATGATCAATGCTGAACCTCAGGAAATCATCACAAAAGATAAGTTAAATGCGCGGGTTGATGCGCAGGTGTATTTCAAGGTAAAAATAGATGAAGAATCTGTTAAATCATCGCAGTATAATGTGTTTAACTATGAATATCAGATTGTGAATCTTGCCAGAACTACTTTAAGAAACATTATTGGTACGCTTTCGTTGAATGAGGCGAATAGTGAACGAGATCGGATTAATCAGGAACTCATGCAGACCTTAAGTCAGGAGACAAAAACATGGGGTATCGATGTTGTTCGTACTGAGCTAAAAGAGATTGATCCGCCAAAAGATGTTCAAGAGACTATGAACAAGGTTGTTAAAGCAGAAAATGAGAAACAGGCCGCGATAGATTTTGCGACAGCAGCTGAGACACAGGCCGATGGGATGCGTAGATCAGAAATTAAAAAAGCTGAGGGGATGAAACAAGCGGCAATTTTAGAGGCTGAGGGGCATGCGCAAGCGATTATTAAGGTTGCGGACGCAGATGCAGCAAAAATAGAGAAGATTAATACAGCAATCCAGAAGTTTTTCAGAAATGAGGCACAGCTTTATAAAAAACTTGAAACTATACAATTTTCTCTTGAGAATAATACGAAATTCGTGATTGATCCGAATTCTTCGATTGTGAATGTGTTAACTGAGAAAATGGCAGGTATTACCCCGATTCCAGTTGATAAGAAACATGTTTCTCATGAGATGACTGACGAGAAAATGTAGTGGTATCCGCTGAAAACACTTGTTTGGTTTTCGCGGGCTTCTTCTTTTTTTGCGCGTTATATTTATTAAGATATTGATGGATTAGGAGTGGATTGTGAATTATATGGGTGAAAATCTTTCTGATAAAATATTGGTGCTGATAACGAAAATTGATGATAGTTTGACTGGTTTTGATAAAAGTGCAATTGAAAGCTCAATGAAGCCTTTAACGGTCCTTCGTAACGATCTACAGAAGACTATTCATGAGAATTTTAAAGAACCTGTTGAACGGTGTATAAACAAGTTGAGAAAAAACGAGGATATGTCCCCTCTTGAAATGCAAATGATAGAAAAATGGTTGGTTGGTGACGCAGAATATTATATAAAATTAGAAAATAATTTGATGGATTGGCTTACAGAATGTAAACGTCTTTGTACGTTGATAATATCATATTATTCTGATGAAGCGATTGATATGGATGATGATAAATTATTTGATCTTGGTGCTTATTTAACGGATTTGCAAGGGACGTTAGATGATATCCTTCGTTTTTATCAATCGATGAATCGGGTTGACCAGTTTAAAAGATTTGTTGGAAATAAGCCTCTGACATATGGGACAAAGAAATTGTTAGCGGATCTGATGGAACGAAGGCTAAATGAATGAAATGTTATTGATGTATTATTCTTTTTCATTGTATATGATATTATTCAATAAAGAGAACTCATACTATGTTTGATGTCTTCGTTGAGCAAAGTCGATTGATGTTAACCGGGATTATTATTACGTTTGTTTCTACGTTGATATATAAGGTTACCCCGACTGGGTTTAAAAGTGCTGGTAAATATCGATCGAAGGAGCAGGCTGTGGTTATTTATCTTGCTGCCGCGGTGATCTTAGGTCTTTTTACTCCTCTTATCTATGAATTGTCGAAACTTGTTATTGCATATGTGCCGATTGTATCGATTGTTGGTGTTTTTGTGGTGAGTGCGAATTTTATTATTAATCAGAGTGTGCCTATGTGGAGGCATACGACACCCAAGACCTTGCTAATTTATGGTGTTGGTTTTCTGTTAATGGTTTTAGGTCTTCTTTTGTTCACCTGGAAAATAAGTTAGGTAACGTTTTTGGTTGGTCGTTGTTCATTTTGTCATTTTGACACGATATATTTTTATATTAATAATGAGGGAGTATATCATATGACGTCGGAAATCGCTCTAAGGATCATTGATCTATCTGATGGTAAATGGAAATTTGACATAAAAGCAAGGATGACTGATGAAGAGAAACAAAAGTTACTCCTGAGAATAAAATACGTAGAACATGTGCTCAATGAGCTAATGAACACCGAGATTGTGAAAGCAACAGATAACATTGAGTTCATTCAGGTGAAAAGAAACTCTACTTCTTCGTAATTTATAGATAAGAATTGCGATTTTTTTTATGCGAAATCATACGATATTTTTTTTCAAAGAATAATTTACGCCGAGGGGGAGATTTGAACTCCCGCGGAGAGGTCCCCACGAGCTTTCCAGACTCGCGCCGTAGCCGGACTGAGCCACCTCGGCAAAAAATACAATCAGAAAACAGTATTCCCTATTAAGATTTTTTCCAGATGGATGGATAGGTGCCTTTATTCATCAATACCCGTTCAAGAGTCGCACAGATCCCTGTATCTTTTTCTAGGATATGTTCTGTGGGCATTGTTGCCCGCGCTAACACAACACCTTCTCCTTTTAACGTAAGGACAGCAACCATATCATCTTTTTTTATGTCGGTATCTGCCTCAACGACTCCGGGGAGCGCTAGACTTGCTCCATGGCAAAGTGCATCGACCGCGGAATCACGAATCACGATCTTTGGGATGTGTGTTAGCAGATTCTCCATTGGAAAAATCGTTGTGCGAATTTCTGATTCATCCTTGTCTTCTTTCCAGAAAATATATGCATCTCGTACATCTTGAAGTGTCATTGAGTCTTTTTCGTTTAATCTTCCGATTCTTGTTCGTCGAAGATCAGCCATATGCGCACCGGTTTTCAGTGTTCTGCCGATATCTACACACAGTGTCCGGATGTAGGTTCCTGCTTCGCAGCCCACACGAAAGAGTACATCTCGATCCTTGATTTCTATGATGTCTAAATAATATATCTGTCGTTTTCGCCTGACGCGTTTCACTGCAGAGCGTAAGGGTGGAACCTGATATACATCACCGACGAAACGCAGACAAGCCTCATGGATTCTTTCTTTTTCTACTGGTTTGTGAAGATGCATGACTCCGACATACTCTTTTCCAGCAGTCAATAGTACTTGTAACGCCCGGGATGCATTTCCGAGTGCAACTGGAAGAATACCGGTAACATGAGGATCTAGAGTCCCTCCGTGTCCTGTTTTCTCTATTTCTAGGGCGTCTCTTACCCAGGCGACAACCTGATGGGACGTCGGTCCAGATGGTTTATCTAGGTTGATCATCCCATTGGAAAGCAATTCTGGAATAGTGCGTTCCTCTGGTTTTTTCCCGTAATGCGGATTGGTTGCAACATGTACTTTGATGAGTCGTTTCCGTTCTTTATCAGATGGTAAACGATGGGTTCTTTCTGTCATAGAGTCTTCTCAGAATAAGGCATGTCCTATAAAAAGTGTTTACTTCCTAAGTTTTTCAATGATAATATCTACGATTTCCGCAGGAGTCTTCTGTGCTGAGTCAATCACAAGATCATAAATCGAGGTATCGGTTATATCGATCTTATAATAGGTTTTATATCGTTTTGCTTCGCTTTTCTCCCGGGTGAGCATCTCCTGTTTTCTTTGTGCAATATTGCCTTCTTCGCGTTTCATGATTCGTCTTACCCGTGTATCTTGATCTGCAGCGATAAGAATCTTTAACGCAGGGACCTTGTTTTGATATGCGAGCCATCCTGCGAGTCTTCCTTCAACGATCACATTTCCTTTGCGAATGATTTTTAGTTGATTGGTGTCAAGTTCCTTGTCGATTTCTTGATTGTTTTCACAGAACTTCCCGAACTCCTCAAGGGACATATGGTGTTGCTTTGCCATAGTTCGAAACAAATCCCCGGAGTACACGTATTTTATTTTTAGTTTCTCTTCCAAAAGTTTTGCGACCGTTGTTTTTCCACTGCCGGGTAACCCACTGATCGTAATTGTTACCATATTTTTCCTACGAGCGCGATGGTATCAATCTCTTTTTTGTGTTGATCCACCAGTCAGACCAGCTGACCCATTTCAGTGCTTGTCTGATGATCTGTCCTAAAACAAAGGTGAAAACAAGGTAGAGCCATAGCCATGTTTGGAAAAGGATTTGACTGTTGAACAAGGATACATTTGATGCCCAGGGAACAGTAAAATAATAGTGTGGAAGACTGCCGAGGAATAATCGTAGCCACATGAAGATTGGGAAGATGAAGACGACGAGAAAAAGCATGGGTTTCATCATGCCACCTGATCCTTCCATCTGTCTTTGCATGATTTCCGGTTGCATCTTCATTAGTTTACTTATCCGATTTGTATTCCCACTTTTTCGTGCCTCTGCTAGTTCCTTCTGAAATGCTTTTGCCATTTCTTGTGTTTCACCCATTTTTTTCCATTTGGTGAAAAAGTTTGTGAGTAGTGAGGAAAATAAGACGACGATGAATCCTGCGAGAAGCAGCGTAAGGATGGGGTATTGTCCGTTAAATCCGATGAGTGGTTCGAAGGCATACCCAAAATAGACGCCTAGAATTGGTCCAAGTGTGGGCATTACAAATAATATCAGAACCATGAACAGCATAAGGAAAAGAAACATGGAGCTGCCTTGTGCTGCGTTATTGTCCATCGTTTTTTTCATTGCAACACCGGTGATGCTTCTTTCACTGCTTCGTCAAGTGCGTTATCATGGTTGAATACGATTTTAACGGTTGCTCCTGTGAGTGTCGCATATGCCATTGCTGCTGCGCGGTTCATCATTTGGTGTTCTGCGATTTTCTCAACGGTGTCGGGGTCTCGATTTCGTGTAGCATCTTTTGCTCGTCGGTTGAAAATCTCTTTTGGGTCAGCTTCTACAATCACGATCGCAGTCGGATTCAGTTTCTTTAGCACCCACTCGGGAAGTCCAGGCATATATCCTTTTGGTGTCTTAACAGTGCAGTGGGTGTCGACGATGACGTTTTTCATTTTGCCGACTTTTTCCGCGGTCTTAATCTGCAGAGTCCTTTGTTGTTCTAAGGATAGTTTACGCATCTCATCCCGGTCTTTCACAAGATTGGTTTTAATCGCGATATCGCTCATTACAGTTCCGAAGGTAACAAATTCAATATCCATACCTTCTGCAGCCCGTTTCATCACGGTAGTTTTTCCAACCCCTGGAATACCGGTAACAACAATCACTCCTACACCCATTATGTTTCACCTCTAATCAGAACCGAAGAATCCTCTGAGCACTGGATGCATTTCCATCGCCTGCTCTTTAGCAATTTGTTCATACAGTTGAATCATAATACCGACAGTAAGTAGAACACCAGTACCGCTTGCATTTCCGATGGTACCAATCGCATCAGCAAAAGATGCAAGAGCACCTACTGATGCACCACCAATCACGGTCACAACCGGTATGTATCGTTCAAGAACAAGACCTAAAACACGGGGGTCTCGTCTGAAACCAGGGATCTGCATACCTGAGCTTTGAATCTGACGTGCAACAGCTGTAGCACCCATATCAGTGGTCTCAATCCAGAACTTTGCAAACAGGACCGATCCAATAATCATAATGCTGATATACAAAATAATCTTAATCGCAAATTGCCAAGGTTCATGGCCACCGCTGCCTCCTTGGATGATCGGCATCAGCCATGTCTGCACCCCGTTTTGACTTTGAAGATACCACGCACCACCAGCAAGCGGCTGCGTACTAATTGACGTATCATAATGTCCAATCCACCATTGTCCACCAATTAAAGGAATTTTATTGAGAGCAGGATTTGTATAAAACAACATGGCAAACATGTTGATGTTTGCGAGAAGCGCAGACATAAGGATAACCGGGATGTTTGAACAATAAATCAACCTGATTGGATATCTGCCACGAGCCCCTCGAACGTTACTATGGGTGAGTGGTAGTTCAATACGTGCAGACTCTGTATATACGACTATGAAGAATATCAGAATCGTTCCAATGAGCGGCAGGATCGCATTAGGATACCCGCCATGGCCGACAAACATGACTTCAAAGCCGCCATCGACGATTTCTCCAAGACTCATATTCGATGCAAGATAGTACGTTCCTGGGACAACCCCTGCCGGAGGTGTGCTGAGACTATATTCTTTACCACTTGTTGGAAGCCAGTTGAACAGTCCTGTGAAAATAGCTTCAGATACCCCTGCTGCAATGAACAGAGAAATCCCTGAGCCAATCCCCCATTTGGATATCAGTTCATCCATGAGGAAAACAAGGAATGCGCCGATGAACAATTGTACAATAATAATTAAATCCGCCATGCCCGATCCTACATTACTTATAAGCGCTGGGTTTGGTTCTAAATACCCAAAAATCTGAGGAATCGCTTCTACAAGAATCATGACGATGACAAGAATCTTCTGTGTTCCCTGGTAGATAGCTTTATCTTCTTTTTTCTTAAGATCAAGTTTTATGATTTTTGCTCCGACGAACAACTGAAGAATAATCGATGCGGTAACAATAGGCCCAATACCCAGGTGCATAATGGATCCTGAGGCACCAGCCATGATGAATCGATACCCAGCAAACAAATCAACGATCTGACTTTGTAATCCGTAGATCATGATGTTCGTGAGAATAAAATACAAAATAAGACAGACTGCAGTCCACAAGATTTTACTACGAAAATTGACATGTCCTTCTGGTTTGGTGACCGCTGGCCATCGTTCAATGAGCGGATTTAACACATAAAGACGACTTTTCTTTTCATCAGCCATACGTAAAACCTATCTATTTACTCTTTTTAGGAGTTTCTTTTTTTTCTTGTTCTTCAACGTTTACTTTGCCGCCTTTTTCCTGGACTTTCTCTATTGCTTTCTCCGTCGCTGTTTTCACGTTGACATGAATCAGATGATGAATTGCACCGCCACCAAGGAGTTTATCGATTCCTTCTTTAGTAAGATCAATATCTTTTTTCCCCGGGAATATCTCTTCGAGTTGACCTACGTTGATTGCGGTTATTACTTTAGTCATACCTTGCGGTCGTTTAAACCCATGGACCCCAAAGTGATCAGGCATATATTTCAACATATACATGAACTTGTGTTTATGAAGACCAGCGTTTCCTCTGCCACCGCGTAACCCTGCGCCACGTCCACCTTTTATTCCTCTGCCGTGTGTTCTAGATCCCCTGAATTTCTTTGTTTTTTGTCGTGCCACGTTAATCACGTTTCCCTTTTTTCTTTTTATTCTGAGGAAAGCCAGATAAAGTACCATGTTATTATATTTTCGGATAACTGCAAGATACCATAGTTGCTATGTTTTTTACCTTTGCACAATGTTCTGTTGTTTTTTAAAACCGTCCTCTTTTTTCTCTTTTTGTTTTTTCTCAAGCAGATATTTTCTATTGTTTTGATCAAGATCGGTAACAAAATCTGCGACTTCGAGGAGTTTGTGAGATGTTGTTTTCCCAAACGCCATGACCTCGGTTCTACATCCAAGACTCTGCGCATGTTCGAGAAGATCGGAGAAATCACCGTCGCCACTGACTAATACCACGGTATCAAGTTTCGGTGCGAGTCTCATAACATCCATAGCGATGCCGACATCCCAGTCTCCTTTCTTTGCACCGCCATAGAAAATCTGCAGATCTTTTGTTTGTACTTCGAAACCGATTTCTTCAAGGGCATCGTAGAACATATTTTCATCTTTTACATCTGCCTTGATGACATAGGCAATCGCTCTGATGAGTCTTCGTCCTGCGACTGCATCTTTTAAAATGATTTTGAAGTTGACTTTGCTGCTGTAGAGGTTTTTTGCAGAGTAGTACATGTTTTGTACGTCAACAAATACGCCAACTCGTTGATGTTGATGTTGTGCATGTGCCATAAAAATCACACTCTATATTTTTTGGCTGAAGATACCTTTTGAATGTTCTTATACTTTTGGTCATTTTTGTTTTGTTGTTCAAAATTTTATGGTGGATGTTTTGTTGCTATTCGTATGAGGGTGACTTCGTATGATACAGTTTGTTTGGTATGAAACGAAAACATCCATTTTATCGGGAAATCATAATCTTTTTGATGGGTGATATTCCCATGTAGTGCAGTGACAAGTTTCTCGATGAATGGGATGGTTTTTTTTAGGTGAATTGAGTAAATCACTTGGCTGATTTGGAATGCTTTTTCCAGGAATTTTCTGTCTGCTTGTAGGTTGCTTTTTTGTGCGCCGAATGGAGGATTCATAAGGACCGTATCGCAGGATGTGTCGACATCGTTGATGTCTTTAACCAAAAATTCGATGTCGAGGTTTTGTTGTTGTGCGTATGTTTTTGCTGTTTGGATGCTTGTGGTGTCGATATCAATTCCAATCACGTTTTTTGCTCCAGCAAGACAGGCCCCTATCGCAAAGATTCCTGTGCCGCAGCCGAGGTCTAGTATTGTTTTATTTTCTATGTCGTTGAGTTGATATGCAGTATAAATAATGTCTGATGCGATGGTTGCTGGTGTCATATATTGTTCGAGATGCGGATTGGGTTGATCTATTCGGGGGACTTGTTGGAGGCGCATTTCGAGTTCTTTTTTCTTCATACGTGGAAGGTTGCATCGTTGTCTTCTCTTAAAATGTTTTTTGTCCATAAGTTTTATTTGCAGGTACTGGTTTTCGGTGGCTCTATACTAGATAGTATTGGGCTCGTAGATCAGCGGTAGATCGCTCCCTTGGCATGGGAGAGGCCTCGGGTTCAAATCCCGACGAGTCCATTTTAATTTTTTATGATATTTTTATTATAATTTATTTAAAATACAAAAAGTATATATAGGAGAGATGCCGTTGGTGTTATTGTTACTATAAAAAGTTGATGGTATATGATGAGAACGAAGGTAATTAATGATTCCACAGATTTAGTGACAATCATTCGAGCGTTTGATGATAGTGTAAAAAAGGATGTCTTTTTAGAAATTTCAAAAGAATGGACTCCCGTAAGTTCGATAATGAAAAAATACGGGAAAAAAGGGGAGAAAGCACTTGATCTTTTTGATCGGATGAAACTAGCTGAAACAAAATGGACGACGCCTGAAGAAGGCATCGATGGGAAACCACAGAAAATGTACCGTTCATTTTATTCATTGTTCAACATCAATATTTCTTGTCCTGTAAACGAAATCAGCGATATTTTCAGCGTTTCTTCACTTGAGACTGCAGAGTTTGAAAAAATAGAGGATAAAATCTATGAGTTTGTTGGAGATGACGGGAAATTTGGAAATTCGGTTTCTGAGCAATTTGGGCTGTCAAACACAGCGTTAAAGGCGTTGGTGAAACGCTCAAACAAATTTTTGTACACTGGTCTGAAACTCACTCGAAGTTAACAGTAAAACACTCAATTTATTTAACAATTCTTTTAAGGTACTGTTGTATTCTGTTCGTTAATGAGTTATGAGATAATCCTTCAGGCATTGTGGATCATTATCCCAGCATACGTGGCAAATGCCAGTGCGGTGATTGTTGGTGGAGGAAAACCTATTGATTTTGGGAAAACCTGGAAGGACGGTCGTAGAATTTTAGGTGATGGGAAAACCTGGCGTGGTCTGTTTGCGGGTACGTTTCTGGGGATGACATCAGGATTTGGTTTGGTGGTCGCTGCCAAGTACATTAATGCTAGTGAATATGCGTTCCTTGGTCTTTCTGATTTCAAAGGGTTCCCATTGATGTTTGTATTTATTTTTTCGCTGTGTTTTGGTGCACTGCTTGGCGACATCATTGAGAGTTTTTTCAAACGAAGGATCGGTATAGAACGAGGAGATGATTGGTTTGTGTTTGATCAGCTTGATTTCATCGTAGGCGCTCTTCTGTTGTGTCTTTTTTGTAGTGTCCTTGTACAACTTTTGAATCCTTCTGAGGGTAACTGGTTCTTCGGTAATTTATCAGTTTGGCATATTCTTGTTTTGGTTGTTGTAACCCCTTTTTTTCATTTTTCTGCAAATTGGATGTATCGGAAAATTCGTCATCGTGCATGAGCGAAAAGTTTTATAGCTGATTAATGACTTCTTATTGTGGATAAATGGTGAAGGGATATCGTAAAAAGAAAAAAGAAAAAGACTCATGATGTGCAAATGAAATCAACTGTTGAAGCTCCTGCGATGAATGAGGAGCTTAAAGAGTGGATAAATGAGACACAGTTGGAAGCACCTTTTCCTCAGTCTGAGCAGAAGCCCGTAGAACCTCTGAAAACCGAACCAACCGGGAAATGTCATGTGTGTGAAAAAAACCTTGCGAAGTTCACTTGTGTTCGCTGTGGAGCACCAACATGTACGTCATGTTATTTCACGATGATTGGTTTGTGTAAAAACTGTCTGTCGAAATATACAGCGGATAAATGGAAAGGTCATACTCCTAATTGGGAGAGAACGCTTGGTGTGCAGTGGATTGATTAAGATCGTTGTTTTTCGTGTTTTAGTCGTTCTCCATCTTGATAAAGAGAAAACATTGCTCTTGCGCATCTCCATGATGAGGGATAAATTGGTACACCGACAGCTTTGAGGTCTAAGACAAGGTCTTCAAATTCTTTTCCGCCGACCCAACAGCCTAGGATTGGTTTTTTGTATTCGTGATGTAGTTTTTGTTGATGGACCATTTTCAAGATAGCGCCTGTGTATTCTTGTGGTCGTGCGTATCCTGCATGGACTGATGCCACAATGATTCCGTCTATGTTTGGATCTTCAAGCAGGATGCGGGTAGCGGACCAATATCGGAAGAATCCTGCGTCTGCGACAAGGTCTACTGGGTTGTTTGGTTTTATGACTGGTGGGAGTATTTTCTCCATTTTTTTATACGTATTTGGTGATAGTTTCGGGATAGTGAGACCGTTTGCTTCGCAGGCATCGGTAAGCATGATTCCAAGTCCTCCGCCATTGGTGATGATCCCGATGCGGTTGCCTTGTGCTGCGGGTTGGCCTGCGAGCGCTCGTGCCATATCGAAGAGTTCGACGATGTCTCGGCAGCGTATTCCTCCTGCCTGTTTTATGGCGGCACCGTAGATTTGGTCGCTTCCTGCCATTGATCCAGTATGGGATGCGGTTGCGCGTGCCCCGGCTGCGCTTTGCCCAGATTTTACGATGAGGACTGGTTTTTTACATTTTTTTATGCTGTCCATGAATGCGCGTCCATTGCGGATTCCTTCGACATATAATCCGATGACTTTGGTGTCTTGATCGGTGCTAAAGTAGTTGATGAGGTCATGGTCATCAATGTCCATTTTGTTGCCGACACCAATGATTTTTGAGAGTCCAACAAACTCGTTGTTAGCAAGATAAATCATACCCATTCCAAGAGCACCGCTTTGGCTGACGACAGCGACGTTTCCTTTTCGTGGCATGCCGAATACGAATGATACATCAAGGTTATCAGATGCGTTTTTGTAACCCATGGTGTTGGGTCCAAGGATTCGTAGGTTTGTCCCTTCGATTATTTTTTTGATTTGTTCTTCTTGTTCATGGTTTCCGATTTCGCTGAATCCTGAGGAGATGATGATCGCCCATTTCACATTTTTTTTGACGCAGTCTTCGACGATTGGGTTTACGAGTGGGGCCGGAATTGAAATCAAAACTAGATCAAGGGAACCTGGGATATCAGTAATTTTTTTGTAGCATTTCAGTCCGAGGATTTCGTCTTCATTTGGATTGACGGGGTAGAGTTTGCACTCATAATCGGAGATGAGGATGTTTTTTAGCGCAGCGTGTCCGATTTTTGTCGGGTTTTTTGACGCTCCGACGACTGCGACGCTTTTTGGTTTGAAGAATGTTTCAAGATCTGTTTTCATTGTTTTTTCTCTCCTAGTAAATTCGTTTTATTTTGTTGGATTCTGACATTGTGTTTCATTACTTAAAGATACTGTAAATCTGTTCGGTGTTATCATATATTCTTTTAGATATATCAAGGTATATATTCTTTCATGATAGAAATGATTTCAGTACTATTCTTTGCTTTACGATAATCCTCAAGAGGCAATCGATTCAACTCAAGAAAATGTGGTCCCCATTTATAGATCTGAAGGATATTCTTTGCATGATCCACCTCTCCTAAAATGTAGAGCGCCGCAGCAAACGCTTCAAGCGTCGACAGCTGAAACGGTTTTCCATAATTCACGGGGTTTACTGCAATAACAAACGGCAACGCTCGTGAGACACAATGTGTTTCCAATGTTGTAAAACATATTTCTGCTGTTTTCCATGAACAATCAACTGCGACAAGCCCGTTTGTCTTTGCAATCTGCGTATCCTCTGGAGAAAGACTCTGTTCAGCAAACGGGTTTAACACAATCGACTGCTTTGGTATTCGACGTAAGTTTCTCTCAAGTTTCACATAGCCGAATCTTTCTAATTTCTTTGCGCTGCATTTCTTCGGGTCGTCTTCATTTGCATGATACACAATCAAAGGAATCATTTTTTTCATGGTTTTATAATCTCCACATCTAGTACCGCATGGGTTATCCCGGGAGCATACGATTTCACAGGTCGATACGACAATAATTTGATGGTTCGGTCATATTCTTTTGCAGCGTCTCGTATTTTCTGCAATGGTTGGTCTGGGAGTACTTTAGTAGGACAGACTTCATGGTAATGAATCATGCCTATATTGTTTTTTAAACAGTTCAATGCGGTTGGGAGAAATTCAAAGGTGCCTCTTAAATATCCCAAAAGAACACGATCTGCGACATTCTCTGGTGCAATCTCTCGATTATCTCCAAAACACGGTTCTACGTTTTCAGTGACATCATTGAGAACGATGTTTTGACAAAGATAATCATACGCTATTTTGTTTATTTCGCAGGCGTAGATCTTCTTTGGTTTACTGTATACTGCTAAAGGAAGGGTAAAGTATCCTATTCCTGCAAACAGATCAACGATTGTTTCTTTTTTGTTTGAAATCAGTCCCATCCTTATTCGTTCATCCATGTTTCCTGAGGAAAACATTATTTTTTGTGGATCTAGTTTATATCGTATACCATTTTCCACATGTACCGTCTCAATTTCTTTAGATCCGTAGATCCATTCAACATTGGGCTCACGGTATACACCCATGATATTTCCTTTGTCAAGAAGCACGGTTTTGCAGTGAAGAACTTGCGTATAGATTTCACTGATGATCTCACGGAATCTCAAAAGGTCACTTGGTAGTTTGATGAGGAGGACGTCGCCGATTTTCTCCCACCTCAAAGGAAGATACTCTATGAGATCTGCAGGGATTTTGTTTGCGAGTAATTCTTGTATGCTCGTAAATGGTGTCGTTCGCATATTCTTCATAGAAACAAATTCATCCTATAAAATTTCATCCCTTCTCTCTTTTGGGTATCAACAACTCTATGTATGTAATGGTGTATTCGCTGTTTTATGGTGGAGGTTTTTCCGTACACACCTCGGAAAAGTCAACGAGAAATCATGCAGGATATCACGGCTGTACTCTATGAGAAAAAACATTTTGTGTTTGAATCCGGGACAGGCTCTGGTAAAACAGTCTGTGTTCTTTCGTCAACACTCAAGTATGCGTTAGAGCATCAGAAAAGAATCGTGTATACCACCCGAACAAATGCTCAGCAGCAACAGGTTATCCTTGAGTTACGCGCGATCCGAAAGAAAACCAATGATAAACGAGTCTTCGGGGTAGGGATGCAAGGCCGAGCAAATATGTGTCTGCTTGCAGAACATGATTCTGAAATCATCAATGGAACATCTGAAGAACTCTCCAGGTTTTGTTCGTATCAAAAGAAACAGACACAGTCCACAAAAAACAAAGGATGCCCCTTTTATAGGCATTTTGTGAATAAGAAAGAACAGGTTGAAACGATTGTTGAATGGACAAAAAATAATCTTCCCACTGCGGAGGAGTTCGCTAAGCATTGCAATCAAAATGAAATCTGCCCGTATGAGGTGAATAAACTTCTTGTTCATGATGCAATGATTGTTATTGTTCCTTATGTGTATGTGTTTGATAAATCCATTCGAATAAAACTGTTGGATTGGCTGGCGATCTCCGATGATGAGATAATTTTGATTGTTGATGAGGCGCATAATCTTCCTGAGTATCTCAGGCAACTTTTCTCTGCGGAATTAAGTACGTGGATGTTGACTGGTTGTATGTCTGAATCTGAGAAATTTGGTGATCCTTCGCTTGCAGACGGTCGAGTTATCATATCGGAGTTTTGTAAGCATCTCGCGGAGATAGTAAATATCCTTCGTGATACGTATGTCTATGGTATTCTTGAGAATGGTCTTCGGAAAAAAATCACGCAGGATTATAACGATGCGTTTATTCCGTCGCATGAATTTGAATCAGAGATTCTCTCTCGTTTTCATATTACAAGTAAAACGTTGCGCGATATCATCAGTGACCTTATTGCGTATGGTGAGAAAATTCAGGAGTATAAACAAAAAGATGGAAAACTCCCTCGTTCTTATCTTCATAAACTAGGGATTTTTTTGGAGTTTTGGATGAATGTTGAGATGGATCAGTACATCAAACTTGTGGTTGATGAATCTCAGGGGAAAAACCCGCGTATCGAAGGGTATTGTGTTGATCCGTCGATTGGTGCGTCGATCATCAATGAGTTTCATGCGTCTATTCATATGTCTGGGACGTTAAAGCCTTTGGAGGAATATCGTGATTCTCTTGGTCTTTCAAAAGAGACGTCTCTTGTGTGTTATCCTTCTCCGTTCTCGTTGGAAAACAGGAGGGTTTTTTTCCTTCGTGATGTCACAACGCGGTATGAGGATATCGCGAATGATAAAACTATTTTTTCGCGGTTGTGGCAGCATATCTCTGATATTTGTAATACGTTTCCAAGGAATACGATGGTGTTTTTTCCTAGTTATAACACGTTGTCGTTGTTTAGGGATAAAGGATATTTTGCGGATATCACACGGTGTCTGTATATTGAGGAGCAGGGGATGTCGCAATCAGAGTTGATGGGGTTAGTCACTGATTTTAAATCCTGCGGAAGTGAGGATGGTGCTGCGTTGTTTTCTGTGATGGGTGGACGGATTAGTGAAGGGACTGATTTTCCAGCGGAGGAGCTTGAGATAGCGGTGATTGTGGGGATTCCGTATCCGAAACCGACTGCCCGGCAGCGTGGGTTGCAGCGGTATTATGATTTGAAGTTTGGGAAAGGCTGGGAGTATACGATGGAGGCGCCTGCTGCACGAAAATTGTTACAGTCGATTGGGCGATTGATTCGTGATGAGACTGATCGTGGTGTCGCAGTTATTCTTGATAAGCGTGCGCCGCGGTTCCATAAATATATGAATGATATGCAGGAGTCTCATCATCTTGTCCAAGATATTAGCCAGTTTCTCAAAACCTCAGGATGATTCGATTCAAAATATAAATGAAGAATTATATCCCCCAACGTGATACGTACAAAAAACCTGCATCGTCGGGGAGGTCGAAATATCACGATGGAGTTGAAAAGGCAACCCGCAAAACTTGTTCTTAAGGATGGTTCTATTTTTGATGGATATTCTTTTGGTGCTAACACTTCTGTCGCTGGTGAGGTCGTGTTCAATACCGGTATGATTGGATATCCTGAAAGCTTAACTGATCCTTCATATCAGGGTCAGATCCTGGTGATGACCTATCCGTTGATTGGGAATTACGGTGTCCCTGGTGATGAACGCTCTGATGGGTTGTTGAAATATTTTGAGTCTGAAAAGATTCATGTGCAAGGATTGGTCGTCGCTGATTATTCTGAGGTGTATTCTCATTGGAATGCGAAAAAATCGTTGTCTACATGGCTTAAGGAACAGAAGATCCCCGGGATCAGTGGTGTTGATACGAGAGAATTAACAAAAACACTCCGAAAAAGTGGGACGATGCTTGGAAAAATTGTCTATGGGAAAGACAATGTTTCCTTTGACGATCCCAATAAACGAAACTTGGTTGCGGAGGTCAGTATCAAAAGACCAATATTGTATGAGGGAGGAAAAAAACGCGTTGTTCTTGTTGATTGCGGGACGAAAAATAATATTATCCGTGCGTTTCTTCATCGTGATTTTACGGTTCTGCGTGTTCCCTGGAATTATAATTTTCTCAACGAGAACGCAGATGGTATCGTCCTTTCAAATGGTCCTGGCGATCCTAAAAAATGTAAGGATACAATCACGTTTGTTCAGCGTGCATTATCGAAAAATATTCCTATTCTTGGGATTTGTCTTGGGTCGCAGATTCTTGGACTTGCTGCCGGCGCACGGACATATAAGTTGAAATATGGTCATCGAAGCCATAACCAGCCATGTGTGGAGGTGGGCACAAAACGATGTTATATCACCTCACAGAATCATGGATATGCGGTGGATAAGGAGACGTTGCCTGAGGATTGGCGGGAATGGTTTGTAAACAACAATGATGATACCAATGAGGGGATTATTCATATCTCTAAACCATTTTTTGGGACGCAGTTTCATCCCGAGGCATCCCCTGGGCCAGATGATACTGAGTTTTTGTTTGATTTGTTTATTCGGGCGATGAGATAATGACTATGCAGAACATGAAAATAAAAAAAGTCCTCATCTTAGGATCAGGTGCGATCCGCATTGGACAAGCAGGGGAGTTTGATTATTCGGGGAGTCAGGCGATTAAAGCGTTAAAAGAAGAAGGAATAAAAACAGTTCTTATCAACCCTAATATCGCAACGATTCAGACCTCTGATTATCTTGCGGATAAGGTGTATTTTCTACCTATTGAGTCGGGGTTTGTTGAGAAGGTAATCAAAAAAGAAAAACCTGATGGTGTTCTTCTTTCATTCGGGGGTCAGACAGCATTGAATGTCGGCGTGGAGTTGTTTGAGTGTGGTGTGTTTGAGAAGTATCATGTAAAGGTGCTTGGGACTTCGGTTGAGGTGATAAAAAACACAGAAGACCGAGATCGTTTTGTGAAAAAAATACAGGAGATTCATCTAAATGTTCCTCCGAGTAAAGCGGTGTCAACTGTTGAAGATGCAATATGTGTAGCAAAACGAATTGGATATCCGGTGATGTGTCGGATTGCATATGCGCTCGGTGGACTTGGATCTGGTGTGGCCTATACTGAGAAGCAATTACAGGACCTTGCGAAAAAAGCGTTTTCGTTTACCAAACAGATACTGATTGAGGAGTATCTTGGAGGATGGAAAGAACTGGAATATGAGGTCGTCCGGGATCGCTATGATAATTGTATCGTTGTCTGTTCTATGGAGAATGTGGATCCGATGGGGATTCACACGGGTGAAAGCATTGTAACCGCTCCTGTGCAGACGCTGATGTCTTCTGAGAATTTTATGCTTCGTTCCCTTGCGATAAAAGTGATTCGTCATCTGGGTATTATTGGTGAGTGTAATATCCAGTTTGCTTTGGATCCGAAATCTGAGGATTATCGTATCATTGAGGTGAATGCTCGGTTGAGTCGGAGTTCCGCGTTGGCATCCAAAGCGACAGGGTACCCGCTTGCGTTTATTGCTGCGAAGCTTGTCCTTGGATACAGTCTTACTGAGATTCAAAATATGATTACTGGTGAGACGTCTGCGTGTTTTGAGCCGGCTTTGGATTATGTTGTGGTAAAATATCCTCGCTGGGATCTGCAAAAATTCCGACGGGTTAGTCAGACGATTGGTTCTGAGATGAAATCCGTTGGGGAAGTGATGGCGATTGGTCGAAGTTTTGAGGAGGCGCTTCAAAAAGCAGTGCGGATGCTTGATGTAGGATTACCGGGTCTTGCATGTTCTGATTGTGTTTTTTCTGATTTGGAGAAGGAGTTAAAAGAACCAACTGATAAACGCCTGTTTGCAATCATGGAAGCCCTGCGACGAGGATATTCCATAGAGACGATCACGAAACTTTCAAAGGTTGATCCATGGTTTATTGCAAAAATACAAAATATCGTAACACTTGAAAAAGTTCTTCAACGGTATTCTCTGAGTACGCTCCCTGCTGCGGTATTAAAAGAGGTCAAGCAAAAAGGTTTCTCTGATCAGCAGATTGCGTTGCTTGTTAAGAGTACTGCAAAAGATGTGAGGGTGCGGAGGAAAAAACTTGGTGTCATCCCGTTTGTGAAACAGATTGATACATTGGCAGCTGAATATCCTGCGAAAACAAATTATCTGTATCTTACGTATAATGCGTGTAATGATGATATTGTGTTTAAAGATAAAAATCAGGTTGTTGTGTTGGGTGGTGGCGCTTATCGCATCGGTTCTTCTGTAGAGTTTGATTGATTTGAGCGGGTGTGTGATATTTATGAAAAGGAACATCCTCTCGGGGTTATCATATCGATGGGTGGGCAGATCCCAAATAATCTAGCAATACCGCTACATGAGGCTGGTATCAAGATTCTTGGGACTTCTCCTGCGGATATTGATTGTGCAGAGGATCGTCATAAGTTTTCCCAGTTACTAGATACTCTTGATGTTGATCAGCCGCTGTGGAACGAGTTACGTAGCATGGATGAAGCAGAGGTTTTTGCGGAAAAAGTCGGTTATCCTGTGCTTGTCCGGCCGAGTTATGTGCTTTCTGGTGCAGCGATGAGCATTGCGCTTAGTAAACAGGAGCTTCGTACCTATCTGAAAAAGGCATCAGATGTTGGGAAGGAGCGCCCCGTGGTTATTAGCAAGTTTATTACGAATGCAAAAGAAATTGAGATTGATGCGGTTGCTCAGAAAGGAAATCTGTATTGTTATGCAATCTCTGAACATGTGGAAAATGCTGGTGTTCATTCTGGTGATGCGACGATTGTCCTTCCACCGCAGCGTACGTATCTTGAGACGATGCGCCGGATTAAGAATATCACGCGGAAGATCGCTAAATCGTTGAGAATTACTGGTCCCTTTAACATTCAGTTTATTGCAAAGGATAATGATGTGAAGGTGATTGAGTGTAATCTGCGTGCATCGCGGAGTTTTCCGTTTGTCTCTAAGGTGTATAAAATAAATTTTGTGGATGCTGCAACAAAGGTTATGATGGATAAAAGAGTCCCGCCTATTGATCGTTCTTCGTTTGATCTTGATTATGTCGGGGTGAAGGCATCGCAGTTTTCTTTTACGCGTTTGAAGGGTTCAGATCCGATTCTTGGTGTGGAGATGACGTCGACTGGTGAGGTTGCGTGTCTTGGTGATGATTTCAATGAGGCGTTTCTCAAAAGTCTTCTGTCTGTCGGGTTTGTGTTACCGAAGAAAAATATTTTGCTTTCGACAGGGCCTCTTGAAAGCAAGATGGAGTTTCTCGAAAGTACGAAAATGTTGGAAACAATGGGATTTTCCTTTTTTGCAACAAAAGGAACTGCGGATTTTCTGAAAACACATGGGATGTCAGCAGAGGTTTTGTATTGGCCGTTGGATGAGAAAGAACCAAACACCTTGAGTTATCTTGCTGACCGGAAAATTGATTTGGTGATTAATATTCCAAAAAATATTGAGCGAGAAGAGCTTGATAATGATTATTTGATTCGGCGCAAAGCCGTGGATTGTAACGTTCCGTTGATTACGAATCTGCAGCTTGCGAAGCGGCTTGTCGAGGCGTTGTACCGAACCAAGCCTGAGGAATTAAAAGTGAAGAGCTGGGATGAATATACGTAGGTTATGTTCTGGGGAGTAGATCGGGTATTCCATCTTCTATAGGATAACTCACCTTACATTTTTTGCAAGTGAATTTTCCAGTGAGGATCTCTCCGTTTTCCTCTTTTTCTGTTTGTAAGGTCAGATTATTTTTACATGTCGGACAACACAGGATGTCGATTAATTCTTTCTTCATATTCAACACATTTCCTTTTGAAAATTTTATTGGTCTCCAAGGTACATCAATCGTTTTTTTCCTACATCCGAATCATAGATAAACATCCAGTCTTCGTCGGTTGTTTTTCTGCCTTCTTCAACATGTTGCATGTAGTTTTTCACCTGGGAATCCATGAGGTCTGCTTGATGAAGGACACATGCTTCGATGGTTTTGGGCATTTTCGGTGACCCCCATTCGTATTTTCCGTGATGGCTGAGGATGAGATGAATGAGTTGGTTTTCAAGTTCTTTTGGAAAAAGTTTTCCTTTGGTTTTCAGTTCTTCTATTTTCTCCCGTATCATTCGATCGCCTATCACGATATGGCCGATGAAGTTTCCCTCCTCGGATTTATCGATTGATGCACCGTAGATGTATTCTTTGAGTTTGCCGACATCATGGAGTATTGCACCGGTGACGACAAGGTCTTTGTTGATTCCAGGGTACATCTCACAGATGTTTAGGCAGAGTCGAATGACGCCTACGGTATGCTGTAGGTTTCCTCCTACGTAGTTATGATGATGTGACATTGCAGACGGAGAGTGTGTGAAATCAGTGATGAATTGTTTGTCATCAAAAAATGCGGCAAGGAGTTCTTTCAGATGTTCATTTGTGATCGTTTTCATCTCGTGTCTCAGATAGTCATAGAGTTCTTTTATCTGGGATTCTTCAAGTGATGGGAGGAAATCACTGACATCGTATTCATTTTGATTGCAGCGGCGGATCCCACCAGTGTTTTCGTTGATCGATATCTGTGGTTTATCTTCGTAGACCTCCACATACCCTGTGCGTAATTGAATAACGTCTCCTGCGGAAAAACTTTCAAAGAGGCGTTTCACGCGATCTTTGTTGTCTCCACCCCAGAATTTGACTCCGATCTCACCGGTTTTATCATTTGCGATAAACCCAAACCATGTGCCTTTTTTATAGGTTCTTGGAGGGTTTTTTATTTTCACTGCGAACAAATCATTGACAACATCTCCTTCTTTTAGGTTTTCGATGTATTGTTCTTTTTTTCGTTTCCCTGTATCGGTCTGTATCAAGGTTTGTTCCTCTTTCTTTTTTTCATGGGCGTAGATGTCTGTCATTAACAGTTCCTCCAATTTTTTTTTCTCTGGTTTTTTATCGTGTTTAGAGTATATACGTTTTTCCCTCTTGAACAAGAGTGACCTGTATCGGTAGTTTAGTGAATAATTCTGGGTGTTCGGTATGAACCGGGTACACATTTTTTGATTTAATGGCACAGAGGAGTTCTCTGAGGTCAGGTCCACAGATATGCCCTGAGCAATGCGACTGTACAAAACGCAGATCAAAATGCTTCAGCCAGTTCATCATCCGTTCATGGGAAACCTCCATTTCTTCGTTGAATGGCTCTGATAATGAGTGGATGTACACCCCATTTTTTGGTTTCAGATCGACTAATGCAGTCAAATACCAAAAATTTAAAACCATGATGTAGTCGGTAGGATGTTTTCTGATTTTTTCTGGATGGATGATGTTGGGGTAATTGAGTCGATCTCTCATGAATTTCTCGGTGTAATCCTCATCGATATAGGTGCCAGTAAGTCGCTTTGGTTTTAAAATCAGGATATGCTCATCGGTGCTATTGGGTACCTTGAGTTTTTGATCTTTGTGGTAGCGTTCCAGAAAACATGCATGTTTGAAGCTTATTACCAGTTTTTTTCCCAGGTCTTGTGCAATTTTATAAAATGTCGTAAACCGATCAACGTCCTTAAAGTTAAAATCAACTATCGACAGATCATTGCATGTTGAGATTTCTTGTTTTGAATGCTGATACACTTGTTGTTCTGATTCTTGTTTTTTCTCAGTATTTATCCTTGTTCCTTCGGTGATTAATGCAATGGGTTTTGTTTCCTTTGCAGCAGCGATAAAATCCGTTGTCATATCTGATCGTAACCCATGCATCCGAAGATCCCCGGTGTATACGACGGTTCCTTCTGATGTATGGATCAAAAACCCGTAAGCCCCGGGAACACTGTGATCCACGTGGATTGGTTCTATCTCTAGAGAGTCAATGTGGAATGTATCGCCTGTTCTGAAAAGATGAAATCGTCGTTTTATCGGTGGTGTCTTGTAGTCTTCTCGGTACACCGGTCGTTTTTTATAAGAAATGACTTCGTTTTCGATATCACGCTGGCTTTGTTCTTCGACTGCATCAAGGATATACTTGCAGGTTTCACCGCAGTAAATCGGGATGTCTTTGTGAAGAAATGAGATGTAGTTTGCGTGATCTGCATGGGCGTGGGAAAGAATCACTGCAGCAATGTCAGGTTTCTCAGGTTTTCTTCCGAGGTGTTCTAGGAGGTCTTCTCGGTAGATTCCTGTGATGTCTGGAAGCAGTCCCATTTCGAGAAAATCACCGATACCGTTTGCAGATCTGGGGAGCAGGAATTCTTCAAAGTATTGTCCTCGTCGTTGGAATCCCATGCCAAAATCTAAGAAGATTTTTGTTCCTTTGTCATTAAGGAGGAGTTTATTTCCACCGATTTCATTGACTCCCCCATAGCATGTGAGTGTTACCACAAATGTTTTTCTCCTGTTGTTGTGTATTCCACGGTCAGCAAGCTCCTATGCTGATAGTCTTTTTTTTTTATCTCCGAGACAAAGGAGAGTATATGTTTGTTTTTTAATCGATGTTTATTTTGTAGCCGGTTCCATCTTTTTTCTTTTCTTTTCTGTTGATGACAACATCAAGGATCCCATTTTTGTAGGTTGCTTTTGTTGTTTTTGGTTTTACGTCGCAGGGAAGATCCAATGTTTTTTGGTATTTCCGCTGTGGTGTATCCACTTTGATTTCAAGAGCATTATCTGTGACGTTGAGATCGATGTCGTCTTTATCGACACCAGGAATTTCTACCGTGATTGCAACATCGTTATCGCCTTCGATTATATCAGTGAGTGGTTCTCGTTCTTCAGAGATCGCAGGTGCTCCATTCTGATTTTTCACCGTCCGATTACCAAACTCAGAGATCTCTGGTTTTCCATCTTGTTTGATATCTATTTTGAACCCGTGGATGAAGGGTTTTCCTGGTTCAAAGGATTTAAAGGGCATACCAATCATACCACCACTGCGGAGCATCTCTTCTACTCTTCTAATTTCTTCTGAAATTATTTTTTCAAAAATCTTTTCAAAATCTTCTCCATCGTTAACATCATCAGAGAAATCATCAGATGATTTTTTTTTTCTTCGGTTTTGATCGTCTCGGTCAAATGGTTCCATAATATTTAACTCCCCTTTTTTGTCGGTATAGTTATGTATCAGAACTTCTATTTAAACTTTTTCGTCTTGTTTTTCGAGTTCTCTGGCAAGATCCTCAACGAGTATTCGTGCGGTTCTGCTCAGTTTTTTAGGTGTTTTTACAAAGAATTCTATATATAAATCTCCATAGCCTCTTCCCTGGAGATGTGGCATACCTTGTCCATTGAGTTTTATGATGTTTCCGGTTTCTGTTCCCTGAGGGATGGTGAGTTTTTCGGTTCCTTGTAAGGTTTCTACGTTGATTTTTGAGCCAAGTATTGCGTCGGGGAATGAGATTTCTTTTCGGGTGTAGAGATCAACACCTTTTCTCTGATATTTTGGGTGACGCCTTATGTGAACAACGATATACAGGTCTCCATTTGGTCCCCCGTTTCCTCCTGCTTCTCCTTCCCCTGATAATCGAAGTTGTGATTCGTCATCTATTCCTTTTGGTATTTTAAGTTCGATGCGTCGTGTTTTTTGGGTGATCCCTCGTCCTCTGCAATCAGGGCAATATGCTTCAATGGTTTTTCCTTGTCCTCTGCATTTCTGACAGGTGGATACTTGGGTGACCATGCCAAACGCGGTGCGTTGGGTTGTATGCTGTTGGCCTGTACCGCCGCAATGAGAACAGGTTTTTGGTTTTGTGCCTGGTTTCGCACCATTTCCTTTGCATGTTTCGCAGGTTTCTGATCGGGGAACATTGATTTCGGTTTCTACTCCGCGGTATGCGTCTTCCAGGTTGATTTCTATGTCGTAGCGCAGATCTGCTCCGCGGGCTCTGTGAGATCGTTGTTCAAACCCGCTTCTTCGTCTTCCGAAGAATTGATCAAATATGTCTTCGACTCCACCTCCAAAATCAAATCCCATGTTGCGGAAGATATCGTTGAAATCAGCGCCTCGGAATATATCTTCTGTGCTGTATCGTTGATCAATTCCAGCATGTCCATGTCGGTCGTACATCGCTCGTTTTTCATCATCGTTTAGTACCGCGTAGGCTTCTGAGATTTCTTTGAATTTTTCTGCTGCATCTTTTTCTGGGTTTTTATCAGGATGGTATTTTAATGCGAGTTTTCTATATGTTTTTTTGATTTCGTCTTTACTCGCATCTTTCGTAACACCAAGGATGTCGTAATAGTCTCGTTTCGTCATGTGCAAACCAGGGGTAAAGAAGAAGAGATATATGTGTTTTACCAAAGATTGGTTCTTTTTAGATAAATAATCTCATGAATGAGATGAGTATATCTCCGATGAGAAACGTTTCAATGAAACCTAGGAGGAGTGGGATCATAAACGGTATTTTTGGTGTCACCCATATTTTTTCTATTTTTAGTTTTTCAAATTCTTCTAGTTCTTTGTCTGTATCAAAATCCTTTGGCATGTACACAAATTTTCGTTTCCCGTCAACAATTTTTTCTAAGGGCCAGACAAAGGTTTGTTTTGCGTCTGCGACACTCATGGTGTATCCGAGGAAACTATGGGGAAAGGCAACGTCACGTTTTATCAGGTTGTAGAGTAGGAGTGAGAGTGGGATGATAAGGAAAATGATGACTGAGTTTGAAAAAATTATCCATGGGGCTGGCAGGTCTGGCATAATTGATGGAACTGCGGATATCCTGACGGGGAATTGAGAGATTGTCGGGTAAATGGGGACAAGGATGGAAAGGGCCATCAGTGCTTTTGCGTCTGCGCCGCCGAAGATAAGTCTAAATTGATAAAAACCGTAGATGAGCCCGATCATTATCGGGATAAAAAGCAGATAATACAGGTTTTCGAATCCTATTGTTATTGCTTGTATGATAAGAAGTCCTACGCCAATTCCGCCCATGATTACCCACAGGATGTTTGCTGCTTTTCTGGTTTTTATATCGGTGTAGGCTGCATATGATAGAATTACTACGCCAGTGATAAGTCGTATGATATTAAGAGTTGTTTCGTCAATCATGAAGATGTGATATCGAACAAGATAATATTAAGGTAATGTCTACTATGAAATCAATGCGTTTTGTTTGCCAGGCCGCTGCCACGTTCAGCAGAGATTATTCAAATTAGTCACATCATTTTATCTTTGATATCTGATTTAACCAAGAAGTTGTGTCATTCTAGTAACAAAATTTGTTGCGGACTTTAGAAACGATGATGCTTCTTCTTCTGTTGCATGATAATGTAATGTGTATTGATCCATATGACGGATTTCTCTCATTCGGTCCAGCAATGTCACCCATTCTTCTTCCAATGAACCATCTTCAACATATTTCTCTAAATATCGTGCGATGCAGTAATGGCTTTTTTCTCGTACGCCGTCCCTGAATAGTATTGCTCGAGCAGAATGAAATATTGCAAGATATGAGGAGGCTATGCATGAATCATAGGCTCCTGCGTTCAGTGTCATTTGTGATTCTTTGATCCATTGTTCAGCTTTTTGTATGCTGTCTATTGCTTTTTCTTTTGATGGTTGAACCTTTTGTAGGAGTCCTCTTTTGAAACATTCTTTGTAGCTATTCAATTGGTTCACCCCATAATAAGAGGGAGTTGTATCGGAGAGATATATAAAATGGTGTATCTTTTTTGATTTGTTCTAGTTTCTGAGGGGTAAGAACCAATAATTGTATGTCTGAATGGGTCATTTCTCGTAGGTTTTTTGAAAGGTAAGCAAGTTCTTTTTCGTCAGGGTATTTTTCTGTTTTTATCCAGAGATCCAGATCGCTTTTCATTGTATTTGATCCATTAGCCCAGCTCCCATATAGTCCAATTCCTTTCATATATGGTTTTTTGATTTTAGAGAGCTTTATTTTATTGACGTTAAGAAGAATTTTGATTGCTTTTGTTAGAGGGGTGTTTGTGAGGTGGTATCCTTTATTTTTTTCAAGAATATTGTTTTGATAAAGAAGATGGAGGAATTCTGATACGAATCCTTTACTGAGAGATAGTTCTTTTACAACAGTGGAAACGGTGGCCGTGTCTTGATAGAGAACGTGTTCAAGGACTTGGATTCTTTTGTTTGAAGAAAATATTTTTGATAACATGATTAATAGATATAAGTTCGTAATATATGAACCTTTTGTTCATGTTTCAAGAACTTATTGTTCATGAAATAAAAAATAGAAAAAGGTAAAATTATATTCTTATCTCTTAGCGCATAAAGGATTCTTTCTTTATCCCAAAACCTTAATGATTATCCGCTGGGACGAAAGGCAGGATGAACTTCACGGGGTGATTCATCCAGAATAAAGTGCTTCTTTTGTATGAATCTTTGGATGGAACAGAGGTTTTTAGATGCCGGTTATTCTAAAAGAAAAAACAGGATCGTTTATCCAGACGACAATGAAGTTTCTCTCTTAGATTATATCAACTGTAAGATAATATGCTGGTTGCTTCTGAAAATGAGGAATCGCCCAGGCCGCTGACACGTTCAGAAAAGAATATAAATAAGTTAAACTAATATCATATTAGGTGAACTAATATGGTTCAAGCATTAGTAAAATTAAACGGAAATATCAATAGAGTTCTTAATATTGTGAAAGCAAAGTATAACTTAAAGGATAAAAGTGAAGCCATTGAATTTATTATCAATAAATATATCGAGTTTGAAGGAGAACCTGAACTTCAACCTGAATTTATTAAAAAGATAGAAAAGATAAAAAAAGAGAAAAGCATCCGAGTGGATGACTTTGCAAAGAGGTACAAGTTGGATGTATGATCTTGACATTAAGCCATCTGTTGATAAGATCTTTAAAAAATTGATAAAAAAGAACAGGAAACAATTAGAAAGTATTCACAAGAAGATTCAAGAAATTCGAAACAATCCTGAACATTCCTATAAACATTTACATAAACCTCTTCAAAATTTCTATGGAGCCCATATTAATACGCATTTTGTTCTCATTTTTACGATAGATCATACATAGAAAGTCGTTGAAATTTACTATTTTGATCATCATGATACTGTGTATAAATGGAGAGAATCAAAAAAATAAATGATTCTTTGTTTCTTTATTCTGAAGCTACCGGTATCATCCTTAGTTTCTTCTGTGAATGATTCTTCCCCCCGGACCGTTGACACGCTTCGCACCAAGGGATTCTCTTCCTTTACCTCAAATCCTTAATAAGATGACTATCCTGCTGGGGTGGAAAGCAGGATGAACTTGAAGTGTGAGTCATCCAAGAATAAGTGCTTCTTTTGTATGAATCTTGGGATGAAATCAGAGATTCTTGAGGTGCGGCGGGTGACGAAAGAAAAAACAGAGTTATTTATCCAGTAGATAGTACTGCTTCTATCTTATATGATATCAAATGTGATATAATATGCCGGTTGCTTCTGTAAATGATTCGTTTCCCAGGCCGCTGTCGCGCTCAGCAAAAAGATGCAAACAAATATCGTTCTCTTTCATTCCAATTGGAGAACACCCTTTTGAAAATCAATCTTGACATTACACTCTTTCAAGAAACTCAATCCAATAAGTCCATCCACCCGACTGGTTTCAGGTAAATCCTGGATGAGTACCTCGCAGTTTTTTACGTGTTTACCAAGAATCAGTATAGACTCCACCGACAGAATCGGAACATGGATCTGGCCATTCGCGGTATGTACCGCAATCGATTCTTTTATGAGCGCAGGTTTGTATCCAAGCTCTTCCGCAACATACCACGGTATCATACAATAGGTAACACCGGTATCCAACACCATCTTCAATCGGCGTTTCACTGTACCATGGCTAATGGTTGTAAACAATACGATTCCAAAGTCATCTGGATTGAAAGTTATTCTTCCCATATGAATTCACATTTTCTATTATTTTTTAGAAACAGAATGCATAGCCTTTCTTCGGAATTTTTCCTGAATAGAATAGTGCGATATCACCGGCTTTTCCTTTTGATTTTTCGATGATTTTTTCCTTAGATTTGCTATGGTTGATGATTCTTCCTTTTTTAGGATTCCCTAATGTATCTGCATGTGTTACTTCCACTAGTAGCCACTCCTCAGGATATCGTTTTTCTAACGCCTCAATATTTTCTACCCCGTTCTTCATATAAATATTAAAAGACGATACATCTATTTAAACAATTTGATGGTAGAAAATGACATGATGGAAAGAATCCAGATCGTAGGGCAAAGTAGAGGTTTTTAGGGGCAGTGGTTCCAACAGAAAAAATGGAATCGTTTATCTAAGAGATAATGAGGGTTTTCTCTTAGATTATATCAACTGTGATATAATATGCCGGTTGCTTCGGAACCGGAGGAATCACCCAGACCGCTGACACGGTTCAGTAAAGGTATAGGCATCATGATAAAGGCGATACTTTATTTTCTTGGATCGAGGAGAAATTTTTTTGCATGAGAATTAATAGTAACTATATAGTCTTCAAATATGGGATTAATCCCGATTAGAATTGCAGGGTTACCCTCGATTACAATTACTTCGATATTTTCATATCGAATCTCTCTTCCGCCCCTTCCTAGAATAAATACTGGTACAGTTCCAGTGAGACATTGCTTCTGTCCACCTGCAGTTAATGCCGGTGTTTGTTTAGGCGTAAGTTTCAGTTTTAGCCATTGCGCGAGGTCTTCTCTGAGTACAATTCCTTCAGCACCGGAATCAAGCACTGCGTAAATGAGTGCTGACGATGTTCCATCTTCTCTGATGAACCGGACAGGTACCACGGGTATTTTGCATTCGAAATCACTGTAATTAAATGAGAATTTTAAGAGAGGGGTTGTTCGTGGCATTATCTTCTCAGAAAAAACAAGTGCCTTGTTGTAGTTGTTGTTTTATGAATACGTCGCCGACTGGGTATTTTTGGCTTTGTTTGTGTATCTTCATAAAGTCAACGTCATGAGCGATTATTTTTTGATCTTTGCTGGAGCAGAGGAACCATTCTCCGATGTGTTGTATTTCTTGTTTCATTTTTCTTACCCTCTATGCTCTGCATTTTTATTTTAACTGGTTATATTCTTTTTTTGTTATTACGCGGACGATTCTTCCTTTGCTGTTTATTTCTCCACCGTATCTTAGAAGTGGTTCTGTTTTTGAATCGTATTTTTTGCCCATCAATGTTAAAAGTTTTTTATCTGTCATTTTTTCCACATTTTAATATATCTATAACAGCTTATATATTTTTGCTTTCGCAAGTTGTGGTTGATCTTATCGAGGATAATCATATTTCTTTATTTTTTTTACTCTGAAACCACCGGCATCATCCTTGGTTTCTTCTGTGAATGATTTGTTTTCCAGGTCGTTTCCGCGCTTCGCAGAAATGGATCCTTTCCTTTAATCCTAAAACCTTGATGTTTATCCACAGGAATGAAAGGCCGGATTTATGAACTATTTTAACGGACATTTATCGGACATATCAGACATATTTCGGACTTGTATTGGACATACCTATTCAAAGGGGCAAAAGGGGCATTAAAGGCGCACAAGCCGCAGTAAAGCCGCAAAGAGATAAAATAACAAAAATGATTCAGGATTCCCTATATACCGTGAGCAAATAGCAGGAGAACTGATGAAAAAATGGTTCTGACCACAGGTCGCTGCCACGCTTCGTATAAAGGGATCCTTCCTTTATCCAAAAACCTCGATGATTATCCCACTGGGGTGGAAAGCAGGATGAACTTGAGGGTGTGATTTCAGGGTGGGGTGATTCTTTTGTATGAATCCTGGGCTGAAATCAGAGGTTCTTAGAGGCGGTGGTTCCAAAAAAAACAGGTTTATTTATCCAGTAGATAGTACTGCTTCTATCTTGAATGATATCAAATATGATATAATATATTGGTTGCTTCCGTAAACGAGGAATCGCCAAGACCGCTGGTACGTTTAAATGAAAAGAGAGCTGGTTATGTTACGTCTTTTAACGTGTACCCAGTGAACTAACCAAAAATAGTAAGAAAATTTATGATTTAATAACTATGCTATTACGAGACGTTTTGGAATATGTACGTTCCAAGCTGTGAATTCGAAGGAACATGTCGAAATGCAACAGTTACTTCTCCGGTAAGAGATTGGTCCGTATCAAGATTTATTGTATTTCCTGCGCTAAGGGGACCGGTTTTCTCAAGAAAATCTGCGCTTATCCCGTTGGTAAAAGTTATGTTGACATCTTCCCAATTAACGCCTATGTCTGCTGTTGAGACGGTGATTGTATGTTCTGAATCGGATTTTGTAAACGCAATAGCTGGTGTCGCTACTTTTTGATTACCACCGATCATCCCTGTAAAATAAGCATAGGCAACAGCTCCCATTGCGATGGTGACTGCGACCATGAGTGTGACGCCGATGACTGCTGAAACAGCGTGTTCGTTTTGTTTTATATTTCTGTCAACTTTCATATTTATCTTACCTCCTCCATTAATTTTCGATGAAGTTGCAAGTGTATCTGCTGGGTATTGTTTGAAAGAGAAAAAAAATATAAAAATAAAAGAAAAAAAAGATAGATTGTGCTTAGACGTTAACTGTCCACGAACCGAGTAATGAGTTTGTAGGGGTATATGCTAATGTTACTTTGACATTACCGGTATGAGTTCCCCAGTTGAGGTAAATATAATCTCCTGCTGAAACATCTATCGCAGCATCGGTTATCGCTATGTTACTTGTTTGAGCATTTATACCACCACCAGTATAAATTGTCCAATTCACAGAGGCGGCACTAGCACCAGTACCGAAAGTCCCGTTATCAGTTGTAATTACTATATCCTTCCATTTTATAGCTGCATCTGCGGTAGCAACAGTTATTTTATTTGCAGTTGGATCTGTTGTGCAAGCTACATTAGGTGTTGTTTGTTTTGTTCCGCCGATCATTCCACTGACGTAGACATATACGGTTGCTGCGATTGCTACAGTAATGGCAACCATAAGGATTACACCTATGACTGCTGATACTGCGTGGTCATCTGCCTCTATAATTTTTTGGTTTGCTTTCATGTTTACCCATTCTCTCCTAGCCTTTTAGGCTGTTTATCTTATTCTATTTTTTTTATGTTTTTTGTTTTGTTATTTTTTTTAAAAGGTTTTTTTACCCTTTTAAATGGTTTGTTTTTTCAATGTCAATACGTTTCCCTTTTGGCTGTTCCCATCGCAGCCTTAGGTTTGGGTGTGTTTTCTGGGCTTGCCTCTTGTTTGTTTTTTTGTTGTTTTGTTGTTTTGTTTTAGGGGGGGGTTGGTAGTTGTTTTTGTTTGAGTGCAATTGGTTGGTAGTTGTTTTCTATGGTTTGTTTTGTTTGTTTTTGTATTTATAGGTGTGCGTGGGAAATATCATTTTGACATAGTAACACAAATAAAACAAACAAAAGCAGAGGGAAAACCCGCAATAATCTGGTATTTCCCAAGTCGATACCTCGCATTTCCCTCTCGAAAACCCGCTAATTCCCATCTCTGTCACCTGAAAAGTCCTTCGTTGACCCGTAAAAAGCAGGGTTCATTGACCTGTATTTCCCAGGAGTAAATCATTTCCCAACCATATCACTTTTCCATTTCCCAACTGTAGCACCTAAAATTGCCTTCGTTGAATCTGTGTTCTCCGAGAGATATTTCCCATCTGTGTCACCTGGGAAATTCCCATCTGTATCACTTTTGATTTCCCATCTGTGTCGCCTAGCATTTCCCGTTTGTGTCGCTTTTCATTTCTCATCGGTGTCACTTTTGGTTTCCCAACTGTTTTGCTTTTTGTTTCCAGTTTTTGTGACTTTTTACAGCCTATGTTGCTTTCTGATGAATTTTATCGATTCACTGTTGTTTAACTCCTGGTATGCGTAAACTATAAATACTGTGTTGTATATAATTATATAACAAGTATGCGGCAGAGGACTGATATTTTACATTATCCCCAACTGGATACGGTTTTGATGGTTGAGGAATTCGTTCAAAAAAATTCAGGGGAATATAAAAAACGTAAACTCTGGGAGCATCTTCCTAGAAAGATGATGTATCAGACATTTTGTGTCGTCTTTGATTATCTTCTTGAATCTAATAAAATCGCGGTTGATGGTGGAGGAAAGGTTGGCTGGATTTGGGATCCAGCGGGTGTGCGTAAATATCTGAAACGAAAAGATCTGTGGGTGTCATGAATACAGCTGATCGTCGAACGGTAAAAGTTGTCTTTGCGGATAAACATATTAAGAATGCGTATGAAAAACTCAAGACGACAACTACTGAAGACAAACAGCTCTATATTTAGCTCAATCGGGTTTTTTGATGACATCAAAGAGAAATATACCTGTGGTATTTTCATCCCGAAACGACTCATTCCTGTGGAATATGTGAAAAAATATGGGATTGATAATTTGTGGAAATATGATTTACCATCAGGTTGGAGATTGTTATATTCTGTAAAAGCAGATGATGTTGTTATTCTCACGATTATTCTTGAGTGGTTACCTCATAAGAAATACGAGCGGCGTTTTCATTATTAAAAAAAACAATTATTATTTTTTACGAAGTAAACCTCTTTTTTCTTAACCGTAAAACTATTGCATCGTGGAGTGTTCTGAAATCATTGTCCATAGTTAATAATTTTTGATTGATTGATCGTGCGCTTGCAAGGATAATTGCATCAAGAAGACCAAATTTTTCTACGCCTTTTTTACGCATAGTATATTTTATTTGAGCAGCATCATAGCATATTTTTTCATTCAGTGGTATCACGTTTAGAATCTGTTTTAGTTTGTTGATGCGTTTTTCTGGGTCTATTTGATTTTTCAAGCACCAATCTGAGAGTTCTCCTATCTGGACAAGTGATATAAAAAGTGGTTCTTCTTTGATATATTTATAAATATCCTGGAATGTTTTCGTTTGTTTTTCGTTGCGGAAGATTTCAATGATGATTGATGTGTCTAAAAACATCAGTATCGATCCTCTTTTTCTCTTTTAAAAGAGGTTTTCTTTTTGTCAATACCTGTTAATTCTAGAAGTATTTCGTTTCTTTTTATGGTTCCTGATGGCGGAATGGCGACGTGGATGACATCTCCTTTGTGAAAACCGAGTCCTTCGATGATGTTAGAAGGAACAAGAATGCCAAGTGAGTTTCCTATTTTTCGTAGTCTTGCTTCAAATACTTCCACCATACTTAATGTTATAACGTTATAACTTAATAAGTCTTTCGGTCATCTCGGGTTCATCAGATGGGGTGTATCGTCATATTTTTTTATTTCATACCTGTTGTGTCATTATTTTTGTTGCTGTATCCTGTTGTCTTTTGTGGGTAGGAAACGATTGCTTCTTCTGGTGAAAATTCAAGGTATGTTTTTTCGTCAAAATATGCACATCGCATCTGTTCAAGGGGAATGTTTGTGCGAAATGAAAGACCTCGGGCATAGAGGTAGAGTTGTGAGGCAACGGTTTGGTTATTTTGTTTTGCTGCATCTGGTTTGTAGTCGAGAATATATACGCATCCATCTCGAATCTGGATGATGTCGATGTGTCCTGCGATACCAAATCCTGGCTGTTTTTCCCAGAACCAGACTGGGACTTCGACGGCAACGGTGGCATGATCATTTAAGAGGAGAAATGTTTCAACGTGGGCATGTCGTGCCGCTGGTGTATGAGAGCTGCTGAGTGCGAGTGCTGTGAGTTTGTTGACAATGTTTGTATCCTCCTTTTTTTGTATCGTTATGGGGAGTTTTTGGGTGGAGCATCGGTGTTCTATTTCAGAGAAAAAAGAGGGGCAGCCGTTTTCAAATCGTTGTATGTAGGTGGCAAGAGTGGGAAAAAGACTGCCGAGAATTTCGTTTTTGCCGCGATGGTATTTAAAATTGTAGGCGAGTCCGTTGTAGGTGAAATGTTTGGAGACGATGATTGATTCCGGGCTATATGTGTTGGAAAGAACGGGGCGTAAACGGGAGTAGGTGCAGGTATCCGATTGTTCGTGGATCCATCGTTGTATCGTGCTTGTGGACGTATGTGTCTTGTATTTTTTGTTGATGATGGTTTGGGTTTCTTTTAGGGTGTATCCACGATTATATGTAATGAGTGCGTCGATGATGACTTGTGCACGGTATGTTTTATGAGGAAATCCTCTCGAGATAAAGGTTGTGTTGCATAGGGTGCACTGGTACCGTTGGATAACATTGTTTTTTGTTGTTTGTTTTCCTTTTTTGATCACGGTTATTGCCGTGCATGTTGGACAGGATACCTGCATCTGCATCTGTTGTTCACCACGGACTGGTACAAACTCCACTTTGTACCTCCAATACTGAAATATATTTGTACTATAATATATTTTCTATTAATAAAAATAATGAATATGCGGCTTGTTTACCCTGTTTTATACCATATAAAAGAAAGCCGCCGAAGGGATGTAGTAAAAAACTATAGTTTACTAACCTAAAAAACAGCTGAAATCAGGTGGAAATCTCAGAAAATGATACATTTATATACTATTAGCGAACAACGATTAACACGGTTTTATCCAGTTTTCTTTATTAGAATTATATATGTGAGTTAACTATCAGTGACTACGTGACTCACGTAATCTCTATGGTGTCAGATGTTCTTTGACCATCGTGTAGAGGGCCGCACCGTCATCGAGCGCGAGACGATGCTTGCTCAAAAAGCCTAGAACTTCCCACAGATAGGACTTGCTAGCTAGAAACGGAACAATATCGCCAGTCTCAGATAGTTTCGTGAGAATATCTCTCGCTTCCTGGTGGATAAAATGCAGGTCAATGAACATTTGCATCATCTGGCTGGTCGTCGTCATATCAGCGGCTCTTTGATGGTCTTCCAGGTTCGTCGATTGTAGACTTCAATTCTTCCCTCTGCATTAAGAACACGCAAAATTGTACTCACGGTGTGAACAGGGATATTTAAATCACGCGAAATCCGTCGTGTAGTAAAAAATTTCTTCGAGGATATAAAATCACAAACAGATTTTTTAATTTCGTCGTCGACCATTTAAACACCTCTGAGAAAGAAAATTTGAGAGAAGGGAGTACGGTCTTCTCCCAAAAGGTCTTTCTTTCCTTTCAATCTTGGAATAGGAATGCTTGGGCGGTGCAAACGGTGAAGTATCGCACCGCCCTTAGCGATGGTTGTTGTTTTTGTTGTTACGGCACTTGTGACTGATTATGCAAGAATTACTTGGTCAGAGTGAAAAGTCACACTTTCTACACCGTTGAGAAATGTTTTTACTGGTGAACCTTGGAAAGTCGAATTAACAGCGCCCTGTTTGCAGCCACAACCGGCTTTTAGCACCGTTGGAGGTGCGAAAGACCGGCGAACAGGCATCGCAGCTCGTGGCGCAGATGATGCCGACGGCAGAAGCGCAGAGATGACACCAGCTATCAACGATGTTATTCCGAACACGAACAGAAAACTCTGAACAGTTCCTTTCGGCGCAAAAAAAGATGCGGCTAAACTTCCACCACCTGCAACAACCGGTATGAACACACTGGTTCTGTTCCATGGCGCAGGTATGTACTGTCCAATCACCGGAACTGGTACATCATAATATTTCTTCAGAACAGTTGGTAGGACTACACCGAGGCCAGCACCAGCGGCGATGGCCAACATATCTTTTTTTGGTTCACGCACAATAGGCATAAAAACCGGTTTCTTATTTTTAGATTTTAAAAATGTTTTACTTCGCTGTTTTGATTTTTTCGACAAACTCACTTCACCTATGAGATATTTTATCGTGTAGCTTATTTATATTAATTTTTATTGTCATTGTGACATAATTAAGTCTTACCCGAAAATTCGTATGCATCGAACAGTTATTTCATTTACCTCACCACACACAAAGATGAATTAAAAACGCTACGTGACTCACGCAGCGCTGACGTGTCATCAAAATACAATCCAAAATTTACAGATGTTCCTACTGCTGGTGATATCGCCTATTGGATAGACCCAAACGAGATGATAATGGCACATGATGTCGTGAATAGCTACATCAAAACTGAGGTACTAGCGCCAGAATCCGACCAAAGTTCCACCGGAACAGACAACAGGACAACTTTTTTTTCCGGTCATTAACAATCGTCCACTTCTTCGATAGCTCATTATTTCACCTTATCATTTTTTAACAAAGAATAAAAATCTATTTTCAATATTTTTTCTCGTATTGGTTGCCAAAATTCTTTATCTAAAATATCGTTGTAACCTTCAAGAATTCCTATATTTTCATCAACCCATTCTTCAGTATGATGTTCGTCAATGCTTTCTACAATATCATCAAAACCATCATAACCACTTTCTTCTATGTCTTCGATTACATCGCTATTTAGGTCTTTACATACACTTTTCAAACGTTCATCAAATATTTTTAATGCTTTCTTTCTGCAATCATCTAAAAATTTTTTATTGATATCTATTCTCATTATTTCACCTTATCTTATATAGTTCGACATTAATTCATTTACTTTGAAATCTTTATCATTTTTCTTAATTTCTTGTATTGCTTTCAAAAATTCCTCTGGGCCAGTCGTTTCAATAACCATAAGGATAGCCTTCGCACAAGAACCTATTGCAATGGATGCGCTATTCCCACTGAGTACATCATCAATTTCTTTACCCAATTTTGTTAATCCTGGTTCGGTTCTAGGGTCATCGTACCAATTTATAATAATGTTCATAAACTCAGGGGTGAACACAGATGCTAAAATGTCCGTTTCAATTGCCTCTATTTTCTCACAACCTTTCTTCGTTTTCATTATTTCACCTTCCCATTATTCCTGACAAAGTTCTTTAAGATACCTATTGTTTTGCTAATCGTTATCAGAAGATGTAACACCACAGAGCCTTCCTACTCTGACAGCTCTACCAACTGGGTCGATAACAAGTTTCTCAAGACAACGAAAACACGTTGTTGTTGTCTCATGCACACCATCATGCAGCACAAAAAAACGATTATTACAAGCAGGACAACAGGATTGAACATATTTTACGCGGTGCATACCAGGACCACAAGCATACACACCTGGAACGCATTTTGAAGAGAAACGAATAGAAAACAAACAACCCGGTTCTTTGCAATGACTGCAAACAAAATGGCCCATCTCAGGGTCTGTCAAAATCCGGAAACTGCAAGTAGGACAGATGACCACATCCTCGTTTTCTCTGAATTCCAACATCGATGTGCATTTAGGACAAAAAACACTGTTCTCTTTGATTGTTGTTTGTGTTACTGGCGGTGAGGTACGTAGGTCATTGGTTTTGTCCAGGTATTTTTTAATTGTCTTGTAATCAATCGTAAGCGTCCGCGCAATAGCTGCGATACTATTTCCGCTATTGAATAACTCTCGTATTTTTTCTTGGATTTCTATGGAAATCATGGAATTACCTCGCCATTTCTATGGATTTCTTGGATTTTGATGCCTCTAACATGGGGTAAATCACGGGTATTTTATTGGAAATCCAATGGAATTCCAATGGGATTTTTACCATATACAACACTTATCTTCCCCTTTCTTCTTTGATGTCTTTATAGGTTGGTTCTTATGTTCATCGTTATAAATCTCTAGAGCTGTCTTGAAGTACGTTGATGGGTGTTGACGCTTATTACTCATGATATACCTCTATCATATTTTTTTTATCCCCATCCTTTTACAATATGCTTTGTCTAAAACCGATTTCAATTCAGTATCGGAGGTTGATACCAGTATTCCCTCATCTGTTTCTTTTATTGTCGTACCCATCATAAACATCTTTGGTTGGTCTAGCTCAGCCTGATACAAATCATTTACTAGAAATTTTTTTCTCTCTTGCTTCCAACCATACGATTTTTTATTGTATTCAAATTTCAATTTATTTTCGTTCATTTCACCAAGTCCTTTATTTTCAAATCAAATTCAGAAATATCAAAGATGCAACCACAACCAGAGCGACCTGATTTGTCACTACATACAAGAACAGGTTCGTAACACGATTTTGGTTTTCCTGTGTTCACCCATGTTTTATAGAAATGAAAAGCCCATATTTCCAATGGGGAATAACCGCAATATTTACATCGGATGCGTGATGGCGCGCACCGAGGAAAACGAATCATGTTCCTCCTGTGAACATTACACCTTTCCCAGAATAGAAAGTCAAGATACCATATTGCAGAAGATGGGAGTAATAATCATCTGGATTATATTTCTTCAAAACACATTTGATAAAAGAGATGACAGCTTTTTTAGATACAACCTTGTTTTTACTGGCAGATATGAATTCCTGGAGTTTTCGTGTGTCGTTGGCCTGGTCGATAGTATTTTTATTTGAAAGATGAGAATTTTTATCTTGTTCTAGTCTTGTATCCTCACCGCCCTCATTTCCCTCACCGCCCTCACCAGTTTTGGTGAGCGTGGTGAGGGGGGTGAGCGTGGTGAGGCTTTCTTGCCAGGACGTACTCGGTAATAATTCCTTATAATTATTGCTCTTCAATGTGTTGATGAGCTCAAGAGTGTTAATGTGGTAAGTACGTTTTCCACCGTGCTCCATGCCTAAATTTTCTTTTCTACTTGTCAACCCAAGAGAATCAAGAATCTTACGAGGTTTGGTATTCGTTGGCGCATATTGGTCTCCCTCCTGGCAATCAAGCTCCTTTAGAAGTTTTTGATAAAGCTCTTCATTTGAGACATCAATAAACGCTGCTGGTTTGTTCGCATCGCATTTTTTAATGATGGTATCCAGAAGAACATATTCCATGGTTTTAACATGTTCAAGCTGTGACACCGGCGCTTTTACTGCAATGTATGCTTGAACTTTCTTGGCGTAATCTTCACCCATGAAATGTTTTATTATTCCAAGGATTATGCTGTTTTTATCGGTCTCTCTTCCGAAGATATCTTTTGCTTCAAGAGTGTCCCGCGTGGTCTCTATATCATCTTGTATTTGTTTCCAATGAAAAAGACAGTAAACAAAAAGTTTGTCTCGCATATCCTGAAATCGTTTGAGTTCATCTGATGAAAGTCGATAGATGTTTTTTAGTTTCTTGTTTGTCTTTACTGATAAAATTGTGTATAATCTATCTATGAATGATGTATCAAAACCTCCTAGGTCATTGCAAGTAAATGATTTCATCCCGAACGTCTTCAAACCAAGGGCTTGCTTTGTGATGTCTTTAACTCCCATATTTGAGAGCGTATATCTGCCATAAGAATTGAACCCATTATTGAAGATGTTCACCAACACGGTTTTTTCATCTTGACGCATCTTCTCGAACTCATCTTGATTGAGACTGATACCATAGAAATGGAGAAGCCGACAACTGCTTGGTATCGTTCCCTTGCCAGTAAAATAACCATGGTATTGAAGAAATGAGAGAAGACATATCACCACAGATTTTCCCGTTGACGGGCCACCGTACAGGCATAGATAGAAGACATTTCCAAGAACATCTTTGATGTATGATATTATATCCGCTGTGCAGAGAACATCATATTCGTATTCGTTTGGATGGTAGAAATAATCCTGTATGATTTTTTTGTTGTCATTAAATATTTGTTTTGTGTATTCTTTTTTGTTGATGACATCATGAATGGCTGTATTATCAACCATATGTATGCTGTGGTCATCATTCCAAAAAATAGGTTGTATGTATTTGTAGGTGACCGCGCCAATTTTAAAATATTGGTACCGTTCTTCTAAAGGTACATCCTTAACTTCGTTATAAATAGGATTTCCTTCTTCGTCTTTGTATTTCGTGTCGTTAGGGTCCTGGGATGATGAAACGAGGATGGACGCATTGTTACACACGGAATATAGACGCCCCTGGCTCGTTAAGACAATAGGTGTATAATGGCCTTGTTTCTGAGCAAACACCGTATGATAGAAGGTCTCTTCGCCATCAACTTTGATAATGCCGCTTAATGCTGGAATTATTTTAAACTTCTGCCAGTCTTCGTTTGTGTCCATGATTTTGTCTAGATATTCGGTGAATTGCTCCTTTTCGTCAATTTTTTTGTCAATTTCGTGCATGTCCTGTTGGGTGAGTTGTTCCGCTTCGTCATCTTCTCTTTTTTTTATCTGTCCTTCTATTAGTTTTAGTTTTTTAGTATGTTCAGTATTTCCGGTCATCGCTGTCGCCTCCAGTTTTAATCCACATTTTATGTTGACCGATTTCTTGATATGCGACAACGAGATTGTTTTGTTTTAAAAAATCAATAAGTTTGTTTATCTCTGCGAGCTCACCGCGTACAACAACCCCAAAAGTAAAAGTTGTTCCAAAAGTTTCATTTCCATTTCTCATATATCTTCACCTTTTTAATTTAACTTTTTTGCGTCTCTAGTTGAGCAAGCTTCGTAAGAGCACACGAGACAATTTCAATGCCATTCGATGAACAATGTGCTTTTTTGCTGCACCTCTTACAAAATTTCTCTTGATATTTTTCAACTGCCGTCATTTTTTCTCTCCGAGGTAACGGATTACTGCAATTCGCAGATGACACGCACAGGGTGTTCTGGTTTCTCTACTAAGAGTTCTAAGCTGTTCCATTTGTTCTTGTTCTAGACGGATGAATAGACCATGCATTTTTTTTCCGCCAATTTTTCGAGCCATGTTAATGTGCATCTCCTAGCTAGTATTTAAATATTGCCAATACATTCATGTGTTTTAGTTTGCAGAGACGGACAAGATATGGACTTTGAAGACTATCTTAAAAAAGATTGGTATCGCAGCATCCTTGCACTGACATATGAGTTCCAGGGACGGGAAAATGGTCTGAAACAACATCATTTTAGGTATGCGCTCGCTCCAAATCACGATAACATTATCAATGAAAAAAAAATGAAAACTTTTTTTGGAAAAAAATTAGATGCTCTCTATAAAAATAATATCCTGGTAAAGGATTGTATTACTGATAGAAATAATCTAACAAATTTTTTATCTAAACTGGTGAAATCAAAACTTTTGACTAAAACAATAGATGAAAAAAAAACAAAATATACTCTCTCAAAAAAATTTCACGAAGAAATTTGGAAATACATCATCAAACAAAAGATAGATGCATGGTCTATTTCATCCATCGAAAATATATCTGAATTACTTGATGATGTTGCGGATAAAAAAGGTTTAGATGTTCCGATATTGTCTGATATAAACATCACTGGTTCAGTGTTTGGACTAGATTTTTTAGATGAATGTTCTATGAAAGAAAAAACAGCGATGGCTCAATGGTTATGCGATATCGAAGATAAAATAGGGCTCGTTGCCGCTTTGAAATACAAGAAAACAAAAGATAAAGAAGGAATAGCTTTTTTTATTGAAGCTGATTAAATTTATTTTTTCTCTCCTGGGTTTTCTAATCTTTCCATCACCATCTTAATGATTGCTTCGACATTAATTTGGTTGTCGAGTTGTTTCAGCGCTTCTTTTTTGATATTTGTGTATTCCATAATATCTCTCGCGTCTAATCCTAAACTACATTGAGAACAATATTTATCACCGTGGGAATTCTTGGTATTGCATCGAGGACATACTATTTCTCTAAATCCCCCCGTCTCTCCTTTCTTTTTTTCCAACAACCCATTCATTTCCAATATTATTTTATTCGTGTCTGCAATATGCGTATAAACCGCTGACATATTACTCCCTGAACGCCACCCCGCAAACGCCCTTAATGGCGCATCGTTCATGTATTCACTGAGTTCAGATAATCTGCTATGTCTAAATAGATGAAAATGTACTTTTTTATTGAATCCTTTTTTAGCTGCTCTGGCACCAATTTTTTTTAATAGTTTATCAGCTGCGTCGTATGAGAGTGCTTCCCCCTCCCCCGTGTTCTGTATATTGCAAAATAAAAATGCTTCCTTATCGTCGCGTTTAGGGTGTTCAAGTGCAAGCCATTGGCTTATGGCGGGTGCAGAACCAACGATTCTGATTTTTCGATATCCTGTTTTACCATTCAGATTTAACATTGCACCAAAATCATCTGGATTAAAATCCCTTATTTTCAAATTTAAAATTTCTCCTATTCTTCCACCTGTTTCGTATACTGACAAAATCAAACTTTTTTCTCGTAGATTTCTACAGGACTCTACCAATAATTGTATGTCTTCCGGTGTTAACAAATCAGAAGGAAGTTTCTTGCTGCCTGATGGTGAACGTACCTTAATCCATTTGACTTCCTTTGGTGTCGTCCATTCGTCCATATCATCATTATTTTTATTTCGTAACCAGGTGTAGAATTTTTTGATGGCCACACGGTAATCGTGTTTCGTCCAAGCTGTGTATTTTCCTTTTTCTAGGTCGCTGCATAGTTTCTCTATATCCTTCTTAGAAACAACCAAGAAATCTTTTTTCAACCAGAGTGCTATGTTCCCAAGTGCATAGATGTATTTGACTTGTCGTAGTTCTTTTACCCCTTGTGCTGCTAGAAACTCGATGAATTCTTTGATTTCGTTCTTATTGTTCGGTGTTGTTTTCAGGTGTATTATGTTGTTAAAGGCTGTTTCTAGTTTCCTTTTTGGATTATGGGTGCCCATACTAATCAAAAGTAGAATATTGTGATAGTAATATATACTTTATGTCGGAAGCCGCCGAAGGGATTTGGACCCTCGACCTGCTGATTACGAATCAGCCGCTCAACCGGGCTAAGCTACGGCGGCATATGAAAGGCTGAAATAGAGTTCTCTGATAAAAACCTGACTATCTGTTCCTGATATACGTAATCTCTTTTTACTCCAGACTGTTACACAAGTTTGTATGATCTGCGGCGCGGATGAAGCGGGACGTGGTCCAATTTTTGGTCCACTTGTTGTTGCTGGCGTGAACATCATAGACGATTCTGAACTAATCAAAATAGGTGTTCGGGATTCTAAAAAACTAACGCCTAAACGGCGCGAACTTTATGCAAAATACATCAAAAAAATCGTAGAAAAATACGAGTTCATCAGTATCCCTGCAGCGGATATCGATGAGTTGCGAAAGGTGATGACGCTCAACGAACTTGAAGTACATATTTTCAGTAAAATTATTGAGAAGCTCAAACCAGATATCTGTTATGTCGATGCTGCTGATGTAAATGAGGCTCGTTTTGGAAAAGATATTTTATCCAAACTTTCGTTCAAACCAACAATCATCTCAAAACATAAAGCAGATGAAATCTACCCTGTGGTAAGTGCGGCATCAATTCTTGCAAAAACAATACGAGATGAGCAGGTACGAATAATTGCTCTTGAGCTGGAAAAAAAATTAGATATTCCTCTGGGTAGCGGGTACCCATCAGATCCAATGACACAAAAATTCCTGAAAAAATGGGTTGAAACATATGGAGATCTCCCTCCACACGTCAGACGTTCCTGGCAGACCGCCCGAAATCTTATGAATATTCAAAAAACCAAAAAACTTGATGAATTTTAAAAAATAAATGTGGCAGAAATGCCAGCGTATGACGGGGCTGGCATTATCCCCCAGTATCTTACGTCAAATTAATTCATTGTATGTTGTTGTTTGTTTATATATGTAAGATGGGGGTCGCCGAAAGTATTCCTAACGATGTTTCTATTGTAACTATATTAGAGTTGTTTTGAAACGATCGTCGATGTTTTTTCGTTTTGCTCCTGAAACTCTGTGAGAAACTCGGCAAGTTTTTGTGTTCCTTCTAGGCTCATCGCATTGTAGAGCGATGCACGCATGCCGCCAACGTCTCGGTGTCCTTTAAGTCCGATTAGACTGCGTTTTTTTGCTTCTGCGACACATTTTTCTTCAAGTTCTGGTGTTGAAAGGTTAAAGGTAAGGTTCATGAGTGATCGGGATTCAGGGGATGCGACGCCGCGATAAAACCCACTTGATTTGTCAATGATGTCATAGATGATTTTTGCTTTTTTATGGTTGGTTTTTTCGATTGCAGCAATCCCACCTAGACTTTTCAGATGGTCAAGCACGAGTTTGCAGATGTAGATCGCAAATGACGGACAGGTGTTATACAATGAGTCTTTATCAGCATGAATCTTCCATTTAAGCATCGTTGGTGTGTTCTCCGGCACTCTTGTTAAAAGATCTTCGCGTATGATTGCAATAGTGACTCCAGCGGGCCCTAGGTTTTTCTGTGCTCCAGCATAGATCACACCAAATTTTTTTACATCAACGACTTTATCCATGAAATTGGAGGACATGTCGCAGACAAGAGGAACACCATTTGGGGTTTTTGGTGTTTCATGCCATTCGATTCCTCCTATTGTTTCATTTCCTGTGATGTGGGCATAGGCAGCATTTTCGCTGAATTTTACGCCTTTAGGGATGTATGAATATTTTTTGTCTTCTGAAGTAGCAGCGATTTTTACGTCACCGTAGAGTTTTGCTTCTTTGATTGCTTTGTTTGACCATGCTCCTGTTTGTACGTATTCCATCGGTTTTCCTTTCACCTGAAGGTTTAAGGGGACCATAAAAAACTGGGTGGATGCACCGCCTTGCAACCAGAGGATTTTGTAGTCGGACGGAATCCCCATTAATTCTCGTAATAGTTGTGATGCTTGCGTGTGTGTTTCACCGTATTCTTTTGATCGATGGGAGATTTCAAGAACAGACATTCCTGTTCCTTTGAAATCAAGGAGTTCTTCTTGTGCTTTCTGTAAAACCGGAAGTGGTAATGTTGCGGGGCCTGCATAAAAGTTGTATACACGTTTCGTCATATTTTTTTCACCTTTATTTCTTTGGGGCTGTGTATCAAAGAAAAGGATTTAAAATATTCGGATGGTGATGTTTATAAAGCATAGGTATGAAAATCCCAATAAAACATCTTGTTTTTTTTCTGTTTGCATTCATCGGTCAGTGTTATGATATTCTTTCTAGTAACGCCATATAAAACCCGTCAAATCCATCAGTTGACGGCGAAAATCGTTTTTCTTCAAGGAGTCGATATTGTTCTATGTGGTTTGTGAGAAACTGCTTTATTTGTTGTTCTCCTTCTGAGGGAAGAATGCTGCAGCTGGCATACACCATGCGTCCTTTTGGTTTCAGGATGGGTGTATATCGTTCCAGCAGTGTAGCTTGTAAACTATGCAATCGTTTCAATGAATCAGGTTGAAGGTTCCAGCGGATCTGTGGTTTTCTGCGTAGTACTCCAAGGCCTGAGCAGGGGACATCAAGGAGCAGTCGGTCGCAGCGATTGTTGAGTCGTTTGTATACTTTGGAGGAAGTTATTGGTCTGGTCTCAATGTTGTTGAGTCCTGCGCGTTTTGCCCTGCGTTTCAGTTCAGATAGTTTCCATGGTTCGGTATCAAGAGCTATGACTACTCCTTTGTTGTTCATGAGACTTGCTATATGTAATGTTTTACCGCCTTCTCCTGCGCAGGCATCAACTGTGGTCATCCCGGGTTTTGGGTCAAGAAAACGACAAACCGCTTGAGATGCAGGGTCTTGGACTTCGAAGAGTCCTTCCTGAAACTCGGTGAGCGTAAACACATTTTGTTTTTTGTCTAGGACTAGTGCCTCGGGTGCGAATTCAACGTTTTGTGTTTCTATTCCTTTTTTTGCTAGCATGTCCTTGAGATCAGGTTTTGTGATGTGAATGGTATTTGTACGAATCGCAACGACTGGTTTTTTGTTTAAGGCATGAATCTCTTGTTCCCATCGGTCCCCCAGTTCTTTATTGCAGACCGCATCAAGCCAATCTGGGATGGATTCGCGTACAGCGCGACTGTTTTCTGCATCGTTGAACCGTTTTTTAATAATAGCATGTTCCTCAGTTGTAAATGAATTAGTCTGAGAGTTTTGATCTCCAAACAATATTTGGTAGACTAAAAGTAGTTTGTGTACATCTTGTTTCTGAAACGATGGTTCTTGATCGAGAACATACCAGAGGAGCCGCCACCATCGGATGATGTCATACACGGTATCGGAGAAACATGCTTTTTGACTTGTTGTCCACAAAATGTTTTTTTTCAGTGTTGTACTGATTAACCGTGCCGCATGTTTGTTTTCTCTGAGAACCAGTTGTATGACGGAGAAGAGTTCATTAGAGAAATCTGGTTCAATGATCATGTACTCACTCCCATAAGAAAAAAACAATCAATTGTTAATATATTGAGAGTATTTAAAGAGTCGGTATCCACGTATTTGTGTGTTTTCGTATTCTGTCTGTTATATGAGGTTGTGGTTCTCAGTATCACGTATGTTCAGTAACATTTTTAACTGCGTAACTACCTTACATAATTAGTAGAGGATGATGGGTTCTATGTCTTCCAAGAAACATACTACGAAAACCGATGGTAAAAAGGAGCTGGATCGGAAACGATCTTTGTGGAGAAAACAGCATCGGACGTTGAACGGTCGTATAATACTTTATCCTGATAACCCTCCAGAGCACGTCAACGCAAGAGGCAGTAAACTGTATAACTGGTTCTGGAAAAAAATACTTTTAGAAATTCAACCACAAGAGATCCCTGCGGTGATTTCAAATCTGCAGGATCAGATCTCCGGGGTATCTGATGTGAAAAAAATCCAGATGTTTCGAACGATGATCGGGATGGCTGAGGATGCATATAAGTTAAAAAAATTAGATGATATTTTGGATTATGACTCTGAGATCATGATGGAGAAAAAACCGGTGTATAATGTAGAAGACGGCGTGATCTCCAAAGGGGGAAAGTTGTATACCACTGATTATAATGAGGATGAATCTGGTATTCTTGTCCGTGATATTGAAGGAAATCTGCTTGATATGTTCTCATCAGAAAGCATTGAGAAATCTTCGCATAAAGATGAAAGAATCGAGATGTATAAACATTGGGATTATATGGAGAAAAAATAATTTCGCCAACATATAGTATAGTGAAGTAAGGGAAAAAGGAAAAGAACAACCTGTTTTTTTTTATTTTTTGTTTTTTTGTAATGGTGGGTTATCATTTTTCGAATAATTAAAGTACCCATTTTCTCATTACGTTATGAATGATTCCTTTTATTGTCACCAAAAAGAAAATGGAAAGCAACGTCCATTTTTTCACGGTTATTCAACGGATTATCCGTGCCATACGAATTGGAAAATTCTTCTATGGGATGCTGATTTTTATCCCGATTAGTATCTACTTTGCGTTATTCACTGATAATAAAACCATGACCTTTATCACATCGATTTTATCAATTATCCCACTTGCGCGTTTCATGGGATATGCGACAAAAGAAATATCGCTTCAGACAAATCCAACCGTCAGTGGTCTTTTCTCTGCAACATTTGGTAATGCTATAGAGTTAATCATCGCGATTATTGCATTGAGCAAGGGTTTAGCAATGGTCGTACAGGCATCAATTATTGGAAGTATCATTGGAAACATGTTACTTCTGGTTGGATTAAGCATCTTTTTTGGAGGTCTGCGGTATAAAAATCAGCGGTTCAACAATGAGACGATCGCGGTTTCTTCTACGATGTTGATTATTGTTATCGCAGGGTTGTCCATCCCTAGTGTCTATAATTTCTTATTTGATGTAAACATCATGAAGGGTGAAAACCATGGTCAGATGTTGGGTATTGCTGTCGCTGTTGTTCTTGCTGGAATTTATATTGCAGGATTGATTTTTTCCTTACGAACGCATAAAGATCTTTTTGATGCAAGCGATGAAATGAAAGCAACACATGAGAAAGTAACAATGAGTGTTAGACTCGCGGCTTTTATCCTTTTGTTATCGATCGTTATTGTTTCTATCGAATCTGAATTTCTTGTCACAGGAATTGAATCTGCAGCGGAAACAATTGGTATTACAAAAACCTTCATCGGAATCGTGATCATTGCGATTATCACTAACATAGCGGAAAAAACCACTGCAGTTCATTTTGCCCGAGAAAATAAACTGGATATCTCCATCGAAATTGGTCTGAGCAGTGCGATACAGATAGCATTGTTTGTCATCCCGATCCTTCTACTCATCAGTCAAATCTTTGGGTTTAATTTTTCTTTAGTCTTTACTCCTTTTGAGATTCTTGCTCTTATTCTCGCTGTGCTTATCGTCAATTATCTTTCTGCTGATGGACGATGCAACTGGCTTGAGGGTGCACAACTCATCAGCGTCTATGCAATTATTGCAATAGCGTTCTTCTTCGTTCCATAAAAAATCATTTTTTTTTGTCACCATTCTTTTTTAAGAATGCATGATGCAAAAGAAAGCGAATGATCTGATACTAACGCTAGATTGATGGGTGTAACAGAAATATTTCCTTCGCATACCGCGTTGTAATCTGTTCCTTCATGTAGATTTTTTTCTTCGAACGATGGTACGTGATGGATAAACCCTGATCCGTGTTGGTGGAACAGTGGACCATAGGGGTCTTGAAACGGTTTTGTAACAGAAATCTTTGTATCGACGGTTGCATCAAAAGGAATATTTACACAAAACAGATCAACACATTCGAACGTATTCTTTAGCAAAATTCCTGCAAGTTTGCTTGTGATCTTCGCTGCGTTTCGAAACAAACAATAGTTTTTTACATGGAAAAGATTCGTTGTTTTTTTTAGTTCCCTGGGGATTGAAAGAGATGAGGCTATCGCAGGGATGCCGTAAAAAGATGCTTCCATTGCTGCTCCCACGGTCCCTGAGCTAAGTATTCTTGCGTGACCAACATTCTCCCCTAGATTAATCCCAGATATCACAAGATCAGGTTTTTTTGCAAGCACGTTATGAATCCCAATCTGTACGCAATCCGCAGGAGTCCCATTCAGCGTCAGCAGATCAAAACCATTTCTTCTTCGCGGTTGTATTCTGAGTTCTTTTTTTGTGGTGATTCCTTTTCCGATCCAGCTTCTCTCGCGATTTGGTGCTAGTGCAGTGACCGTTCCAAGTGTTGAGAGTTCAGAAAGCATTGGAACAAAACCTGCTGATCGATATCCGTCGTCGTTTGTAAGAAAAATATCAGTCATGCGCAAGGAAAAGACTGCGTAAGTTAAAGAATCTTTCCTGTAAAAACACTGTTTTGTATTGTGTTTATAATGTTTATATATCTAAAAGTGATAAGACGACTACAATTATGATTGCAAAAAATGGTAACAATTTCGACATCATCCTCGTTACAGGGGAGTATTATGATGATCATCCTTTATCTCCGGTGGGTGTGATCGCTCGCATCCTTGATGCAAAGGGATTTTCGGTAGGAATAATAGAAAAACCAATAGCAAAAGATGATTTTACGCAGTTAGGTGAGCCGAATTTATGTTTTGGTGTAACTTCAGGTTCTCTGGATAGTATGCTTAATAATTATACGCCGATGAAACACAGCCGGATCACTGATCAGCATAGTTCTGTCTCACAAATGCCGGATCGCGCAGTGATTGTGTATTGTAATGCGTTGAAACGGTACTGGAAAACAGTTCCTATCGTAATCGGTGGCATCGAATCATCATTGAGGAGATTTGCGCATTATGATTACTGGGATAACGCAATACGAAAAAGTATTTTGTTTGATTCTCGTGCCTCAATCCTTGTGTATGGTAATGGGGAGAAACAAATCATTGAGATCGCAGAGCGATTACAGCAAAAAAAAGATCTTAACGGCATTGAGGGGACTTGTGTTATCAGACGTGATATTGATTCTTCGTTTGATGTGTTGCCGTCGTTTCATGAAGTCTGCAAAGATCCAAAACAATTCTGTGTGATGCAGCAGATGTTTTCTAATGATAAAAACCTGGCGCAGGAATACGACAATAACTACCTTGTGCAGTACAAATATCCAACATATACGCCAGAGTTTCTTGATTGGATATATTCATTGCCATATTCGCGTAAGCTTCATCCTCGTTCTTTGCTTTTTATGGCAAAATTTTCTGTGGTTACTCATCGTGGATGTCTTGGTGATTGTAATTTCTGTTCATTGTCACTTCATCAAGGGGAAAGAATTATCTCTCGATCTGAAGAAAGCATTCTTGATGAAATAAAAAATCTTACGCATCATCCTGGGTTCAAAGGATACATCGATGATCTTGGAGGTCCCTCAGCAAACATGTACGGGATGGATTGCATAGCGCCAACTTCTTGTGCATCTCGCGCTAAGTCGTCGAAGAAAAAAGAATCTGTTTATAAGAATTGTCTTGTATGTCAATCAGCAGACAAAAGCCACAGACGTCTTCTTATGTTGTTGAGAAAAGCGCGAAAAATACCTGGCGTAAAAAAAATTTTTATCCGTAGCGGCATCCGTTATGATCTTGCATTGCAAAGTCCGGAATACATCAGAGAAATATCGGAGTATCATCTCTCAGGATGTCTGAAAATCGCACCAGAACATTTCTCACAAAAAGTGCTCATGCTTATGAACAAAGACAACAAACGATTTGAGGAGTTTGTTGATTTTTTCACAAGACTGAATGTGAAGAAAAAACAATCGTTACGGTATTATTTCATGATTGGTCACCCTGGTGATACCCTCAGTGAGGTCCTGCAGTTAAAGCAAATAATTCGTAAGTATGGTCTTACCAACATCGAGCATTTCCAGTTGTTTACCCCAACGCCCATGACTGTTTCCTCATGTATGTATTGGACTGGATTGAACCCATTTACCATGGAAATAGTACCTGTTGTGTGGGATTATCATACGAAGAAGAAGTTGAAGCGTATTTTGTTAGAAGATCATGAACTCCAGGGCAAGCACCGCCAAACATGCGACAAGCGTGATCGGTGTGATGAGTAAACCATATTTAACAAATTCTTTAAACGTGATTTTCACATCTTTCTCTCGGAGAATACTCATCCACATGATGCCTGCGAGTGCTCCGATGGGTGTTATGTTTGCTCCAAGGTTTGATCCAATGGTTGTTGCTAGTATCGCAGGAAGCATTGTTGTCTGGGTTGCTGCGTTTGCAATAGGGACATAGGCAACCGTCATCGGGATGTTGTTAAGGATGTTTGCAGTAAACGCAGATGTAAAACCATAGAGGAATACTGCGATGGTTTGTGATCCTTGGACGATGTTTCGGAAGAATACGCCGATGTCTGTCGTGATTCCATAGATTCTGAGTGCTTCTACGGTGATGAACAATGCGAGAACAAAGGGAATGATCGCGAGAGGCATTTTCCGCAGGGTTGGTTTCACTACGAAACGCTTTGTTTGTATGTGTTTGCGCAGCAAGGCATGATAGGAGTCTCTGATGAGTAGGATAACAAGAAGGGCGATGGCGAATCCAAGCGATATCATCCACATATCAATATGAAAATAGGGGGCGATGGCGAGTGCGATGATGCATCCTGCAAGGATACATAAACCTAGAAACGCGCCAGACCGGTCGGTGATCGCCTCAATAGGTTTGATACTTTTTTCATGTTTTATTGGTTTGTTGACTTTTTTCCGAAAGATTATGTACAGAAGTATCATGTTGACGAATCCTGCGGTAAGTGCTGGTAAAAACATATATTTGAAATATTCAAAGAAACGGATATCAAATGAGGCTGCGAGCAGGATGTTTGTTGGATTACCTATGTAAAGCATCATGCTCCAGGTGTTTGCTGCGAAAAACTCGGCGATGAGATAGGGTATTGGGTCTATTTCTGCGTTTTTTGCAAAGTAGTAGATAAATGGTGTGAAGGTGAGGATGATGATATCGTTTGAGGTAAAAATAGTGAGGATGGAAACCACGATGTAGATGGAGAAATACAAGCGTCTGCCGGAGTTTCCTGCGAATTTGAGTGCGAGTCGGGCGCAGTATTCAAAAAAACCGGTGATGTCCAAAAAGATGCTCATGAACACCATGGAGAGGAATAAAATGAGGATGCCAAATGGGTTGAGTCCGCCTTCTCCTTGGAGTCCGCGCAGGATTTGTGTGTAATTAAGTATGCCGAAGAGTGCGATGAGTATTGGTCCGATGAGTGCCCCAAGAAAATATGTGTCGAGTTTGATTCTTCGTATACCTAAGCGGATGTAGAGGTATGGTCGTCGGAGAATAAGGTAAATCATGACTGCGCAGGAGAACAAAAAGATGAGTTCAACGATGAATCGTCCATCCATGGTTTGAGGTATCAAATATGCTCTATAAATTCTTTATAGAATTTATTCTATGGTTGTTGTTTATTTTAAAAAAAATGTGTGATTATTCTACGTTAGGTGCTGGTGATGGTTTTGGGAGAATTTGAGGTGTTTGTGTTGTTTTGTGGTCTTCTTTGGGTTTGTTTTCTGTAAGCTCCATTGTTTTTTGTAGGGTTTCAACGTTGAATTGTGTCTCTGAGCATCCGTTTTTTATGAGCGGGATGCCTTGTGTGGGGATGCGGAATTGTTCAAGAGTGTTCATCGCTAGTTTGAGTTCTTCTGTGCATGCGACTCCTATGATGCCGGTGTACGGGTGTTTCTGGAATATTTTTCGGACACATGATGCACCAGGTAAGATGTAGACGTCGTAGTGTTGTTTTTGTGCGATCAGTGTTGCTTGATGAACCTGACAATCCATGGAACAGTGGTTGCAGATATATGATGAAGTCTGGGTATCAAATGTTGCT
>JAPKYE010000046.1 GCA_026394495.1 Methanobacteriota archaeon | reverse complement strand
AGGCACAAAATAGATTTTTATATTAGAGCCGAAACATTCTTAGCTTTTTAAAAGTTGTAATTCTCTTGAAAGATGAAACGACAAATCAGAATCCTCGCAATCGATGATGCTCCGTTCACATTCACCGATACATACACCGATGTCATAGGGGTTGTGATGCGTGGGGGGGAATACCTGGAATGCGTTCTTCGCAGCCAGATAGATGTTGATGGTCTCAACGCAACCACAGTATGTAGAGAAATGATTAATAAATCAAAACACAGACAACAACTCAAAGCAGTTCTTCTTGATGGCATCGCAATGGGTGGATTCAACATCATCAACATCGATGAGCTTTTTGCGGCTTTTCACATACCAATCATTACAGTTACCAGAGATAAACCTGATTTTCATAAAATGAAACGTGCACTACAAAAAAATTTTCCCGACTGGGAGGATCGCTGGGAACTCATTTCAAAAGGAGAACTCCATCAGGTACAAACCAGATACAATCCTCTTTCAGTACAACATATAGGTGTTTCACTTGAAGAGGCAAAAGAAATAATAACGCTCTCTACAATACGAGGTGTACTCCCAGAGCCATTACGAGTAGCTCATCTGATAGCATCGGGGATTACAAAAGGTGAATCATATGGCAAAGCCTAAAGCAGTTGTTCACGAAAAAAAATGTTTAGCATGCGGCGGATGTATCTCCGTCTGTCCACAAGATGCGATTCTCATGATTGCAAGTAAAGCAACCATCTATCAAGAAAAATGTATTAGCTGCGGAATCTGTGTAAAAACCTGTCCGATCGGTGCGATCTCTGAAGGAGGCGACAAAAAATGAAATACGATGTTGTCGTAGTCGGAAGTGGACCCGCTGGAAGTGTTACTGCAGGATATGCAGCAAAAGCAGGGGCGAAAGTATTGATTCTTGAACGACGCGCTGAAGTCGGCGTCCCTGTTCTCTGCGGTGAAGGAATCAGTAAAAACGTTGATAATTTTGAGATGCTGAAAGGCACGAGACGATGGATTGCAAATAACATGGATGGCGCACGCATCTACGCACCGGATGGAACACGCGTCACGCTTGCCGCTGAGCGAGCAGGAAACGAAGCAGGATATGTAATCTACAGGGATATTTTTGATCAAACCCTGGCTTCGGCTGCAGTACACTGGGGCGCAGAACTAAAACTTAACACAAACGTAACAGGTCTGCTTACAGAAAAAGGAAAAATCACAGGAGTAAAAGCACAGCATTTCGAAGAGGAAATTGAAATCAAAACAGATGTCGTCGTCGGCGCAGATGGTGTCGAATCGCGGATTGGAAAATGGGCTGGAATCAATACAACCCTCAAACCTATTGATCTGGAAACCTGTGCTCAATATACGCTGACAAATGTGGATGTTGAAGACGGTTTTTGTCATTTTTATTTAGGGGCAAACGTTGCGCCAGGTGGATATGTCTGGATATTTCCCAAAGGTGGCGGTGTCGCTAATGTTGGTATTGGTGTCTTATCAAACCGAAGTGAATCAGGGCTTGCTTTGAGGTTACTAGACAAATTCATCGATTCTCATCCTGGTTTAAAACAAGGAAAACCGATACGACTTCTTGCAGGAGCAGACCCTGTTGCAGAACCAATACAGACGGTTCGTGATAATCTTATTCTCGTTGGTGATGCCGCACGACAGGTTGATCCGATCACAGGCGGGGGGCTTACCCATGCTCTTGAAGCAGGAAAAATCGCTGGTGAAACCATAGGAAAAGCAGTGCAGATGCAGCGTTTTGATAAACAAACCTTATTGCCTTATGAAACCGAATGGAAAAAGGCTTTTGCCAGAAAATTGAAACGCAACTACATGGTAAAAGAGCTCTTTCTTGGTTTCGATGATAAAACATTGAACAAACTAGCTGATTCGCTCAAAGATTATAACTTCAACGAGATTAATACCCTTGGTCTGATAAAAGCACTTGCTGCCAAACATCCGACCCTTCTAGGAAAATTACTACCATTGATAAAAATATCAACAATATAGGAGACATCGTAGAATATGAAATGGGGTATCGTCTGCAATCCCAACATGCCAAGAGCAGCATCGCTTGCAAAAGATATCTATGAGTTTTTAAAGGAATCTGGCGGCGATGTTTTTCCTCAGGATCATCTTGAAAAAACTTTGGAAACCAAAGGATACTCATTGAAAGAAATCAATAAGCACGCAGAGATCATTGTCACTATTGGTGGAGATGGAACTATCTTGTTTGCGTTAGCGGAAATAGAAAAACCTATTTTTTCAATCAACACTGGCGGGATGGGTTTTCTTGCCGAGGTTGAATCAAAATATGCGATCAGTGGATTGAAAAAAGTTATCGCAGGAGAATATACGATTGAGGAGCGGTCAAAGCTAAAAATAACGGTTGATGGTAAACGGCTCCCAGATGCTGTAAATGAGGTGACGGTTCAGACGTCACAGATAGCAAAGATGCTGCATCTCCAGCTCTATGTCGAATCTGATCTGATTGAGACGATGGGTGCTGATGGCGTTATCATAGCCACACCAACAGGCTCTACAAGTTACGCACTTAGTGTCGGCGGGCCACTCATGGATCCTGCGGTAAGTGCGATGATTATTGCTCCGATTGCACCGTTCAAACTTTCTGCGCGTCCCTGGGTTATTCCTTTAAATAAAACAGTAAAGATAGCGCTGCTTCCGAAAAGCAAAGAATCAAAAATCGTTATCGACGGGCAGTTTTCAAAAGAGGCCACACCAGAAAACGATATTCTTGTCACCGGGTCTGAAAAGAAAGCGCGATTCATTCGTTTTGGCGAAAGTTTTTATCAGATGGTACGTTTGAAGCTTGTGCGGTAACAACATATGAGCTTTTGGAATAAAAAAAAGAATTCTGATGTTCCTCGTATTCAACGTCAGTGGAAAATCACGCGGAAATGTCTGAGTCTTATTTTGGAATGCGCAAAATCTAATTATCCAAATGAGTTTGGTGGCTTGTTGCGAGTTGATCATTCGCAAAAAGATACGATTACGGAAATAGTTATACTGCCTGGGACCGTATCTGGTGATTCTCATGCGATCTTTCAACTTCATATGATGCCGATTGATTACAACATTGTTGGAACAGTACACAGTCATCCTTCACCTTTTCCGCGGCCGTCTGATGCTGATCTTCATTTATTTGAAAAATTCGGTAGAATTCATATTATTGCTGCAAATCCTTTCAATGAGACATCTTGGAAAGCATATGATTACCAAGGAAATCTTGTCGATATGATAATCGTATAAACCCGTATTTAATTATCCCTCATTTAATCAAAGATGAGAATGCTTTATGACCGAACATGACCATTCTAAAAATGCGTTGTCTGAGTTTGTCTTTGAGTTTCGAGATGTACAAAAAAATAAGCTTGTGCTTTCTCTTTCCATTACCGCAGTTGTTTTAGTAATTGAACTGATCGGTGGGATTCTCACAAACAGTATAGCACTGTTTAGTGACGCAGGGCACATGTTCACCCATGCGTTTGCTCTGTGCATTGGGTTGATTGCATTGATTATTGCGAAACGACCGCCGTGTCATCATCGGACGTTTGGATTGTATCGCGCTGAGATTTTAGCTGCGTTTGTCAACGGATTGTTTCTTCTTGCTATCGTCGGCGTCATCATCTACGAAGCAGTTCTTCGCATGCTTCATCCTGAAAATATTTTAGGCACGGAGATGCTCATGGTTGCATTCATTGGTCTTGCAGCAAACATTGCAAGCATCATCATTCTTCGTGGAAGTCATAAACATAATCTCAACATTCGAGGGGTTTTTTTCCACATGATTGCAGACGCGGTTTCCTCTGTAGGTATTATTGCAGCAGCACTCATCATTCTTCTCACCGGATGGGTGTTTATCGATCCATTGGTGAGTATTGGTATCGCTGCGATAATCGTCTATTGGGCCTGGGGGATCCTAAAAGAATCCACACGGGTACTGCTTGAGATGGCGCCTAAGGGACTGAACATTGACATCATCTCAGATGATTTGAAAAAGAATTTCCCTGAAATCAAAGAACTCTATAATGCCCATATCTGGTCGATCACCCCAGATATCCTGATGTTTTCAGCTCATGTTACGTTGCAGACAGAAAATATTTCGATGAAACAAGAACAGATTATTCAATCTCTCAACAAGTATCTTTCGGAGAAATATCATATCTTTGATTCAACAATTCAGGTCACAACAGGGGAAGACGTTGGTGTGTGCTCTCCCAACGTATCACAATAGAGCAAACATTGAAGTTGAACACATTACTAGCATTACAATTAATACATTTATTTTTCTTTTCATAATTTCTCCCCCCAATATATTAATAACCTGAGTTTTGCACTTGAAAAAATATAAAGTGCCTTCAGTGGTTGTATTTTTTGATCAGAAAAATGCAAACAGCACTGAAGACACTAAGCATAATAAAGCCAAATAAGAATAAGACCTTTCCGATTGGATCCATCCAAACC
>JAPKYE010000058.1 GCA_026394495.1 Methanobacteriota archaeon | reverse complement strand
TCCTGCGAATCAGAGCACCGGTGTGAGCATTACACCTTTTATGAACATCTCGGTCAACGATTACAATGGTGACAGTATGACGATCACCTGGTATAGTAACAGCAGTGGTTTTTGGGTTGCGTTTGGAACAAATAGCTCTGTGACAAATGGAACCTATCATCAAACAAACAATAATTTCAGTGATGTGGGGACAATATATTGGTGGAGTGTCAATTGTAACGATGGGATGAGTTGGACTAATGAAACGTATTTGTTTACGACTGAATCTGCTCTAGTAAATAATTCACCGAATTTCTCTGGTATGAATCCAAGCAATGAATCTACAGGAAACTCAATCGGTACTGCTGCATTAAGTCTAATGATTAATGATTCTGAAAATGATACATTCAACTGGACTATTGAGACGTCACCAGACATTGGTAATACAAGCGGCACTAGTGAATATAATGGAACGAAAACCTGCGTCATCTCTGGATTAAGTTACTCAACAACATATTATTGGTTTGTCAACGCAACTGATACTGGAAGTTGCAACTGGACAAATGAAACCTACTGGTTCACCACGGAAAGTGAACCTGAAGAAGAACCACCATCATCGAATCCACCACCGTCAAACCCTGGTTCAACTCCACCAGAGAATTCGCCACCAGACGCGAAAACAGGAGGACCCTATACTGCTTATGTGAATCAAAGTATTTTCTTCAACGGGTCAAAGAGTACAGATGATGGAACCATCGTCAATTATTCGTGGAGTTTTGGTGATGGAACAAACGGTACTGGGAGATACGTCAATCATACGTATGGTATAAGTGGGAATTACACGGTTTATCTCACGGTAATAGACAACAACGGTGCCTCAAATACAACAAAAACCTACGCGTATATTACCTTTGAAGAATCTCACGATCAATCAGCCACCCCGACAGATAATTCAACGATCCCTGAGACGAATTCCAGTTTCTTTGTTGATGAACTTGGTTACTTTATTGATATGAACGATGATGGGTTGTATGATGTGTTTGTCAGTAATCAAACAGGAAATCAAACTTCTGTCCAGAGACAAGAAAATGGAAACTATCTCATTGATAGCGATGGCGATGGAACATGGGACTATCGCTTTGATCCTGCATCAGGATTAACATCGTATCAAAATACTGATGTATCGAAGAAGACGCCAGGTTTTGAATTCTTACTTACGGTTTTTGCGCTTATATTTGCCGCATTACGTAAAAGAAAAAGAGTATGTTAGAGAACTTGTAATATTTTACAAGCCGTCAATGGTTTTTCTGCGATAACTAAAAAATTCCATCCTGTTTTTTTTCCTTCTTTTTTCACTATCGTAAATCCTATTTTAATAAATGCTTGTTCTGCTTCTGCAAGAGAAAACGCTCGTGCGTAATATTCACTATGATAAGTGATTACGTCTTTTTTCGCGGTTTTCAAAGACATCAACACTTTTCGTATCGAAAGTTTCCAAGCGGGAAACCCACGGTTCAAGTCTTCGATGAGTACACGTCCTCCTGGTTTGAGAACACGGAAGATCTCTACAAATGTTTGCTGTGGTTTTTCCCATGAAGAAAGACTTAATCTGCTGACGATACAGTCAATGGAATTATCCCCAAACGGTAGCTGTTCAGCTCGTGCGTGTGTCACAAAGCAGTCTGAACAATGCAGATCATTGATATTTTTATGTGCGATCATCAGCATATTTTCTGAGGAATCTACACCGATAATCTGAGCAGTTGGGATCTGGTCATGGAGTTCCTTGAGAAGCAAGCCAGGTCCTGTCCCAAGGTCAACAATCACTGGTTTTTCTGATGATGTTGAAAGATTCATTGCTACTTTTTTTGCAAGGCGTTGATATATTTTTTTGTATCGTTGCATGTATCGTTTAAAATCCTCTGCAAGAACCGTGTCGATGGCATCATCGTATCTGTTATCCACGTCTATTTCTCCTTATGGTTGCGGTTCTTAAGAACATATCAGTTACATAAATCTTCTGACAGTATGGTTTATATGGGAAACACTACTTCCTTTTATCAGAGATGAACGTGTTTTGCGGTGGACTATGACACGGAAGAAAATTCCTCAGCCCAATAATCATCCCTGCCCTGCTCTTCCCTTCAAACAGAATCTGCAGATGTATCTGGTTACGAAATCTTCGAATTGTTTCTGGTTTTTTATTGATTATTTTTCCTGTAAACTTGATGGTTTTGCTCGTCTGTATGAGAAATTAATTCAAAAAGAATACGCAAAAGAATCAGCGCGGATTACTTTATCAGCTGGAAGTAAAGTTCTTCATATCGGGTGTGGTGCATATCCACTAACAGCGGTTACCATTGCTCAGATGTTTGATGTCAAACATGTTGTAGGTATTGACCGTAGTTTGGACGCTGTACATTTTGCAAAGAATGTTGTTCATCAGAAGCAGTTAGATCATCGGATCACGATTGAACAGGGTGATGGGAGAACTTATCCTGTGGAATCATTTGATGTGATCATTGTTTCGAGTTGTTCTTGGCCAACGATCGATGTGTTTGAGCATCTGATCCATGCTGCAAAAAAACGGTCGAGGATCATTATTCGGGAGTTGGATCAGGTTGTGGATCCTATTGTTCAACGCATTTCATCTCATGATGAAATCGTTCTCACTGAACGGATGTATCATCATCCGTTCCCCTTCCTTGAACCGTTCGGATGGCAGACGTTTTATCTGCGTAAAAAATAATTATTCCTATTTTTCTATTGTTTTTTGTATCGATGATTTGTTGCGTCTACTTTCCAGAAGTGTTACTCCTGCGCCAAGAATACTTGGAAATAGCCAGCTTAACACAAACCAGAACAGGGAGAAACTAATCACGTTTTCTGGTGCGATATCAAAAAGAGAAAATAACCAGATAAGGGCTGCTTCTCGTGTGCCTAAGCCATAGATTGAGATTGGTATCGATGCGATGACGTTTGCCACTGCGAGAATTGCGAGGCATTCAATGTAGGAGATATGAAACGCAAACAGCGGTGTGATCAGGTAAAGGATTGAAAACCAGAGGGTCCATCCAATAAGTGAGAGAATGAAAGGGAATGCAAGGTTTCTAGGAGTTGGAAGCTCCTCATATAATGTATCTATGTGCATGCCCCATTTTTTGCTTACCGGCTGGATTACACTTAATGTGAGAAGCTTGGAGAATATTCGTTTCCCAACTTTTTTTGAGAGAAAGAAAAAAATAATGACTATGGTGAAAAGAAAGAAAAGAAAAATGATGGGGAGCAACGATGGAAATGCACTGCTGAGTAGTATGCCGCCTGCAACCCCGATGGATACAAGAGCTAGATAATCAAGTGTGTTGTAGAGAAGGATGTTTACAAGGCATTTCTGCAATGATTCTCCACTTTCATTTTTCAGGTAGTATGCCCGTGTATAGCCACCGATTGCTCCAGGGGTAATAAAGCCGTAGAAATATCCGATGAAAATATTTTTTAGGGAATATCTGAAGGTGACGTGAATACGGTGTTTTTTTAGGATGAGTTGCCATTCGTAGTTCACCAGCAGGATGATTGGGATGAACGAACAAAGCGCAAGGAGGACTGATATGGGGTTTAATGATGAGAACACCGTGACTATTTTTTCTACGTCTAATGTTGAGAGAATGTACAGAAAGATGGCAAAACCGACAAGGGGGAGGAATTTTTTAATGTTCATACTGAAGCAAAGATGGAAATGTGATTACCGCTAATACCTTTTTTCCTTCTTTACCACGCGGGATGCAGAAACGACGATAGTTCTGATTGGAAGATATAGGGGTTCCTAGTACGAAGCGTTTTTGCTAGTTGACGAATGAGATACTGTGGACGGAGATAAAACTGTCGAGAGGCTCTGGTGCACCAATTGAGTATCTCTTTTTCAGAGAAGTTGCCGAGGTTACGCTGGGCATCTGCTATCACTTCATGTTCGTCTTCTTTGATGAATCCTTTTTGAACGGCATCAAGCCATAAATCAGATCCATGCCGATAGCTTAAAGGGTAGAATGCAACAATGTCAAACGGCAAAGAGCATGCGAGATTAATAGTACGTTTGAAATGCGTTGTTGTTTCAAATGGTGCACCAAAAATGAATGTGCCGTTGATGAAAAAACCCATTTTGTGGCTTAACTGTACTGCATGGCGGATCTGCTCAATGGTTACACCTTTGTTATAAAAATTTAAGACATCCTGGTTCCCAGATTCAATACCGTAGCTGATGTATTTAACCCCTGCTTTTTTCATTTTCATATACAGGTCTTTGTCTGCGGAGTCTACACGTGCCCCTCCTATCAAGATGTCTATGGAAGATCCCATCTTAATAAGTCCATCGAGGATCTGATGTGCACGTTTTTTATCTGCGAGGAACGTATCATCAGCGATCATCACCGATCCGTATGAGGCGTTGATTTCCTCGAATTCTTTAATCACGTTCTCTGCGGATCGTTGCCTATAGCTTTTGTAGGAGATTATATGTCTGATGCAGTAGCGGCAGCGGAACGGACAGCCGCGGGTGGTGACCATTGAAGTAAGCTGAGGGGTAAACAGATGGGTTTTCCCAAATTTCCCGTAATCGTAGTGATCGACAAGGTGACGTGCTGGAAAGGGGATCTCATCAAGATTTTCAATGAGTTGCGGTGGTTTTCCTGCATGAATATTTTGTTTTTCCCGATAGTGAATGCCAGAGATATCGGCTAAGGGTTTTTTTCCTTCGAGTGCATGGATGATGTCTTTGATTGCTTTTTCACCGTCTCCGCAGACGCTAATGTCTGCGGCAGGAATGTTTTTTAATGCTTGTTCTGGGTAGAGGGTACAGTGTGGTCCGCCGATGACGATCGGAAGTTTTGGGTCGATTGTTTTTATGGTGTGTGCAATCTGTGCTGATTCATGGTACGAGTCGTTGTCAACGCTGATACCGACTGCGTCAGATGATGTAAGATGTTTTTGTACTTCTTTCATTGCATGAGGCTTAACAAAGAAATCAACGATGTGAGCGTTATGTCCTTCGTCTTCGAGTGCTTTTCCAACATAAAGAAGTCCCAGAGGTGGATACACTGGTCCGTGAAGTTCAAATTTTTGTTTGTGAACAGAGGGCTTGTTCATCTCTGTTCCGTAAATTAGGAGGCATTTCATAGAGGGAACACCATATATATCCTAGAGTGTTTCATGGAGTTATTATTGTTTTCCTTTAAAAAATAGTTATCGCGGTTCATGCTTAAGTTATTTGTTGTGTTTTAGAATAAGATTTGTGATAATTTTAAGAGAGAACATATTTAAATATGCAAAATAATATTATAAATACCTTTGAAACAAGTTGGCCGTCATGATGACTATTACAATAGTACTCTAAAAAATCCCTTCGCCGTTGGTATAAAGCATACAGTTTTGAACAAATGTTTCTTGTGTTTTATTGAGATATATACCGGTTTTTGTTTGGTACACAATACAATCAGTGATGGTTAACTCTATTTTTAATTGCGTGCATCGTATATAAATATTTTTCTGAATGTAGTAGGGTGAGAAATCCTCGACCTTTAGGTCGAAGGATGAATCACCTTCTTGTTTTCTTCAAAACATCTAACACCAGAAAAATGATATGTACTCTTGGACAGGCGGCCCGCCTTCGGCGGGTGCCTTGAAACCCTGTCCAGGAGCAAATTTGTATGAAATTGATTAGCAGTAGCCATAGCATTGGCCAGAATCTGTACCACCTTGAATGGTGCCCCAAGTACAGATACAATATGTTTAGGCAAGAAGACAATAAAAACCTTTGCGAAGAAATTTTATGCGAAATTGCGCAACGACATCACATCAAAATCATTGAAATGACGGTAATGCCGGATCACATCCACCTGGTTGTTGAATTACCACCGACCATGAGCGTCTCAGAAGCGTTTCACAAACTCAAAGGAGCATCATCAAGGGAACTTTTCAAAAGAAAACCTACATTTTGCAAAAGATACCCTCGAAGACACCTTTGGAGTCCAGGAAAATTTTATCGAACTGTCGGTGACGCAGATGTAGATACCATAATCCGATATGTAAAAAACCACCGAATTCAACAAGCCTCTTTGGATATCTATCCATCGATGTCCTAACGTGCCGAAACGGAAGCTCCGGCATTTATGCCGGAGAGGACGTCAC
>JAPKYE010000070.1 GCA_026394495.1 Methanobacteriota archaeon | reverse complement strand
TCCACAGACCATCCCACGGTGATCGTCATACTATTCGTAACTTCTACAGTTCTTAATGATGGAATATATGAAACAGGATACACGTTAAGACTGACCATGCGTATCGAGCGGAAGGACCCAACTTCCAAAATCTCAGCCTGGTTCTCAGGAACAGAATGCTGACTAGCATATTTCGTCTCATCAAAACAGAATTCTTCAGCAAGGTACTTGTTTCCTCCATCATCCGTCTTTTCGATACTCTTAGGACATGGATACATAAGAATATCATGATAAACACTAGGTGGGCCATCAGTCTGCACCTGGACTGTTACATCCTTTGCATTATAAGGGATAATAACATATTTATTAAGACAAGGTAATTGCGGACCGCCGATATCTTCTGTTACAAAGGAGGAACCCGGAAACGATATTTTTTGATAGGTGCATCCATCAACAGTAACATCTGAGATATCAATGGTTGGAACCTGGACAGTAAATGTGAAGGACTGAGAAGTTTCTTTAGTAGGGAGAAGAGGTACATTTTCCTCAGAGACCGTTTCTTTGGTTATGGCAAGTGCTTGAAACGAGGGTATCATTAAAATAATACATAACATAACAGCTATACCTGCCTGCAAAAAATGTTTACGTACATATGTCTTGTTCATTTTTTACCATCTCCGAGATAATGCAAAAGAGGAAAACGAGGTTACAATCAGAAACATACATATCGTTATTGCGAGCAACTGCCTTTTTTTTGTATCCCTAAACTTTTTCATCTTATTATTCATCTTTCATCAAATCCTTTTTTTGTTTGAGGCATCACCCAAAACAAATTTTTTACAATCATATTATATGTTGCATTTTAATATTTATATACTTTATTTTATACGTATCGAATTTTTTAAAGATATTCGAACAAATTTCTCCCCCATTTTTTCTTTTGTGGCCTTCAAATCCGACATGAATCAAACAGAAAAAACAAGAGAACTTGTTATTAAATACCGAAAAGATCGTTTATAAGAGGAATTTCATTCAAACATCTTAAAATTTCCCCGAAGGAGCTTTCTTGATAAAAAAATATACGATAATACTAGATGCAAAATTTTATGATAAATGGGGGGAAAATAAGATGAACAAGAACTTCATCCTACTTTCTTAATTGTTTATAGTCCGCCTTACTATAAATATTTTATTTGATGGATTTCGAAGATTTTAACACTTTTCGAAATAAATACTCAGTCATCAAGATATCGCTACTTCGTTTTTCCCCATCGCGTATATTCCAACTCACCCCAAACCTCTGAAAATCCCTCAAGGACCATTTGCAGCCGATATTTTAATACAAACTCAACGAGTTCTTGCTTGTTCTTAATACTATATCCTTTCTCAGTCCCATAACGCTGCACTATAATAAGTCCACTTTTTACTAACAGATCCAGATGATACGATAATGTCGACGGCGACACATCAACACATTGGAGGATATCTTTATGCTGTGTATTCGGATGATTCACAAGAAATAAAACAATTTTCAAAGGAGCTTCTTTCCGCAACACAGAAAGGATTTTTTTATCTTTACCACCAATCTGCTGATCAGGGGTGTAATATCGCTTATAACCTTTTTCTTTGATCGCGGTAATCCGCTGACTCTTCTCCATTTTCAACAGATGATACTCTGCGAGCGGACTGCTCATCTTTAACAATTCTGCAATTTTACTAAGATGAAGCCCAGGGTTTCTCTCGATCAACTGATAGATTTTCACCCCGGTCTCTTGCGTGACATTCTCTTCAATCTCTGGATCATATCTCTTCAGATAATAGCGTTTATACCCGGTTTCTTGCACCGCAGTAAAGATATTCCTCTTCTCAAGTTCATCTAAGCATGCTGCTATCTGTGAAATATTTAGGTTCAGAATCTCCGCGATTCTACTGAGATGTAACCCAGGTTGTTCCTCGATAAGAACACGAATCTTCTCATACAATTCCAAAGATTGATCATCGGTCATATTATCTCTTCAACGTCGCAATAAACAAAAGGACCAGGATGCTCAAGTCAATCAAACCATCTACTATTCCTGACGATATTAGACCCACCATGTCTTTGTAAAAAAGACTAAGACTGAATAGGATTCCCCGGATGAAAAACACGACAAAAACAAGACTGACGACCAACAACTTGATATTCCGATACTTCCGATAACTAGCTAGAGAAATCCAAAGTAACCCTAAGGAAAAAATCGTGATACAGGCGCTAATGCAGATAGTAATAACATCCATTTTCAACCACCATCATATGCTAAAACATCAACGGAAATCATAAGAGTTACCTCGTTTTTCTTTTCATCAAGAATTTAATTACTGGTCCTGAAAGCCCATGAGTGATAAACACGAGAGCAGCAATAACACATACTGCGATATACAAGAAGACTGTCAAACCTTCAACTGCTCCCACCACTGAAGAAATCGTGATCGTATGGGTACTGAAATGTGGGATCCAAACAAACACATACAAACCTGAGGTAGTAAGCACACGTAACCACGCTGGATCTACACTGTGTTGTACATCAAAGAACGCTGCGACATCGGTTTCCTCTGCGATGGATACATCATCATAAGCGAGATGGATATTATCTAAATCAGAGAGTACGCCCCCTTCGTCAATACGAAATACAATGATTGTCCCTTGGGTTCCATCTGGTGCACTTACTGTGAATCTCACCGTTTCCTCTGTGGAATTCGGATCAATATGCAGCCCCTCAAGATAGGTAGAAACACTGGTTTGTTCTCCCTTTATTAGATTTATTCGTCCTCCGATGAATCCATCATTGGTTTTTTCTTCAATAAGATACTCAATAGATTCA
>JAPKYE010000057.1 GCA_026394495.1 Methanobacteriota archaeon | reverse complement strand
ACGTAAAGTGGAATTACAAAGTATGAATGCAAATATTATCACTGTCGAAGGAAAATACGAGGAAGCTGTTGAAGAAAGCAGACGGGCCGCTCGACATGAAAATCTGTATGATGCAAACCCTGGTAATGGCAGTGAAGGCTGGCATGGGTACATGCCGATTGCGTATGAGATTTATCAGCAGCTTGGCCGTGTCCCAACCGCTGTTTCGGTCCCGGTGGGAAATGGGACAACGCTTCTTGGAATTTATCATGGGTTCAAAACGTTACTGGAAAAAGGGTGCATTGATCGGTTGCCGTATCTTGTTGGTGCATCGACACCTGGTGGAAACCCGATTGTGAAAAGTTTCAAAAACCAGGAATCAACAGCGCAGGATCTTCGTCCTGAGGAACTGAAAGAATCAGCAATCAATGAGCCTTTGATTAGTTATCATTCGTATGATGGTGATGATGCGCTTCATGCAATCTACGAGACTGATGGGTGGGCTGATTATGCTAGTGACAGTCGCATGTTGCATTATCATACGGTGTTGAAAGATGAAGAGGGATTAAGTGTTCTTCCTGCGTCGACAAGTGCGATTGAGGCGCTTGTGAAATTTAAACAGCATCGAGTGTTGAATAGTGATTATGTTCTTGTTCTTACTGGGAGGAAATTCCGATAACAACGCAGTGGTTTATTTTTAGGAAAGGTTTCGATTCATGACTGGTAACCGTGCATTGGTTTATGCAGATCGACTGTACATGTGTGCTGATGGAAAAACAGCTCACGGTCTCGTTCGACATAGTACGCGATATAAGGTTGTTGGTATCGTGGATTCGACGTTATCATGTGGTGATGCCGGGGAACTGTTAGATGGCGTATCCCGTGATATCCCCTTGTTTTCTGATCTAGATGATGCAATGATATCTACGCATCCGGATACGTTTGTTATCGGTGCAGTCTCGGAAGGAGGCATGCTCCCAAAGGGATATGATAAAGCAGTTGTCTGGGCGCTTTCTCATAGTCTTAATGTTGTGTCAGGTTTGCATCAATTTATTTCTGATGACAAAAAATTTGTTTCGTTAGCAGAAGAACATGGTTGTACGATTATTGATGTGCGGAAAAATTTTCGTGATTATAGAAGGTTTTACACTGGTGATATCGCAAATGTTGATTCGATTCGTATAGCGACGATTGGAACTGATTCTGCGATTGGGAAACGAACACTTGCGGTGTTGCTTATCGAAGAATTGCGGAGACGTGGACGAAAAGCAGATATGATTTATACAGGTCAGACTGGTTGGATGCAAGGGTGGCCGCATGGCGTGGTTCTTGATGCGATGATTAATGATTTTGTCTCAGGTGGGATTGAAGGAGCAGTGCTTGACTCATGGAAAGATGATCAGCCGGATTTCATTATCATCGAAGGGCAGGGAAGTTTGGTTCATCCGTTTTTCCCAGGTGGTTTTGAGATTCTTGCGGCAGGGCAGGTCCATGGATTTATTCTTATAGATGCACCAAAACGACCGCATCTTGATGGGTTTCCCGGGTACTTGATGCCTGATCCAAAGCGGGTGGTGACGATAGCCAATCTTTTGTGTGAGAAGCCATTGGTTGGCATTGGTCTTAATCATGAACACATGGATAAAAAAGATATTGATCGTGAAAAGAAAAAATTTCATACTCGATTTAAAGTTCCTGTTGTTGATCCGTTGTGGGATGGGACCAGTGCTCTTGCGGATGCTTTGGAGGGGCTTTTGAAAAAATGAACAAGAAGAATGATTTGATGTGTTTTTCATCGATTTCTGTTTCAGAGCCGATCATAAGTAAGAAAACCGCGAAAGCAGAAATCACGGTGAATCATCTTGATGGAAAAAAAAATACTTTTACTTTGATACTTGCATATGATCAGAAAATTGAGGATCGTCATCGTCCGCTTTTGCGGCTTGCGTTTTCTATTCCTTTACTGAACTATGGTTTGTTCTCAGAAAAATTTGTGTTGCAGTTTCCATTGAGTAATGGTGATTGTTCTCTTCTCAGGGATCTGAATGTGGTGTTCAGCAGGGATATCTTTATCAATAAAATTCTGAGGAGACGAGCAGATTTTATTCTCCCAAAGTTTTTTCCTGATGAATCAGATGTTCGGGTAAATGATGCAGAGCCAAAAGCTGTTATTGAACCTAAAGAAATCATTCGTGATACCTTCTTAAAAGATGAGATGGATCAAAACAGTTGCGGTATTCTTTCCAGCGGTGGAAAAGACAGTCTTCTCACCTATGGGCTGCTCAAAGAAATCGGTGCAGATGTTCATCCGTTTTATGTGAATGAAAGTGGTGGTCATTGGCGAACCGCTTATCCTGCGTATCAGTATCATAAAAAAAATGAATTACATGCTGCGAAGGTTTGGACGAACATCGATCGGTTTTATACGTTCATGCTTGATAATTTACGGTTCATCCGGTCTGATCATCGAAACGTTCATGCTGATACGTATGCGATTCAACTGTGTATTTTCCCGTTTTATATTTTTGTGTTGCTCCCTCTTTTTGTTGATCGAGGTATCGGTAATTTGTTGTTGGGTAGTGAGTTTGATGATCTTCGTGTGAAACCAACATATCTTGGTATTGAACATTATTTTGGTGTGTATGATCAGCAGCAGGATTATGATATCCGGATGAATGCTTGGTATGAAAAACGAATACCTGGGTTGTATCAGTGGTCTGCATTGCGGCATATCTCCGGTCTTGTTGATGAGAAAATTTTGGTTTCGCGTTATCCAGATATTGCTAAACAGCAGCGTTCATGTCATTCGTGTCATTTTAAGAACGGTGATGTTGTGCCGTGTGGTACGTGTTCGAAATGTTTGGGTATTCTTTTGTATTTGTTAGCAAACAAAATGGATCCTCGTATCATGAACTATCGGCAAAAAGATGTTGATGGTTTCTTAAAAACTGTTGAGAAATCATGTCTGCGGTTGGATGAAGATGAGAAAAATCAGTCGTTTTATCTTCTGAGGGAAAAAGGTAAATTCTCTGAGGTGAAAGCCGTTGATCATGTTGAGCGGATTCATTTTTTTTCAGAGACTTGTAATCCGGATTTTGTTCCAAAACAGTTTCTGGAAAAGATACTTCGGATCTTTGAACAATACACAAACGGGTATTGTAAACTTGATGGGGAAACATGGGTCCCACTGGAAAAAAAAGAAGCGCTATCTACTGTAATTTCTTGATCATGCGAAAAGCGTCTTTTGAGCCATCGTGATTATACTGATAGTAGTTTTTAAGGATTTTTGTTTTTGTATATCCTTGTTTTTCGTAGAGATGTATTGCTTGGTAGTTTGTAACTGATACTTCGAGTCGAATTGTATTTATGTTTTTTTGTTTAAGTTCTTCTTCTGCGGCAATAAGGAGTTTTAGGGCGATTCCTTGTTTTTGAAAGAGTGGTGTGACGTCGATTGTTTCTAGACCCGCAATGCGTGTTCCTTTGTGTAGAAGGATAATCACAAAACCTCGTATGTTGTTTTCTTTGGTTTCAACAAGCGTGAGGCTGTTTGCTTTGGTGAGAAGATACTTGAGTTGTTGTGGCGAATATGCGTGATCACCTTTGAAACATTGTTGTTCAATAGTGATAATATGTTCAAGATCGTTGACGTGTGCGTTGCGGATAACTCCTACTTCTACCATTTTTTTTATCCGTCTTTTAACACATTTTTTTTGAAGACTGCGATGAAGAAAATATCGCCATTAGGTACATTTGTGAATGCGCCATGTTTGGTTTTTATCAGTATATCTGCATGGGGGAGATGTTCTGTTTGTACAAGTTTAAAAGATTTTTCTTTGAGGAAGTTTTTGGTTATCTGTTCGGTTTCTTCTGGTGTGAATGTACAGACTGCATATATCAGATAGCCGTTGTCTTTTACGTTTCGTATTGATTGATTAAGAATATCGAGTTGAATTTTTGGGAAGTCTCCTACGTTTTCTACGTATTTTGCTTCAGGGTTTCTTCGAGCGGCACCAATCCCAGTGCATGGTGCATCTACCAGTACGACGTCAAAGAGACGATCTGGAATCGTTTGTTCAATGGTTATTGTTGCGTTATATTCATTGCACCGTTTCTCTAATTTTGCTCGTTTTTTTTCATTGAGTTCATAGGCGTGAACTTTTTTTGTATTTTTTGTAAGGGATGCGATAGCTAGTGATTTCCCGCCGTTTCCTGCGCAGACATCAAAGATTGTGTCTCCAAGTTCAGCTGTGATGGTTGCGATGAGCTGGCTGTTTTCATCCATGATATGCGCGTATTTATTTGTGATTACGGATGAGAATCGTACAAGAGATGTAGATAGAAGAGCTGTTTTTAGTTTAGATGGATCGGCTGAGAGGTTTTCGTTGTTTAATATCGTCTTGACTTCTGAAATAGTGCTTTTGTTGAAATTCACACAGAGTGTTGCTGGCGGTTGTGTGTTGAGGTATTCTGCCCATTCCTTCTTTTTACTGAGAAGATGTGCAACGTAGTCGGAGCAGGAGTATTGGTATTCAAAAGAGTAATTGTGGTGTTCGTTGTGTGCACCATTTTGTGCAAGCTGAATGTAGTGTTCTGGTGTTTTTTCAATATGTTGATCATCCATGATTTGGTCGTAGAGTTTTTTCCATCTAACAATCGTATGTATGGTTTCTGCGACTATTTCTCGTTTTTCTTTTGTTAGATTTGATGAAGGGAGAATGTCACGAAGACATCGTGCCATGTTTCCTTTTCGTAGATATTTTGCTACTATTCTTTTTGTGATTTCATCGGTCATAGTTAGAATACCTATATCGTTAAGAATTGTTTATTTTTTATTTGTTTAAATCAAACTATCTCTGAGCAAATCGATAATTTATACTTATTTGTTGTTCTTATATTAGCTATTTCATGATCAGCCAACTGACTGAGGAGACACGACCAAACCAATCTGATACATATCGATATAGTAGTTCTCTATTTTATGCATTTACTTCAATCCTCCTGCTTGTATTTGTTACTAAATTGAGGACTGGGGGCATTTAATCCACACTCATAGAGCCGCATACAGAAACTTATATTTTTTAGAGACGTCCAACAGAAGAAAAAACGCTGGGATGCCTCCGGTCTGAAATTGCACAAATCAACAGGATTGATTTTTAGGAGTGTTTTATTGTTTTTACGTATTCTTTCAATGCTCTCGTTGATGAGTACCAGTTTTGTTCGAGTTTGACGGCATCAAGTTTCCCTTGTCTGGCTCGTAGACTAAGGTATTCCTGTGAGTACGGGGAGTGCTGTGCAAGCTCTTTCAGAGGAATGAGATGTTCTTCATCGATAAACACAGAAAGGTAAAGTTGTAATGATTCTTTCATGGCTTTTGCGATAAACACGGCAAGGGGTGATAAATTTCCGTTGTCTGCTTGGTGTAAAACGTGATAATATATGTTCCGCTGCTCTTGTTTCAGGATGATTGGAGGGTATCCTTGCCGCATGAAAAAAAGGTTAGTTACTAATCGTGCGACTCGGCCGTTTCCATCGAAGAATGGGTGGATCCATACCAATTGATGATGGATGAACGCTGCTTTTTTTAGTGGATAGCGAGGAAGGGTTTTAATGGTGTGAATATAGTCGTCCATAAGAGAAATGATTTTTGTGTAACTTGGTGGGGTTATCGATGACCCTGTAATCCGTACGTTTCCTGTTCGGTATTTTCCAGAATCCTTCAAGAGGCCTTTAGTGACGATATCATGGATTTGTTGAATACTTTCTTGGGAAAATAGCGTCTTTTTTTGAACCAGTTGGAGCATGAAATCAAATGCTTCGGCATCATTTCGTGCTTCGATATGATCTTTGAGTGGTTTACCTCCGATGGTTATTCCTTGCTCTAATACGATTTTGGTTTCTTGTAAGGTTAAGGTGTTTCCTTCGATGGCATCGGAATGATATGTATGCCGAAGTCTCATGTCTTCAAGGAGTTTTTTTACAGCATCTTTAGGGAGGGGTCTGAGACTGTCTAATCGATGCTTTTTTTCTTCAATTTTTCTTAATAGGGATTCATCAATGAGAATATCGGTATCGTCGTATTTCATAATATAACGATATAGTTTTATTGATATATATCGGTATCGGCTAAATTTTTAAAAATCCGATATTATCCTTTTTTATATTAATTCGATGTTTTTCACAAACCATCTTGACAAAGATTCTACAGTGTGCGGGTAAATAACCAGTGTAACATTGAAAAACCATCAACATAGATTTGACACTTTTTCTACACAGTAATGGTTAAATACTAGTATATCGTTGAATATTTGTCAAAATATGACGAAATACGAGGCCCTCTACCAAGAACTACTAAAGAAAGAAGTCGTCCGATACAAAGACATCGAAGACATCGCCTCATCAATCATGAAAACACGTCATATCTCTCCAAAATATATCTATACCGAATACATCAACAGACTCTGCCAACAAGGAAAACTTCTCCACCCTCAAAGAGGACTTTATATTGCAGTGCAGCCAACCATGATTAATGATTCTTCATTTCAACCAGATACATATCTCATTGCCTCCAAACTCCAATCCCCCTATTACCTCGGATATCATACTGCATTAGAACTGCATGGTTGCGCCTACTCAAGTTACAATACCATCTACACGGTCGTCCCTTATGAAAAAAAATTCAGATCATTTACCTTCAAACAAATCGTGTATCAACCAGTATTCACTTCACATCCAAACCTTGGCGTAAAAAAACGCTTCCATGAAAACCAAGAAATCCAACTCTCTTCACCCAGCAAAACATTCCTTGATTGCATCGACAGACCACAGTACGCTGGCGGCTGGGAAGAATGCCTTAAAAGTCTCGAAGGATTATCTGGTGTCACCGCACAAGAGCTCAAATCCCTTCTCACTATCATACAAAAAGATATTTTATTTCGCAAAACAGGGTTCATCCTTGAACTCTTTACCAAAAACCCTTATTATCAAGGTATCCTCGAAGATCTACACAATGTTTTAGAAAAGCACATTGGAAATTCCCCTATGTATATTAAAAAAGGACACAAAAGCACTTTGAATACAACCTGGAACCTGTATACCCCGGTTGGATTCAATGAACTCTTACGAGGCGTATAAACGTTGCTCGATAAATCTGGATTTGACTCAAGACTCATAGAAAAAATCTATCGAATCAGCGACATCCTCCAAAAACTCTACACCACAGAATACACAAAGAAACGACTCTCGCTATACGGTGGCACTGCACTTAACTTCCTCCATTTTAAAGATATTCCCCGCCTCAGTATCGACATCGATTTTAATTATCGTAACCAACAACAAAACGACTGGGCACTAGAACGAAATGAAATTGACTCCATAATAAAAAAAATATTACACGACCTTCACTACGACAATGATGCCATCGCAATTCAAGTATCGTATCCACTGACCAGATTCGACGTTGGATACAAGAATAAGAAGGGCGGAAAAGATTCCCTGAAAATCGAAATTGGATACCTACGAAGAATACCGATATTATCTGATGACATCCTCCTCCCGTTCACCCATCTGAAAACAGGTGATGAGTTCCCCGTTCAGACACCTCAACGAGAAGAACTCTTTGGAAATAAATTCTGCACATTCCTTTACAGATATGGGCTGGAAAACACAGGTAGTTCAAGGGATCTCTTTGACACCTACACCATCTCGAAGATGAAACTCAATACCACCTTGTTTGACGTCACCATGGTTATTGATAGTCTCATGAGAAAAGAACCACGTCTCTACCATCGCAATCCGGATAACATCATTAAAAATGTCATGATTGATGACCAGTTAAAAAATCTGATACAAAACAAGTATGTACCAGCTGACATCAAAGAAAAAACACAGGTTTTTATCACTAAACATCTAAACAATTCCAAAGACAAATACAAAACCTTCATCGACACCTTCTTTGATCATCACCGATTTGAGCCAAATCTTCTAGAACATCACGATATTTTAAACCAGCATATTACTGATCATCCAAGTATCCTTTGGAATCTTAAACAACTCATAGAAAAGAAAAAACGTTAACAAGATCAGAAAAAACTGTTCAGATGGCCGCTGGAGGGGGCACCGAACTAGAGTTCAAAGCCCACTTAGGATTTGAGCGTTAATGTTACAGTAAAAATTATATTTTTCTTCCGTTAAACAAAAATACTAATTAGTAGTACAGGGCCCGAGCCGGGA
>JAPKYE010000091.1 GCA_026394495.1 Methanobacteriota archaeon | reverse complement strand
TTAACACCATGCAAAAAAGAAAAACAACTGATGAACAAAAAACTATAGATGAAAAATGCTATTGTTTTTGAATATCGCATACTCTTTCTCTCCACGACCTTGAAATCCTGCTCCTGAACTATATAGTTTTCCTCAGGTTGAATTGAGGTTTATTTTTTTCATCAAATGATTTATAAGGATATATGAAATTCATCTGTCTAAGTTGGTGGTGTAGATATGGCACGTGAATTTACAAAAAACATGCTCATAATGCTTGTTGCCATCATGATTGGCATTGCGATCATCACATTTTTTATTGCAGATGTCATGAGACAATCGCAGATTGAAACATTGAGTGTTGAACATAAAACAGAGATCCAAGACATCACCTATAAAAGCGAGAATTTCACGGATCATTTTCTTCAAGGAATCGTGAAAATGGATGCCGCAAGAGAAATCAGAGAAGTAGGGAACTATCATTTTGATTTTGCTTTGTTTTGGTATAGTAACGCAAGGGCGAACACAACAATAGCTTTTGTTGATCAATGCATCGAAAACTGTACTGATGCTATGACAAGCTATCTTTCGTCGTACGATAATTTCCACCTTTCCCAACCATATTTTGAACAAGCAAAAAACTTTACTGAACGAGCGAAATACATTGAAGTACTCGGTTATTACGTTGCATTTTCACAGGCAGGACAGAACATTACTTTACTGCGCTATGACGCAAGCCAATACCTGAAATATGCTGTAGAGAATCTCTCATTAGGAAATATGGAAAATGTGAGTATTTTGATGAATTTATTTAACGAAACAGTAGAACTATACGCAGGTCAAGTAGAACAGTACAACGATTACGGGGATCAAATCGATGAATACCTGTTTTTCGATGAAATTCGAGAAGAACATTAACACATAGATGCATTCTCTCTGATTTTATGTATGAGCTATGCCGATACTATGTTCATCCCAGAAAAACAAGGGGCTTACCACTGGTGTTTTTGTTGAACTGAAGACCACTTGGTTGAAGTTGGAGAATGGTGAACTTAATTGGTTTGCCGTCGCAGTATCCACAATTCCTTGTCCGGTACGATACAATGAATAATCAATAAGAGAGACACCGTTTTTTTCTACGCGGATTTTATACCAGTCGTTATACAAATATCCATAGGGATAATCAGAGCTTAACTGGACCCACTGACTCAGAGAAGGATCCCAATAGGAAAGTTTCAGTACGTAATTCGTTGGGATTTCAGTTCCTTCTTGAATATATTCGAATTTCAGTTTTGCGATCTCGTTTCCATTCGTGTTTATAAAGCTCATAAGAAGATCAGCAGATTCGCTAAGGTTTCCACAGGCAAACCATGCTTCCCACCAGATCATATCGCTGTTCAGCTGGGACAACGTATAATTCCAGTATTGAGGGCCATCATCTGATCGTAACTTCATCTTGAAGGATTTTGCAGTTGAATAATAATAACTTAACGCGACCTCAAAGTTACTCTCACCTGAAATCGTACTTGTCTCAAACCAGGGATGCATCTGATAGGATTGAGCAGCTGCCCCACCAGGGGAATCATCTGAAAAATCTTCAGTAACAAACGCAGGGATCTCATATGCTGTTACCGTCATAATGGTAGGATCATCATCATCTGTTTTTCCATCGTTGTCTTGATCAACACCATCGTCGACTGAAGGATCATCAGTGAGTTCAGTTGCATCATTGGTTCCATCTTCGTTACTATCCCAATATACCGTTCCCTGATTTGATATCTTGGCTCCATTAAACAAACTTTGATTCACCGTCACATCAAACGAAATAGCAACACTGCTCTGAGCAGGGATTTCTCCATTCCAAGTAATTTTTTTATTGTTTTGATCATATGCGACTGTTCCAGACGATGCAGTAGCTGAACCAGAAACATACGTTGCGTTTACTGGTATATAATCTTCAAACTCGTTTCCCTGATTATCGCCCTGATCTGCAGTCCCTGTGTTACTCACCGTAACCGTATATCGTATCTTGTCACCACATTCAAGGAGACTACCATTGACATCCTGAGCGGTTTTCCGTGCGATAATCTCAGTTTTTGCAAACCCTGAAAACATCAGATTATCGATAAATGCTGCACTATCGAATTGATTGTCACCAGTATCAATAATATCAAACGTAACCGTTACCGTTTCATCGGGACTCACCGGATGCTCACGAGTAATAAGTGCGGTAGCACCTGCATCAGCCCCAGGTGTCCTAGGAGTTGTCGACACCCAGTCGACTCCTTCAGGGTTTCCACTCGTCGCAAAGATATCATATCCTGACCCAGGGATATCGTTTGCGTGTAACACAAAGTCTCCGCTGTTCACATCAAGGACGTAGTTTGTTGTACCTTTAGATGGAGAACTTACAGTAACTGTTAATTTATCGTTATACTGAGAACTAATATATTCCGGGTATTCTGTACTGAAAAACTGGATATCATAATAGAGATAATGCATATAAGATGGGACTCGTAATGTAAGCGTCAACGTAGCCCGGTCTCGAGGGTTTCCGTATTGCCCACCGGCAAACCATTCACCTCGTTCACTCCCAGGGTTAAGAGCATCCTCGGTTACAACTGCTGCACCTGCGACACCGGTACTGAGAAGCGCAAACGTGGAACCCTGCGTCGGATGCATGGTTCCTCGTGAAGAAAGAACAACTTCTTGACGATGACCCGAGGTATCCGTATCAGTATACGATGAACTAATCAACGTTGTTTGATCCTCAAGAATCGCTAACGCAAGATCTTGCCCATTATACGACCCTGCGGACACCTGCTGCGGAATCCACAAAACTGAAAGAGCGGATACAATCAGGATTTCTCCAATAACCATCGTGAAATGTTTTCTATATTTTTCATTCATCATATTTATCCACCTCCACCGGTATACATCACAACTTGCAAACGGTTAGACTCGGTACTCACATCATCGATAATACTGTTATTCGGTGTGACAATACATCTCCAGATATCCCCAAGAACCAACTCTTCAGAAACAATCACGCTTTGATCAGAATTCCCATCTTTTGTACAGAGATAATTTTGGTAGATTTGCTCAGATGAAAGAACACGGTCGTAAATACGAAATTCATCGAGGATTCCCGTGAAATTCTCCCCACCACCCAACGGAACACCCGTGATAGTAAGATCGTCGATAGCAACATATTCATCGACTGCAGATGTCGTCCATCGGAACTGCAAATTGAGGTTTTCAAGGGTTGTCGGTATCGATACTTCGAGGTATGACCATACGCTTTGTCCACTTGGGCTTTGAGGATCAGAAAGTTGAAGAAGCGGAATCCACACTCCATTATTCAGATAATACAATCCAAGGAGATCACCTGCTTCCGTATTTTTATAGCTATACCAGAATGAGACAGTAATATTTTCATATTGAGTCACATCAATACCGGTTCGGTTATAGGCAGCAACAACAGGATCAAAATCACCACTCCCACCAATGGAATACACACCTGAATGAGGATTCAATGTCGGGGCATTTCTGAGATCGAAACTCAAATCCATTCTGCTGATTGCTGTCGCATTAATATATAGTTGATCAATGTATACTTTATCGTAATTATCACTGGCATCACATTGGAATCGTATTTTCATATTCGATGGGAACACATAGTCAGATTCATTGATATAAAACAAAGTATGATACCATACATCCTTTGAATATCCACTGGGATAATTCACATCAAGAACAGTCACCCACGAGGCACCATTATAATATTGGACCCACCAATCCTCACCAGTTGCCCAACCATTATCATTCCACATCCACCAGAAGTCAATCAGCAAAGAGATATAACCTGGGGCATTCACATCAATACTATTTGTCAGGGTAAATGCAGAAGAGGTACCACTGTTATCGCGTATACATGCAGAACCTGTGCCTTCATGCTTATAGGAATTTGTAAGATATGCATCAGATCCTCCAGAGGTATAACTGCCCCATACGGAATTAAACACATCATATCGTAATGTATCCCAAGTGATTGGCTGTTGTTGTGTTCCATTGTTCTCCTGCCATTTGCTTTTTTCGTCCAGAGTCTCAAAACTTGTGGAAAAAATTGTTTGACGATCCGCCTTTGTTGATTTTCCTATAAACCCAGAGAGAACAGCGTCAATACCAAGTGTTTTTCCTAAAAGATGCGCTTGCATAGTCTGATCCAATACGCCATCAAGAAAGATAGACGACATCCCTGTTGAAGAATCATATGTGGCTGCAACATAATGCCAGTTGTTATCATTGACAGATGACATGCTTGTAGTACTAGCCGTTCCATCATTTGCTGTGGTAAGCCAACGCAATTTTCCATTATTAATACCAAGTTCCCAATATTTATTCCTATCAAACGATGCGATAGAAACACTATCAGCCGAGGTCTTCATCCAGGATTCAACAGTGATTTTATCAATAGAAGAACTACTGAAACAATAGGGAAAACCAATATACCCTACGCCATTAAATGAATACGCGCCACCGACTTTCCCTTGATTCGTCCAGGTTGCCTCTGTTGCGGTTCCGTTATAATTGTTTCCTGAATAGTCTTTTACCAACGAGGCACTGTTTGTATCAAACGGCATTAATACACGTGTTAAGGATTGTTCATTTCCACCCTTGTCCACCATCCAGTTATAGATATAGGTGAGCGGATTAATAGTAGTAACAATAGAATCCATATAACAAATAATATCTTCATCAATGGTATTTGTTCGAAGACTTGATATCTGCATTGGAGGAGCGGTTGGTGGAACTGTCTGCGTCTCTATTTGTGTCTTTCCATTGATTATTCCATCGAAGACAATAGGTTTGCTCCCATCCTCTGAGAGAGCATAGACGGTTATCTGCACATGATCGTTTTCATCATACAAAGGAGCTGTTGCAGGCAGATATTTTTCTCCAATGTCCCACCCAGTGCTTTCATATGAGAAAACTCCATCAACATAGACTTCATAGGAAGATAACGTCTCTCCACCCATGTGTTCAAGAACGACGTTCCCCTGACTATTCACATACCCAGCCAGATGAACATTTAGTTCAGCAGGTGGAAGCGGCAGAGGAAAGACATACATATAAATCGCGGCAATAACAACAAATGCGATCAGAACCAGGATCAGACCTCCAACTATTTCAGATACTGCATATTCAGAATTGATGTATGTAGTTTTGTGCATCTTTCCTAACCGCAATTACTTCTCTGTTGAACCCCATATATAAAATCTTTGTGACATTTTGTCACGGTGTCATTTTTCCCAGATAGCACAATTAAAACAATACCTTGAACATCACAATAGATACCACAACAAGAATAAACCCGTATCGCACCCCTGAAGAGATCCGTCCTGTCGTCATAAAACCACCAAGCATACCTCCACCAAGACTCTGAACAAACATAAACGTCAGAAACATGTTTTTCACCTCCATAGGATCAATGTTTGCGATACGTAAATTCCCGATCGCTTTTCCAGCCATTTTACCCTGAAGCTCAAAAATAGCGGTAAAAATAGTTTTATCGATGATCAAAATCACCCCAAGAAACACAAAGAAACTCACAAAAATCACGATACTATACATAGACATCTCCGTATTTCTCTGCTGCTCCACACGTTTGATCTGATCTAGTTCCTTTGCAGCCGCATTAAACACAACTGCCGTGTTCCCCCCCATCTCAAGTGCTTTATTGATCGTGATCGCTAGTCTTCTCGCTTCATTGGTGTTTAATCGCTCAGCGAAATTCGTAAGCGCTTCTTTTACAGAAATACCCCACGAAAGCTGTGCAACCATCGCTTTTAACTCAGGAGTAAGTTTACCATAATCACCCTGAGAAGATGATTTAATCGCATCAAAAATATTCATACCAGACGCAGTAGCATTAGCGATATCACGTAAAAACTCAGGAAGTTTATTCTCAATGTCTTTTTTCCGTTTTTGTTTATAACTATCATAAAAACCAACAGGACCAATAAAACCCAGGACACCAAAAATAAAGAAATCAATGTTCGATAACACATTCCCAGGGAAACGTATACCACCAATGGAAACAAAAAAACCCATCACAAAAAACAACGCACAAACCATTATAGAGACCGCTATCACAGAATCAAACGTCTTATCCTTCCCATACTTCTTAGAAAGATCATATTTTTTCCTTCGCAATATCTGTGCTATACGTCTTCACCCATCCCTGATTTCATCATGACGTAAAACCCAGCATACGACATAGGGAGAATAACCAACGCAAGGATATACAAAAAATCAAAAGAGATACCACCACTGGTAAGCCCCATAATCGAAATGATGATCACCAGAAAAAGCGGAAAAGCAATCACCGTAGTCACAAACGTCTCTGCCATGATCCCCAGAGACTCCAGGTTTTTTTTCCGATCATCAAGATCGTCGAACATGTACTTATCAACACAGCGTTCAAAATACGGTGCAAGTTCACTACCCGATTGAATCACCCCCACGATACCCTGAACAAACTCAGCGAATTTCTTAGATGGAGAAATCGCGATCGCATGATTCAGCGCAGTGACTGCATCGATCCCCATCAACTCGATTTCTGCAGTGATCTTCTGCGCTTCTTTCTGCACCTCACCATAAAGATCAATACCTGATACCGTCCCAAAGACCTCTGAAGGAGAAATCCCCGCAGCAGACATCGTATTAATAAAATTAGCAATATAGGGGAGATACCGATCAATGTTCTTTCCCCTAGTTTTTGCTTTTGATACGGGAAGCCGGATATACACAAGACCAATCATTATGGGGATGACTGAAGAAACCCCCAAGATAAGCAACGCAGTAATATTATTTGGAACAAGAAGATACAAGAAAAGCGTTGAGAAAAACGATGCGAGAAAACCAATCATCATGTTCATAAGCACCATAGAAAAATATTCAGGGTAAATCATACTGATATCTGCTTTTTCAAGGAGACGATTTTTATTGGTTTCGCTGATGTTCATCTTAAGAAACATGTCCGCGAAAATGCGTCGACATAACCGAGTATACGGTGTTGATTTCATCGACCGAGTTCCTCTTTAGCCTTTTTTAAATAAAGATCAGGGAATTTCTTATACTGGGAAACAATCCTCCCGACTTCTTTATAGGATCTGATATTTTTTACTAACATCCATTCAAGAACCGTTTTTCTATCATCTAGTTCCTGATTGAGTTGTTCTTCAGTCCAGTCGTTCTGCAGCCTAATCATATTCAAAACTTTGCTTGCTTTGCTGCATTCAAACCGATCATCGGTCTTAGAAACCCAGGTGAACGGCGCCATAAAAATCAGTTGATTCGTATCTGAATCAAGCTTTATGATTTCAGTAACACTGATCATACGTCGAACCATTTTACCCCCGATTTCTACCGCATTCTGAAACACAATGACCTCTAGTGAAGTGAGAAGCGCTCGCGGCAAAGAGATAGGTGGATTTTCTAAACGCTGAATCAACGTATGAATCGTACTAGCATGAACTGTCGCATACGAAGTATGACCCGTTGCCATCGCCTGAAATAAACTATATGCTTCGCGTCCTCGAACCTCACCCACTATGATGACCCGCGGCCGCTGCCGTAACGCAGCCCGAATCAAATCAAACATGTCGATATCTTTTCCAGTCTTATGTTCATCTGATGCAGCAAAACCTGTTCTTGTCGTCCCCGCAATCCAGTTTTTATGAGGTAGACTTACTTCACGGGTGTCTTCTATCGAGATGATTTTATGAGACGCAGGGATGAATAACGAAAGTGCATTGAGCGCAGAGGTTTTCCCACTAGCTGTTCCTCCGCAGAAAAGAATGGATGAGCCATGTTCGATCGCCATCCAGAAATACGCAGCCATATCCAACGACATTGACTTATACCCAATCAGATCAATGGGTGTAATCGGATCTTCACGGAATTTTCTGAGGGTGAACGTCGACCCAAGGGTAACCGTTCGTGCAAGTGTGGCCTGCAACCGGGACCCATCAGGCAGTTTCCCATCAACAATAGGCGCATAAATAGAGATTTGTTTGCCGGAAATCTGACAAAGACGAACAACAAAAGAATTTAGTTCCGTCTCATTTTCAAAAAATATGTTGGTTTCAATGGCCTCGTATTTTCTATGATGGATGAAAATCGGGGTATCAGGTCCATCGCAGGATACATCTTCGATTCCATCATCCTGTATCAGGATATCGATTCGTCCATAACCAAGGAAATCACGGAATATATGATAAAAGATTTTGTCTTTTGACTCTGCATCTAATGTCGAGGTATCAGGTTCTTCGGCTTCTAGCTGTTTTTCGTTGTTTTTTAAGGATGATGTTGATTTTGTTTTTTTTGGTTTCTTCGGTTTTTTCTGTTTCGTTTTTTTTGGTTGTGAAAAACGTGAAAGTTTCTTTGTCTCCGCGAACTTTATGCTGTTATCTCGGATAATCTGATCAAGCGTCTCCACCAAAAATTTTTCTTTTTCCGTTTTAGTCATCGAATACGTGTCGATGTCCGCAAGCATTTTAAACAAATGAGAAATCTCGTTTTTAAGAATTTGTTCTTTTTTGTTAAGTACGGGTTCTATTACTTCATAACGATAATCGTTTGTGCTATGATCAAAGACAAGACGTTTGGTCCCAAGTTTGTTCCACCCGTATCCTTTATGTTCCTCGACAACAGTTATTCCTTCACCTTTTGGTAATGCCCTCTCAGAGGATACTGTCGTAGATGATTGTTTTTTTAACCGTGCTTTTTCTAGAAGGCTTTGCGGCATAGGTTGTACTGTTTCTTCAAAGATGACTTCCGCTACTTGCGGATGTGTCTCCGTATTTTTTTTCATCTGCGCTTTTTCTAAAAGACCCATACCATCATTTGATCCTGTATTTGTTTAGCACCTTTTCATATAACGAAAAATCCTCAGATTGCGAAAACGCCTCAATGACATCATCAGGGAGCTTTGATAAAAGATTATCCGTAATTAACAATACTTTGCAGAGGTCCTCATCAAATGATACTTCGTCTTTTGTATTCTTGTGTTTCTCGCTAAGACTCGATGATGATGGTTGTGATATGGGAGACGTTTTTGTCGGATGGGAACTAAGAGAACGTTCAGGTGTAATAATATCATCTGTTTTTTTTCTAAAGAAACCATGCTTCGCCGATTTTTGTTCTTTCACCATTGGTTCTTTTACGTGATGTTTCTCAGTCTGTTTATGTTTCTTTATTTCTTTTCGGAGGAGTTTTTCATCCAGACGTTTTTGTTTCTCCTTGAGTTTTTCTTGTTTTTTCGTTTCTTTTTGTTTTTGTTTTAAAAGCTTCTCCGTCTGTTTTGCCTCAAGTGTTATCAGTTTTTCTTCTTCTACATCCTTTCGTTGTTTTTCCAGTTCTTTACGCATCTGTTTTTCTTGTTCTTTTACCTGTAATTCGTGGATTAGATGGTTGGGGTTAAGAGGAATATACATTTCTTTTTCCTCTAGTTCTTTTTCGTCTTTGTCTTTTTTTCTTCGTTCTATCTCAAGTTTTTTTAGTTCTTTTTCCGTCTCATCAGCCATTTTTTCCTTAATCTTTGCTTCTTGTCTCAAACGTTCAAGATCTTTTTTCTGTTCTTCAGGAGTTTTTTTTGTTTGTTCGATTTCATTTTTTTTCTGAGGTTTCTTTTTTTTTGTGGAAACGGTTTCATGAACATGCGAAGAATGATGTGGTTTTAACGTGGTTTTTTCTACATCATTTTTTTTAGTATCCAGACTAGCAACTTCATCTTTAGTTCTTTTTTTAATCCCTAGAAACCCCATGCTGTTTTTCTGCACAGAAACATCAACATTTCCTAATACACGATCAAGCACGATCTTATTTGATTCAGGGAGAATCGCAACAGAACGATAATTCGAAAAAGAAGTAGATGGTTCTAACGAATGTACAAACCGAAAATCAGATTGT
>JAPKYE010000005.1 GCA_026394495.1 Methanobacteriota archaeon | reverse complement strand
TTCTCCGTACACTGCTCCAGGGTTTTCTGGTCTTCTTTCACAACAAATGGTTTCTCATACAAAGAGGCACCAGTTGTTCCTTCTTTTTTCAGAGAGGACCTAAGGATTTCAAGCTCAATACGCATCTGTTTTTCTTTGCGTTTAGCAGACCAATAATACCCTTCATCAGGAGTACCTTTTGCGATGAGAAAGATCACGTTCCCCGGCATTTTTCTGCCGGTTCGCCCCCGTCGTTGGATCGTCCTGATTTCTGATGGGATCGGCTCAAAAAACACCACAAGATCTGTTGATGGGATATCAAGTCCTTCCTCGGCAACTGATGTGGCAACAAGAACGTTAAAAAACCCGTCTTTGAACTTCTGGATGATCTCTGCTTGTTGTTTCTGGTTAAGTCCTTTATCATCTCCTTTTTCCGCTTGTCCGACAAACCGTACAGCTCTGACGAATGAATGGTTTGTTTTTTCCAATTGTTGTACCACATATGCGGATGTGTCCCGGTAGTGAGTAAACAGAATGATTTTTGAATCAGGTTTCTTTGTGAGTTGATCAATAACAATCCGGATAATCTCAGGGATCTTTGGATGCTCGACAGTAAGAGATTTCGTATACGCTATCGCTTCGAGAACATCTGGATCACGCATGATATCCCTTGATGCCTTACTGCCTCCTTTGGAATACGCCTCGGTTTCCAGTCGCAGAAAATAGCTTTTCAAAACCGATACCCCTTGGGTTTGTAACAACTCCACAGCATGATACAGCTTCAACGCGGCGTTCTGCGCTGATGCTGCGGCGTATAATTCTTTTGGTGGATTAGGCTGTTCCCGCAGCGCAGTCTGAATTGCTTTTTGCATATCCAAAAGCTTTGTTCTATTCACATAGGCAAGTGCAGCTGAGTCGATCACCCCGATTTCTTTTAATGCAGTGAGACGAGCAGAGAGTGCTTTTCGTAAAAGTTTTAGTACCTGGGAGAATTCATGAGGAAGCACAATTTCTTTCCACTGGATGTTTAAATCATGAACATACGGGCGGACATCATGATCATATTTTGTGCGAATTTCTATGTTTTTGATATTTAGGTTTTTACATACTTCAAGGATCTTCGAGATATCGTTACCTGGGGATGCCGTCATACCAATTACAAGAGGCTCAGTGCGTTGTTTCTCGTACATTTCAGCGACAAACACATACGAGTAATTTCCTGCTGCACGATGCACCTCATCAAAGATGACGAACGATACATTTTTCAGATCAAATTGCTGGGCGATCAGATCGTTTTCAATTACCTGCGGAGTTGAAACGATAATTCTGCTGTTTTCCCAGATGAGTTTTCGTTTTGCAGGTGATGTTTCGCCTGTGAAGACAACAATAGATGATTCCTCAATGGTGAGATATGTCTTCAGGAATTGTGCATGCTGCAGAACTAGTGGTTTTGTTGGTGCAAGAAACAAAATCTTTCCTTCTTTTTGAAGCATTTCTGCGATAACAATGAGTGCGATTACGGTTTTCCCCAGACCCGTGGGGAGCACAACCAAGGTGTTTGCATGCATAGCAGACTGCGCAATATTTACTTGGTATTCCCTCTGTTCAATAGCATCAGGTTTGATTCCCGGTTTGTTCACATACACAAGAGACGACATCGCAGTCATGTTTTAGTAGGTTTTGGGATAACAGAATTAAGAAGTACTTTTGGTTTTTAAACAATATTTAAAAACAAAGGGATGATTAACGATATGTGTCAGATATTGTCCTCTTTGGGGTAGCGATTCCGTTGTGGGTTATTCTTCTAGTAGCATTACTGTTTGTTATTATCATCTGGAAATTTCTTAAATTTGCTATCGTTTTATTAGTAATTATTATTGCGTTTTTCATTATTCTTTTTGCTCTTGATGCATTGAATGTGTTTACGTTTATACAAGAAAACATTTTATCCAATTTTTTATGAGTATTGCTAGTTAAAAAAAGATAAAAAAAAATGATGTTTTTTGTTATTTGGTGCTGATGCTTGTAATCGTTTTGATCAGCGCGGTAACATCAAATGGTTTTGCAATGTAATCATAGATGTATGATTCAAGTCCCTTCATTTTCTCTTTATCAACTGATCCGTGGGCTGTGATTATCGAAAAAACTACGTCTTTTGCAAGCCCTTTTTTGACGATGTGTCGTAAGGTAGTCCAACCGTCCATGAACGGCATCATGATGTCCATCAGAATAATTCCTTTGAAACCTCGTTCCAGTTCATCAATGCAATCCTGCCCGCTGTCGACAGTAAGGACTTCGTAATTTTTCTGTTCAAAAATCATTCGTAAGGTTACCAGCAGATCGGGATCATCATCGACGATCATGATTTTTTTGTCCATGTTTTTACCTCGTTGTTTTTTTATACGTTAAATTATCACACCATGTTATACTTTGTCAGTATCTGTATATAAATCTACCTCTCAAAAATATCAAAATGACAAAATGTCAACCAAAAAAAATAATCTCATCGCCGCGTAAGCGAAAACAAGACGTTACTCAACTCCCCAATCTGCGCAGGAGAAAGCTCCTCAACCCGCTGATCAGAAAAAGGATACTTTCCGCAGCCTTTACCAAACATTTGATCCACCGTATTTTTTATCTTTTTTCTCCGATGAGTAAACAAACATTTAGTTAATTCAAAAAAGAAATCCTCGTTCTCAACAAAAAACGGTGACTCCTTTCTAGGGATCAACTCGACAATACATGAATCAACCTTTGGCTGAGGAGAAAAACAATGTGGATGAACAACCTCAAGGATCCGACAAAAAGTCTTATACTGCACACCCACAGACAAACGAGAATACTCGCCACCACCATGCGATGCAACCATCCGATCAGCAAAATCCTTCTGATACATCAGAACCGCTTTTGAAAAAGGATACTTCAACAATTGAAACGTAATCGGAGAAGAAATCTGAAACGGAAGATTCGCAACAACCTTCGTAAAACGCGCAAGGCACGAAAAATCAAGTTTTAGCACATCCGCATGAATAAGCATAACATTCTTCGGTATCCACAACGACAAGTTCTTCACAAGAGTTTTATCAAGCTCAACAGCAATCACCTGTTTAGCCTTAGCCGCTAGAAGCCGGGTTAAAACACCAGTCCCAGGCCCAATCTCAAGAACAACATCAGAAGGCTTGATATCTGCATATGCAACCTCCCGATTCGCCACTTCAAGATTCACTAAAAAATGCTGCCCAAGCTTAGGTCGCACCATCGATATCATCAAGGATGACTAAGTGAGACCGGCGGACGAGTAAACAGACGATATTTCTGATTCGGATCAGTAAGCTCAAGCTCAATACGTTTCGCAATCAGTTTATCAGGGGACCTAAGGAAACCAATACGATCCTGCATCTCCTTAAAACTCGTAAACAATTTTTTCTTACGCTCATCAATGATCTGAAGCATCATCTTCTTACCAAGACCCGGAAGCAACTCAAGCGTATGATACCTAGTGGAAATCGCATTCGTCTCATTGAAAAACTTCACAAATCGCTCCTCAGAATGATGAACAACATCAAGGATAACATACGGCAGCTCCCCATGCGCAGTCGCAGTCAAATCCTCATAATTAATACGACCCTTTATTTTCTCAATTTTTGTGCGCAACACAGGGTCTTTACCCACATAAATACGCTCACCTACCGTAAACTGGGTATCTCTACGAGGAATAAGCTCAAGAAACGTAAACTGACTTTCCCCAATCCCATAGACTACAGGCTTGCGTTTAAAAGCAGGGACATCCCCTCTTCCTTTTGCCAAGTAATCCAACACATATACATAATCCTCCATTTCCTCACCCCTTACACTACATTATATTTTGCAACAATTTCCACTATCTTTTTTATTTCAGTCTCAGTTGGTGTGAGCCGTTCTTTTGCAAAAATCGCTTTCACATCATCTGCTGTAGTCGGAAGAATATCCGCAATCTTATACACATGAAATTCTTCCAAACGTTCCAGCGTTTTCAGTTCTTTAATAAGATCCTTTGTCGCCTTCACCGATATCTTCGAAAAAGCTTCTGCATGTTCCATTGCGATTCGCTGCTCATACGTCAACTCTTTTCGCTCTGTACTAATTTTTTTTAAAATGTTTTTCACTTCAGCAAGAGGAACAAATTTTACCTCAGATGCCATTATTGTACTCTCCCTAAATGCTCGGGGATAACCACCAAGGTTTTATGTTTTTTCCCAACAACGACTCCAACAAGATACGCATTACCCTGCATACCTTCAACGATTCCTGTGTACCCTTGGAAACGATGATGCGGCATTCCATTAGTCACAGATGGATCAAGGTCAATCGCCACACGTGCACCGACATCAAACTGTTGTAATGCACGGGTAAGTGGAGAAAACCCGCGACTGCGTGGTTTCTTTTGTAACACATGTCTGCTTTTGCTTCTTAGGCCTTTTGATCGGACAACCATAGTTATTATTCCCCCTTTATCGCGATGACATCAAGGTCTTTAACCTTGCAGGGATTATTGAGCAGCTCACTTATGTTCGGCTGAGTGTTACCATTGTCTCCAGAGACCAGTTCTTTTACATAGGTCCCAGACTCGGTTTCAATGGTCAGTCTTGCTATAGTACCCTCTACAGAGTCAATGCTACAGCTGTATATCTTCCGTTCTCTAACCAAATTAGCTCTGCGATGAGCCACCCTGGTTGGTGTAAACTGCTGTATTGTTGTACCCTGTAATGTCAACGCCACCTTTTTAAGCTTTTCCTCATCTAAAGGTTTTTCTGCTTCGAGAACGACCTCATATATTTTCCTAAATTCCGCGTTTTTTATACGAGCGACCTCCGCAGCATCAGAAAAACGCAGATTACTAACCTCAATTCTTTCGTTACCCATGGTATTTACCTGTTGATTTAACACTGCAAGATCAATGGTTCGTATCTTTGGGTTTTTCACCTCAAGAACAAACGGCCTACCGGTTCCCAGCATACGGGCATCAATATCTTCCCGTCCACTCCCGTGAAATGCCTCTTCCGTTCCTTTGGTATGTTCAAGGGTCTGCTTTGCAATGAGTTCTTCCACACTGGTTTCATACATTTTTCCGGTGTATTGACATGCTCGGCATCCTTTGCCGCGGCAGATCCGACAAGGCCATCTCGTCTGAGGGATTCCCCGCTCAAATTTTTTGTATCGTCCGTAGATATATAAGGATTTTATCTGAAGAGAAACCACATCAAAAGATGTGTCGATGACCGCAGTGATATCGGGTATTTCGAAGTTAACGATTTTTCCTAGTTTTTGTTCCAGGATTTTACCGATTTCTCGGTTCATTTCCATTTTTATGGGTTCTGAACCAGTGGATCCTGAGAAATCTATTGTTTCTTTTTCTTTTTTCACAATATCTTCATCGATTTTAGAGCCAATGAGAAAGGTATGGAATTCATGGTTTTTTAAGGACGCCTGAACGATATCTGTGAAATGATTAATTTCATCGAGAAGTCCTTCGCAGAGCCAGCAGTCGCTCGTTTCTACTTTTACGGTGTGTTTCACCGTGGATCTGATGTGTTCTCCGCGTTCCCTGTTTGTTACTCCCTTTTCCATATATTTAAATACTCTACCGATGCAGGCGTCGCAGAGACGATATTGATTAAGCGTACGTTTTATCTGATTATGATCAGGAATCGTGGTCATGATTATGGTGTGGCGAATATCCAGGGTCATTTAAATATTACCACACATCCTCAAATTTTAGGGATAGAATTATACAATAAACTATATATAATCATCCGATTATAATAAGTAATATGATCTGTCGACGCTGCGGACAACGATTTGGTACCATCGGAGTAAACTACTGGGACGTCAAAAACAGTGTCTGTTCATTTTGCGAAGGGAAAAAAAACTACGAAACTTTTTTCTATCATCATATAGCAAAAAGAAGTCAAACAACAATGCAGACTAGTCTTTCTCAAGCCATAGTTTCCAGACGACAAGAACAAGAACAACCAAAAAAATTACCGGAACAAACCACAACGCACGATCAACACCAAGCACATACGCAAGCGATAAAACAAAAGAAAGGGACACAAACAGCGTAATCAAATCTCGATATTTCATACTCCTCGCATCAGAGATATCTTTTTTTGAGTTATAAACTATTTCATCACATCTCACCCACAGAAATATTTTATGTTAACAACATATTTAATACCTAAGTCCATACCTGCTCGCAAAAAAACAGGGAGGATATATCATGGTTGAAATCGCACCATTTCATGGAATCACCTACAATAAAGAAAAAATAAAGAAACTTGACGACGTCATGTCTCCACCATACGACATTATTCCGGAGGACATGCAGAAGGATTTATATGAAAAGCATCAGAATAACTTCGTCCGTATCATCCTAGGCAAACAAAACCCTGATGACACAGAACAGAGCAATCGATACACCCGTGCGAAACAATTCTTTGATGAATGGCAACAAAAAGGTATCTTCACACAACCCGCATCATCCGCGATTTACCCGTATTGCATTGACTACAAAATCAAAAACGAGAAAAAAACATTCCATGGTTTCTTTGTGCTTCTGAAATTAGACCCAGAATACAAACATGTGAAAGCACATGAAAAAACACTTGCAAAACCCAAAGCAGATCGGCTAAATCTCATGCGTGCATGCTACGCAAACACAGAACCCATTGAGCTTTTATACATGGACAAGACCGATATTATCAGAAAAACGATGGAAAAAGCATTGTCCACACCACTCATTAAAGTAAAAGGATACGATGGTTTTATCCATTCACTTTGGAAACTTGATGATGAAAAAATCGTATCCCAGATCATACAAGAGCTTGCGAAGAAAGAACTCTACATCGCAGATGGACACCACCGATACCAAACAAGTATTAATTTTGCGCAGGAGATGAGACAAAAAACAGGAGACAAAAAACCGAACGCACCATTCAATTATATCATGGTTATCGTTGCAAACATGTTTGATTCGGGCCTAGCGATTCTTCCCACCCATCGTCTCATCAAACTCCCAACGTTTTCTATTGAAAATTTAAAAGAAAAGATGAAACCATACGTTACTATCGAAGAAAAAATAGTGAGCGGAACCAATGCAGAACAAATTGGAAAACAAATAATGAAGGATATTGACACAGCAAATGCCCATTCATTCGCATTATACACCAAAGGAAAATACTATATTTTCACGCTTAAGGATGAAAAAATAATGGATACAGTTGCTGCGGATCATTCAAAAACCTGGCGGACCCTGGATGTTTCGATTTTACATAAACTTATTCTTGAGAAAGGACTAGGAATCAACGATACAAACCTAGAGGATCATGTGAAATACACACGGGTTGATGCAGAAGCGGTTCAGCTTGTTGACGAAGGTAAATATGATTTATCATTTTTGATCAACGGCACAAAAATCGAGGATCTTAAAGTCATCGCAGAAGAAGGAGAACACATGCCTCAGAAATCAACATACTTCTTACCAAAGATGCTGTCCGGTCTTGTGATGTATAAGATGTAAAAAGAAACTCATTAATCAACCGCTATGCTATCAGTCTATGTGGCGTTTTCTCTCCAGGAAAAAAGGTGAATCCTACCGAGCCAATATTTAGTTGAAATGATCAACTTTCTAATTATGAACTCGTTTACACCCGGATGTAATGTACGTCTCTTCCTTTTCTCTTATTTTTCAGAATACCAAGAACAAGTAATTTCTTGATTTCATTCATCGCTCACCAAATATTTTATCATTATTGATTTGTTCTAAAATATTGTTAATATTACAATTTTAATTAATGAGATTTGAAACAATCCATATTCATTCGTGATCGGTTAAGGATTTTCCAGGAGCAAACTGTACTATGAGACAATCAAAGATCATGTGCGGAAAAACTGTCTTACAAAAGGAATGAATTTTGTTTTTGAACACGTTTTATCCTCGCAAAAGTCTATTGTTATAATGAGCAAAAATGGTCTTATTTTTGTCCATTTTGCTCTTAACCTATCACACATGAATTCATATTAAATTCTATGATGATTCATTCTACACATTAGACAAAACTGCATAATAACAATAACTTTATACCTTGTTTTTTGTTACATCCCAACAATGGGATGAAATATGAAAAAAAATCTAATAGTAATGGGAATCGTTATCTTAGGGTTGGCGCTTGTAATCAGTGGATGCACACAACAAAACAACAATCCTCCTCCAGGGGGAAACACTCCAAAAACAGTTACCATGACCGCAGGTGAATTACTAAATGATTTAACGATGGAAGGTTTTGGGACAAGTACCGTAAACTGGACGTATAATTCATTAGCTGATGGAGATACGCTCATTCTTCAAGATGTCATTAACAACATTTCCTATGATACAACTGCTGACAAGACTCAAGTGAAATTTAATACAACCTCATCAGGTGGTGTGTCCAGTTCTGCAGTGTTTTACATTAAGGAGAATATTACCGGCTCATATGCGATAGGAGATGCTGTGAACATAACCGTTACGATCAAACAAGTGACCTTTGAATTAAATAGCGTCACATATAACATGGAGGCATTCCAAGAACAATATGAACAAACAGATTTCCAAACAAGTATGTTTAATCCAGCGATGCCTCAAACCGTTATATCCAAAGCATAAATCTCTCCATTCTCTTTCTTTATTTTTTAGGAATTCAGGATGAAAAGAATAATTCCTATTTGTTTCGTTTGCATGTGTTTACTACTAGTTTTAGTGAGTGGATGCACAGAAAATAACGGAAATACACAATCTCAATTTCTTTCTGCTCAGGATCTTCTAGAGGATCAACAAATGACAATGAATTATTCAGGAGGTATACTTCATACAAAAATGGATTACGAGTCATTTAATGTAGGGGACACCATGTTTATCAGGGATGTTATCTCAGACATGAGTGCTCGTAAAAATATAACTTCCATTACCTTTGATGTGAACTATACGTATCCCATGACGAATGTGACACTTACCACTTTAGTTTTTCAATTTGATGGAGATTTAACTAATACATACACAATGGGAGACACTGTGGAAATTACGCTGACGGTGAATCATACGACGTATACGAATGAAACCAAAGGGATGTCAACTGATATGGAAGTTTTTAAAGAAGGTTGGAATCAAACCTATTTTGAGAATCTTATGAAAAGTTTTTTTAATACAAACTTTTTCTGTCAAATATTCCCTCAAAGCGTGATCTCAAAAGTAGATTAACAATGGTGTACAAAAATATCTACACTATCTAAGAGTTCCCTTGAACATCTTCTCCTGGGAATTTGGTGAATACTACTGGACCCACTCAAGAAAATTGCTTAGCAATCTTCTTCCCATATTCAACACACTGCTGTCGTGCCTGATCATCTGGATTCCACAGCACCTTCAAACCATCATCAAATACAGTGAATCCTGCATTCTTCAAATGATCTGAAATCTGTTTCACGGATTCACCGCTCCAACCATAACAACCAAACGATGCAGCTTTTTTACCTTTGAAACCAAGTCCTTTGATTTCTTCAAGCATCGAAGCTACCGCAGTGAGAACACCCCGGTTAATTGTCGGAGAACCAATCAAAATACCTTTAGATTTAAAGACCTCAGCGATAGCATCGTTTTTATCACTTTTACCAACATTGAAAAGTTTCACCTGCACCGCTTTATCAACATCAATGATTCCTTTGGCTATATGCTCAGCCATCACCCGTGTCCCATCCCACATAGTATCATACAGAATCGTGATCTGGTTTTCCTTGTATAGGTTTGCCCATTTCTGATACAGTTCCACAATCTGAAGTGGGTTTTTCCGCCAGATCATCCCATGACTAGGACAGATAATATCCACAGGAAGTTTCAACCCCAGTATCTCTTTAATTTTCTTATCAACTAAAGCGCTAAATGGAGTCAGAATATTCGCATAATACTTCAACGCCTCCGAATAAAGATCTGCTTGATTCACAAGATCATTAAACATATATTCTGAGGCATAATGCTGACCAAACGCATCATTGCTGAATAACATGTTGTCTTTTGTGAGATAACAAAACATACTATCTGGCCAATGTAACATCGGTGCCTCAATAAAAACAAGATCTTTATCTCCAAGACTCAACCGATCACCGGTTTTCACAGGATGAAAATCCCAGTCCTCATGATAATGCCCTTTCAAGGATTTCACACCATTTGCAGTACAATACACAGGAACATCAGGAATATAGCTCATCAATTCTGGAAGCGCACCACTATGATCGCTTTCTGCATGATTTGCTATCACGTAATCAATCTTCTGTACATCAACATGTTTTTCCAGATTACGGATAAACTCTTTTTTAAAAGGCGACCAGACCGTATCAATTAACGCAATTTTTTCCTCTTTGACAAGATATGAATTATAGGTTGAACCACGATGTGTAGAAAGCTCATTACCATGAAACTTCCGCAGTTCCCAATCAATTTTTCCAACCCAATACACATTATTTTTTATCTGCATGCACACACCTCAGATTATATTCGTATTGTACTTGATACTTTATTTGGTTTAAATCATTTTATCTCCTAGTCTATCCACCCCTCTTGCTTTCGGAAAGCGGCCGAGACCTCATTCATATAGTAAAAGACTTGAAACATTGGGCGCTCAACTGGAAAATAAAAAACACAATCTGCCAACAAATCGACTGTAAAAACTGCGAACTATAACACAACACACAACTCAACTATTGCGTATTATCCTTTTTTGAAATCATACCATGTTCTTTATGATATTGATAAATCAAATGATGCAATGTAAGTTCCCCAAGTAACGTATGCTTCTCATCAACCACCGGAAGACGACGTACCCGATACTGCTTCATCTTAGCCAACACATCAACAATACCGTCATCATAAGAAACAGTGATAGGTTTTTTCGACATGATCTCTTCAGCGGTCGATTCAATACCATACTGCAATGAACGAAGATTCGGCCTGCTGAACGTCTGAGACGACACATCAGCTGGCGAAAGCAACGACAACGCATCATGTTCTGTTATGACGCCGACAACCTTCATCGTCTCCTTTGTTTCCACCACCCAGACATGATTCTTTTCACTCAGAACAAAGAACACTTGATCAAGATTCGCGGTTTTCTCAACAACCGGAAGATCGCCTATCTGCTTATCCATAATATCTTGTACCTTAAGATTATAAAATGCTTTCATCTTTGTTCCTGCAGACTTTTCAGTCATCAAACTAGAACATCAACGAAACGCTATATAAAATCTATGGAAAAAGAAGTATTCCATGGTTTTAAGTAGCAAAAAAAAGATATCATATTGAGGAAAGGGATGTTATCAACTTCTATCCTGTTTGAAATTGCAATTGCTTTGATTGCAGCAAAACTTCTTGGTACACTCTTTGAAAAAATGAAACAACCAGGGGTTATTGGAGAAATCATCGCAGGCATCATTCTTGGCCCAAGCATCATCGGCAGCCTCTCCGGCTCATCTATTGATCTCTTCGGTACTTCGCTTTATACCTTTCAACTTGATTTAACATCAAATGAGTTCAAAGAAATCGCCTTCATCGGAACTATTTTTCTCCTATTCATCGTCGGTATGGAAACGGATACACAAGACCTAAAAAAAAGCAGGAAATCTGGTCTTATCACCTGTACCCTTGGCGTCATCGTCCCGTTTCTCTTCGGATTTCTTGTAGGATTTGGGTTTAACCTTGGGATCACTGCAAGCCTTGCCATTGGAGCGATATTCACCGCAACATCCATAGGGGTAACACTGCGGATTCTTACTAAACTGGATTTGTTATCAAATCGTGTCGGACTCACCATTCTCACCGCAGACATATTGGATGATGTATTCGGCATCTTCATCCTTGCACTGATCATCGGTGAAGGAAACCCCTTTGTCCTTCTCCTTAAAGTAATCCTCTTTTTTGTCCTAACCCTTGGCGCAGGCAGCTTCATCATCAGATACGCCAAAAAAGAAACGACAAAACGACGAACACCGATGGTGATTCTTACCGCCGGGCTTGTTTTGTGTTTTCTGTTTGCTGCATTTGCGGAAAACATGGGGCTTGCCGCAATCATAGGTGCATTCATCGCAGGAATGATCATCCGCAAAATCCCGCAGGCACACACAATGAGCGAATATACAAACACCATCGGGTACGCGTTCTTCATCCCCTTGTTTTTTGTGTGGATTGGTGCCAGTTTCAACGTATCCTACCTCATAGGAAATTCACAAATAGGGACAATCGCCTTATTCCTTTTCTTCTTCGTATTATTTGCACTCCTAGGAAAAGTTATTGGATGTTACATCGGGGCGAAACTCTCAGGGTTCACTAAACGTGAATCATTGATCGTTGGTATCGGGATGATGCCGCGTGCAGGTATTGCACTTATTGTTGTTGCAACAGTCATCGACCTGAGATTTTTTGGTGATCAAGAAGGGCTACTTGCACAGCAGGTAAAAATTGCTACGATTCTTCTAGTGATGATCAGTACGTTTATTACACCATTCTTATTAATACGAAGTGCTGCACCGCCCTACGTGAAAAAAAGAAAAACTTTTTTTATGTTTCCTAAAAAATAGACAATTTTTTTCCTTAGAATCTGCTATATATTCGCCTTAGAACAAACACAGCAAATATCATAACGAGTCCTATGATGAATATTTCGCAAAAGAATAGAGACTGAAAAATAATAAGATTCTCAAAATAATGACCAAAAAAAGGAACAAACAGTGTTGCGAACACCGCGATTCCAACAAATTCAAATTTATTCATATCGCTTTAACCACCTATGTTTATGCTCTACTTTCTCATCCGTTGTATATAAATATACCGAGACAGAATGTCATAGTGAAAAAATTTTACCAGATATGATAACGACACATTCTCAAAACAAAAAAATGGACGTAACCGGATCAGGGCCGTACTTTTCTTGTAAAATTTGTTGATATATACTATCCGATCATATCGGGATTATCGAAAAACCGATGAACAACATATTTTAATCTTTTTATAACAGTAGCGAAAATTTATTAACAATGAAAGATATTTCTTTTTTTATGGAAAACATTAAAATTTTAGGAATACCTTTTTGCATCTTGTTTCTGTTACTTATAGGATGCACCTTAGGTGTGTCCTCCAATTCCGACTTACCTAATCCACAAGACGTTGACATAGATCCTTTGGTTGATCTAGGGGTTACCGTAACCCTTACAAGTATACGTTCTCTTGAGGATAAAGCTGATTTATTGAATCCAGATTTTTTTGTAAAAATCTACATCAATAATCAAGAATTTACAAGTCCCACCTGGTATAATACGAAATATGTGAACAACCCAAATTGGTCAGCAACCCTAAATGTTCCTGATGGCCAGGAATTGGTGAACATCAAAATCGAACTCTGGGATTGGAATCCAAAAGGCAGCACGTTATGTGACATTAACGATGGAAATCAACTCAACAAAGATCAATACGATGTCGATCTTTTGCATAGCATTAAAACAGATCGCTGGACCGGTGATGACTACATAGGAGATGCAAGTGGCTACGGACGAGTATGCGGTGATATCAAGAAGGCGGTCCTAGGACGACACATCTGTGAACTCTGGTTTACAATATCTCAAAACGATTACGATAACGACGGATTACCATACTGGGTAGAAACAGAAGTCTACGGGACAGATCCAACTGTAAGTAATAGAGGAGAAGATAAAGATAATGATGGAATCCCTATCGAGTGGGAACATCAATGGGGCTATAATCCTCTTATCTGGGACGATCATCAAAATATTGACCCTGATCACGATAGTCTCACAAACATCGAGGAATACCTCACAAGAGACATGAATTCCGATCCCTATCGAAAGGACGTGTTTCTGGAACTGGATTTTATGCAAGAAAGCCCAGATCAAATATCCAGTATCGTCCCTGACGAAGCATTTGAGCTAATAAAAAACCCATTTCATCGAAGAAATATTATTTTACACATCAGCACCACAGACTTTGATAGTGGTGATATCATCCCCTTTGACGATCAGGTCACCTTTGATGAAGCCATCACGATATACAATACCTATTTCATCCATCACGATACAAACAATTGGAAACGAAGCGTGTTTCATTACGGAATCGTTGTCTATTCATGTACACCAAAAGGATATGGATTCAGCGCAGACGACCCCCCACGTATAGACTATTTTCCTGGGACAAACGCCTTCATCATATCAAGCAAACAAATGGAAAAAAACGCTAGACAATCAATAACAAAATCATTAGCGTATTTCTATGGATCAGCAATAATGCATGAGATGGGGCATAATTTTGGGTTACGATTTGGACATCCGTTTGGATGCGACGCACAATTATCAAAAAAACCATGGCAGATTGGATACTGGTTCTATCAGGACTATAAAAGCATTATGAACTATCGATATACATACAAGATCTTTGATTATTCTGACGGAACCCACGGCCAAAGAGATTTTAACGATTGGGGAGCATTAGATTTTTCACATTTTGAAAGTCCATCAGAATAGATATTCATTTTCAAGAAGAATCAAAAATTCATGCACCATCAATCAATAAAAATGTCTTGTTTTTGACCACATTTATATATTCTATAATAAAGTTTATACTCCAGTAGATGATGTAAATTTGAGAGTTGAGACAATGGTAAAGCAAAAATTTATTATTGATGGGGAAGTTTTTAATGCAAGCATCTGGAACGATCACGATATCTTTATCGCTGAATGTCCAGAATTAAATCTACATGCTCAAGGAAAATCAATAAAAATAGCGCGAGTCAATCTTATAGAAACAACAAGAATGTTTTTACAAAAAGAAATTACAAAATAAAAGCTGATCTTGAGTCATCAGCATAGTATCAATATCTTTCTGTTTCGAAGATTGCCATATGCCACCAGAGAGATGTTAAATCCTGTCTTCTCTCACATGAATCTTTCTATAGTTTATATCTCAGCATATGTGTATTCTATTATCGCACTGTACCCTGAACAATCGCTAGTAGGCAGATACCATTTCAGATAGTAGCTATAATGAGAATTATCAACCGTTGCATATGATACCGGTATTGTGTTGTCAATACTACTACCATCACCACTGTATCCTGATGATGAACAATCAGCTATCGTATAACTTGCAGGCATCGTATTTTTATAAAGAGTACAACTGCAATCATCTGATATTGATTGATCCTCCCAGTAAAATGTCAGTTTTGTGATTTTTACGTTATGTGGTAACTGAACAGGAGCATAATACGTGGTACTCATACTGTCATCTGGATGAAGCTCCATTCCTCCGTTCGTATATTCATATCCATCTGTTCGTGGACTGAAAGCAGCAGCAGATACTGATACATAACCTGTTTTTGTCTCAAAAGAAATATCACCATTGACTTTTACATCACCCGCTACTTCAAGTTTACTCGAAGGAGTACTCGTTCCAATGCCAACCTTTCCAGCTGGTGTTTCATAAATACCAGTATTGCCAAGTGTGGTTGCAGCGGTAAACTTTGTTAAATAATTAGCTGTTCCACTTCCCCCAACACCACTTGTTGACGATCGCCAAGTACCATTACCAGAACTATCACAGGTTAGTACAAAGCCATCAAATGCACCTGTCTGCATCTTAAAACCCGTCATTTTAACAGTTCCCACAACATCCAGTTTTTCAGAAGGATTCTCTAGGCCAATACCAACGTTACCTTCTGGGAGAGAATATAAATGTGGTGCGTTACTCCAATAGTCCCAATCTTTGTTTAATATTCTATAAAAGATGAGTGGTAATGACTTTTGATGCGACGTACTGCTTTCAGTAATAATATTATTTTCAGTCGCCTGAGTTTTTTCTACAGTTGTTATTCCATAAACTGGAAGGACAAGAGATACGAAAACCAGCATTACTACTACCATTCCAATTGTTTTATTTTTCATAAATAATACCTCAATATTTCCATATGTTATACTTCACATATCCAGATCATTTATATAAAACTTGGCCAATACAATAATTCTTGTCAATAAACGATTCAGCCTATTTTATTTATTGAGATCGTTTAACCGATTTTGCAGTTCATGGAAAATCATATGTTTTTTGTTTTTATTTACATGAAACAGCACTTTTGATATCATTGATGAGGAGATTGTAAAAATGTAATTTAATTTGATTACACTATCTTTTATCGCTCCTTCTGCTTTTGTAAGAGGAATGCCTTTCATTTTAAGATTGCTTGTTATTCCTGCAACAACGACATTACCACATTCTTCAAATAACACAAGAGCTGGTCTTTTTTTTACTTCATATGTATCTGTAAATTGTACTTGCGCAATGACAATATCGCCGGGTTTATACATCCGTCCAAACCTCATCTTCTTTATTATCCCAAAGATCTTTCATTTTCGGTTGTTGAATTTTATGCAAGAATTCATCATATTGGTTCCTCTTTTTTAAATTCTTAATGATTTCAATCATATGGGAAATTAATTCGTTGTATGTTTGTCGTGGATACTCTCGATTCTTTTTAAGAGATTCGACAACAGATTTATCCAATTGAATTGTAGTTACATCAGTCATTATATATCATCTATAAGTACTATATAACTTATTATATATAAAAGTTGTGACCCGATAAAAATAATTCTTTATTAACTAACTCGCCTCAGAGAGAAATAAGCGGACATGCCGAGTAAACGACCCATGCAATTTCGAAAGATTAAGGTTTTGATATATTGATGAAGTTATAATTAGGTACGACATTGAAGGGATCATTTGTAGCGAGGACTTCTCCGTTTTCAATTAGGGAAGCATTGTATTTGCTAGGAAATAAATTATAGAAGATGTAATGTCCGTTTGTATCAGTTACCGTCGGAAGGATAGATCTACCAAAATATTGATCTTCTAATTGAACAGTAACGCCAGGAATCAACGTATCAATTGCTGGATCATACGATTCATTATCGTTTCGATCTTCGTATACATATCCTTCGAGTGTTGATAAGTTTACACTGAGGTCTAAAATCCTATTATAATTTGATCCTGGAAGACGCATAGCATCTGCATCGCTGATTTGAGCAAAGAGCGGATTTGTCATGCTGTTAAATGTAATTTCTTTAAGGAGCACTTGGTTTCCATTACCCGCATTATAGGAGAACGTCAATGTGATATTTCCCGCTGGCGCAATCAGATGAAATACACCACTAGAATTAGTATAGGTAATATCATGAGGAATACCATATTTGTCAAAAATAATCACTTGGGCATAGGGGAGAGGTGTATTGTTGCTTTGTAGTGTACCATTAATATATGCGCCTTCGTAGTATTTCGCGATAACTACCGCACTGAATCCGCTAGTATATGGATACGGTGAAATGTATTCTGCGAAAAAATGTTTCATCCCATAGCACGGAATC
>JAPKYE010000002.1 GCA_026394495.1 Methanobacteriota archaeon | reverse complement strand
TGCTCGATGAATTGTTCGCATTCCGACGATGCGGGTTTTTAAATCCGGATATGGATAAATTCAGAGAGTTTGACAAAGAGTAAAGAATATATAAAGTCGTTTTTCTCTCCTTAAAAAAGGAGGGGAAAATTTTATTTTTTTTATTAAAATAATTTTCTGTGATACACTATTGGTTAATTCAATAAAATGGGCCCGAGGAGATTTGAACTCCCGACCTACCGGTTATCAGCCGGTTGCTCCAACCGAACTAAGCTACGGGCCCAGAATTTGAAAGGGGATAATACACTTTTCCTATAAAAACTATACAGTGGTAAAGTGAATATTTTTTGTATTAATCAAGGAGTCTTTTTTCACCAGTTATACTCTGTAATTTTCCGATATTCTGCGATGCTTCAAGACACCCGAGATATTTGCCGTTGGGATCACGTAAGGCATAGTATTCTATGAGTACTTTCTGCTTTGTGCTGTTTGGTCCGTTGGGCAGATCAATCCAAAATTGGGCTTTGTCTCGTTTTCCTTGTTTCATCTCCTGGATGATTTGTTCTACTTTTGCAAGGCTTTTTTTTGGATGGCAATTTTTGACGTTTTTGCCTACAACCGCGGTTGGTCGTTTGAAGATCCGCGTCTCATGTTTGTTCCATGCAAGGACTTGTTCTTTATCATCAATAACTGAGAATTCGATCGGTATTGTTTCAAGAACTGCTTCTAAGATGTTTTGAGGTAAATTTCCTATCATATACTATTTCTCCTTGCAGATGTCTGAATAGGTATCATTTTATAACGTTTTGCTACTCTAGTTCCAACGAGTCTAAATCGACATCTTAATACAGGTCTACATGATTTCGGATGAAGATGGACTTCGATAAGATTATTCAAGAGCTTTCACAAAACGAAAAAAAGGTACTCTTAACATTAAAAAAACTCAACGGCAGCGCATCACCACAAGAGCTTGTGAAGCAGGGAGATTTCACACAAGTTGCAGAAGTTATGAATGCGGCATCCTGGCTTCAATCAAAAAAACTTGTTGCAATAGAGGATCATATTACCACAGTCTACTCACTTGGAAAAGAAGGAAAGCATTTTGTACAGAATGGGTTACCCGAGAAAAGAGCATTAAAATATTTATCGGAACACAATGGAAAATCCTCTTTAAAAGATCTTTCTCAGATTTTGGAGCAATCTGAAATCTCTGTTGCGGTCGGTTGGTTAAGAACCAAAGGATGGGTCAATATAAAAAAAGATAAAGAAACATTGTTGGAGATCACTGATCAAGGAAAAAAAGTACTTGAAATTGAAAGCGAAGAGGAAAAAGCCTTGAATTATCTCGATGGTCATCCGAACACAACATTTGAGAAAACAAAACTCAGCTCATTGCTTTCTCGAAAAAATGTTTTAAAAGAAAAAGAACAGGTTACAAGCACTATTGTGTTAACAGAATACGGAAAAAAGGCTCTTGAAAAAAGAATAGAGATTACTGAAGAGATCTCGCAGATCACATCAGCTCTGATCAAAACCGGGGACTGGGAACGTACAGCTATTCGACCGTATGATATTCATGCATTTGCCCCTGCGTTATATGGTGGGAAAACACATCCGTTAGTTGCATTGATTGGAAAAATCCGCGATATCTTCATTGAAATGGGGTTTCAGGAGATCGAAGGGGATTATGTCGAATCTTGTTTCTGGGATATGGATGTGTTGTTTATCCCTCAGGATCATCCTGCTCGGGAGATGCAAGATACATTTTATTGTAAGAATCCAAAACGTTTTCCTATAAAAGAAAAAACGTTGCTTGAGAGCATCGCAGCGGTCCATGAAAACGGTGGAACAACCAAATCGACGGGATGGGGGTATCAGTTTTCGAGAACAGAAGGAGAAAAAACGCTGTTGAGGACCCATACGACCGTTAGTACCATCCGATATTTGTACGATCATCCGCAGCCGCCGTGTAAGGTGTTTTCCATTGGTCGTGTGTTCAGAAAAGAAAACATTGATACCACGCATCTGCCAGAGTTCTATCAGATTGAAGGAATCATTCATGAGGAGAACGCAAACTTCAGACAGCTTTTGGGGATTCTGAAAGAGTTTTACAGGCGGATGGGCTTTGAGAAAATCCGGTTCAGACCTGGGTATTTTCCGTATACTGAACCAAGTATGGAAGTAGATGTTTTTTGGAATAACAAATGGATGGAATTAGGTGGAAGCGGGATGTTTCGGCCTGAGGTGACAGAGCCTGTTGGTGTGAAAAGCCCTGTGCTTGCCTGGGGTCTTGGTCTGGAGAGGCTTGCGATGCAGGCGTTTGGGCTGAAAGATATCAGAAGTCTTTATATCAGTGATCTTGAGTGGTTACAAAAAACACCTTTGCGATAAAAAGACGTTTTCTTTTTTTTCTATGGTATTTTCGTGTTCTTTTGATAGGAAATGTTGAAAGTATATGGGAAGGTATGACAGGAGGGGATAGTATTTTTATATTTTATTAAAAATGATACCTATTGTAAACAAACATTTATATATTAAGTAGATAGATATAAGCCATAGGTTGTACGTCTATGCATTCACGGAGAACAGGTTTAGGAACATTCATCGTATTTTCCTTAGTTTTCATGCTGATCCTACCTGCAATCGTTCCCTCTGGTCTTGCAGAAACATCAAACGCAAGCACCAATATATTGCATTTCACAGAGTATATTCCTTTTAGTTTAGACAGTTTAGACGCTGAATCAGGCAGCACCCAAATGAGTACAGATATACCAACAAAAACAAATGATTCAGAATGGCCCCCCAGCCTCTTTGTAAAAAACAAGCTGATTCCAACAATAAACAAGGACGAATGGCTTTCCTGGTTTGGGTTATGGACAATTTACAAATTCGCACTTGAATTCGGTGACATAACTGAAGAAGACTCTGAAATCCCAATTGATATGCTTTCATCTTTTTTTGAATTGATGAATCCATTCAAAGTAACAGAAGAATATCTGTATACAGGAGCAGAAACCCGGGAAATAAACGGTAACGTCCTCTTTAATCTATATTTATCCTCATCATCAAAACCATTACATAAAGACAGCGTAAAAATCAGTATCTCAAACGGCACTGACTTCTTTGGGTCTGGATTAATTTTATCTCAGGAAATAAAAAATACGACGACAACGATTAAACCAACGATTATACCTGGAAGAATAAAACCATATCTAATAACTCTTGACTTATCTAACGAACATGTAGTGTTAAAAGAAAACAGCATTCTATTATTCTCAGTTGAAATAATCCCCAGTGAACGCACCATAGGTAATATATTAACAAAGTTATCAGAACGGGGATTTGAGGACAAAGCACTAACAATCATGGGAAAACTCTCAGATTTCTTAAGTAAACGAAAAATCACGAAGTTACAGGATCTTGGAGCAACCCTCAAAGAATTCCTAAATATGAGCGACCTGATCGGCGAAGATGGCGTCAATCTCACCCTTGCAGATCTTGCTGATCTTGCTGATGGTGTGCTCGCCTCATCGTTTATATTTGGTTCATCTACACATGATTCTACGGTAACCCTGCCATTAAGCATCCCCATAGAACAGAAAGAGAATGAAATTACTTATTATCTCCATAAAGAGGATATTGTTTATCAAATGGTTACTGAAATACCTACGAGTAATACAACAATTTCTGAAAAACTTAAAGATACAACTCGCACATGGAGCGGTAATGGTCCTGTACAAAGTAAAATTTTGAAAAACGCTGAGGCAAATATCTATATGGATTATCGTAATCTTATCGATCTGCGAAAAATCACACTGACAGCAACCCTATCGAATGAAGGGGGCGTTATATCTAATTCTTCCATTACTCTCGATAAAACAAAACTTCTTGATCTTATCAAAAAGAACAATCATCTGACCACATTTATTTTTTCCAACATAAACGACAAAAATAAGGAACTCATCTATGACGAGCCTCTTAGTTTGGATATAGCTATCGCAGATGGCCCACAACTCGGTCAGCGAACCATCCAGATTCTGTATGATTCAGTTGATTGTCCCTCTTCACTTCATCTGTTTGTTGAAGACACAACACATATCAAGTTTACCTATACTTCAAATCCAGCTGACGCAAAGATTGTTCCTGGTGGCATTATTGACTACACGTTAAATATTACAAGCGAAGGTAAAGACCCGAAAATTAATATTAACGTTATCCAAAAAGAAAAAATAGGTGGATGGAACATTGTAACCGCCTCTGAATCAATTGTTTTCTCAGCGGGTGGATATCAACTTGTCCATGTCCTTGTCGATTCAACAGACACAACACAAGACGCCTATGACGACTCATTGGACATGATTTTTGAGGTCTCTGGGAAAACCGGAAAAGCAACTGCAGAAGCATCAGCATTAGTTACCAGAGCGGCTATCACATACGATCTCAGCATTCGTGTTGATAACGAAAGTCTTGATGTAAAAAAAGGGGTAAACGCTACATTCAACTTTTATATTAAAAATAATAATATTGGTGCAAGTGACGACGATGATTCATATCAGATAACGGTAACCTCAAAGAACGGCTGGGAGAAAAAATACATTCAAACAGTAAGTAAAGTTATCAACGGAAAAGAGCGAATTGTTCAAGTTACGGTCTCAGTACCAACAGATACATCATTTTCTTCAGATACATTAACATTTAAAGCAACGTCAAAAGGAAACTCCGCAGCCTCTGCAGCACTGACGGTAACCATTCAGGTTATTGGAAACAACGTTTTGTATGATTTTTTTGATGCAGTATACAAGTTTTTTGATTCCGCTGCAGATCAACTCGGTCTCAAAGACACATTTGGATCTGATGCCGCGATTGTTCTTGCGCTGATACTCTTTGTTTTATTTTTCTTTATCATTATCGTCATCGCTCTTCTTTTGACACAAAAAGTAGTAAAATTTCAATGTATTGATAGAATTCAAGAGATTGACCCGGATGGCGAGGCACGATTCGAAATCGTTGTATTGAATCCAACAAGAAAAACGCGAACCTATGAAGTGTTTGCTACGAGACGGCCTGTGTCATCGCATTGGGATGCAAGTGTAGAGCCACAAAAACTCGTAGTTGAACCAAAGCAGTCGATAACCATTGTAGTAACAGTGAAACCAACGTCGCAGATTGAACCAAACGATTGGGTGGAAACCATAATACGGGTGAACTCTCTTGGAAAAAAGAAGCAAACAGAGATACAGACGATGACGATGGTAACAAATGTAAAAGCTGAACTCGCGATTAAAAATATGTTTCATTGGCCCAGGGATTTCAAAGAAGGGGAACGGATAACTACATCCTTCCGAGTAGAGAACGTAAGCAAGGTTTCTGCAAGGAAAGTAAAAGTGAGTTTGACAATAAACGGGGAGGAAAAGAATAAAGTAGAGGATCTTATTATCCCTGGCTACGGATACGCGGAGATTACTATCCCCTGGATTGCAAAACAAGGGAAAAATGATATACGGGTCACCGTGAATGAACAATAATAATTTATATCAATATCAACGTATATCACCAAGGTGGTGTACTTCTCTTGGCTGAAGATACTAAAAAAACAAAACAAGAACTGGAAGAGCTCAAAAATTCAGAGAAGAAATTTCAAGCATTAGTTCAAAAAAGAAATGAATTAAATGATGCTGCCAGGGTTTTTCGTGAAGAGCGTGATATACTCAATGTGAAACGTAAAGAACTCAAGGAGTTACTGGACAATAATAAGAAAGAGCGCGATGATCTTGTTTCGTTGATGCGTCAGCATAAAGAACGCAGGAATCAATTTCAACAGCAGGCAAAAGAATTAATTGATAAAAAGAGGAAAAAGAAAGGGGATTTTAACAGAAATCTGCCTATGCGGTTAGAGGAGTTGAAGGCAGATATCCAGATGATGGAGTATCGGCAGGAAACTGTTCCGATGAAAACTCGTGATGAGAACAAACTTATCGATAAAATCAAAGAAAAAATGCGGGAGTTTAAAGCAACTGAGAAGCTCGTGCAGAAACAGCAAATAATAGAAGTTGATCTTACGGATACGGATCTGGCGATCACTGAACTTTTCAAAAAAGCAGACGAAGAACACGAAAAAGTACAGAAATACTATGAGGGAAGTCAGCAGAAACATGAGGAGTACACAAAACTCGTACATGAGATCGCAACGTTAATCGGTGAAGCCAATAAAAAACATAAAAAATTTATTGAAGTTCGTGAGGAAGCTCAGCAGAATCATGAGAAAGCATCAGAGATGCAATCGAAGATCATGTCGATAAAAAAAGAACGCCGTGACATCTGGGTGGAATCTAAAGAGATTTTACGTAAGCAGAACCTACAAGCACGTCAACTTGTTACGGATAAAGATAAGCTTGATCAGCTTGCAGATAAATCTGTTGAATCGTTGAAAAAAGGAGCGAAAATTTCGCTCTCTTAATTATTTTTTTCGTCGACGATTGTCGTATATGTGTAGAGCAATTTTAAATAGTCGTCTTTGTTTTGGCCCCTGGGTGTACCATGGAAGAGGTAGGCATTGTCAGTTATGGTGCGAATATCCCCCGGTATCGAATTAAAACTGAAGAGATTGCTTCGGTCTGGGGAAAAGACGGCAGATCAATCAGTGAAGGTCTTGGTATTTCTGAGAAATCGGTTCCTTCTGTTGATCAAGATACTGCGACGATCAGTGTGGAAGCTGCTCGTGCCGCATTGAAACGATGTGCGATTAATCCAAAAGACATCGGTGCGATCTATATTGGGAGTGAATCCCATCCTTATGCGGTGAAACCTACTGGAACGATTGTCGGAGAAGCGATTGGTGCGACACCGGATTTGATGGTGGCTGATTTTGAGTTTGCTTGTAAAGCTGGGACTGCAGCTATTCAAACATGTATGGGTTTGGTTCTTTCGGGGATGATTCGCTATGGTCTTGCGATTGGTGCGGATACCTCGCAGGCAGCCCCTGGTGACGCATTGGAATATTCCGCTGCAGCAGGAGGCGCAGCATTCATCATTGGTAAAGATCAGATCGTTGCTCGGATTAATCACACGTGTTCATTTACGACCGATACTCCTGATTTTTGGCGGCGGGCAGAACGTAAATATCCTTCTCATGGTGGTCGTTTCACTGGAGCTCCTGCTTATTTTAAACATATTACGAGTTGTGCAGCAAACATGATGAATCATATGGGGACAAAACCTGATGATTATGATTATGCTGTGTTTCATCAGCCGAATGGAAAATTTCCTATTGCGGTTGCGCAGAAGCTTGGGTTTTCTTTTGAGCAGATTAAACAAGGTTTAATTGTTTCGTTCATCGGCAATACCTATTCTGGTGCGTCGCCTATTGGTCTTTCTTCAGTTCTTGATGTGGCTAAACCAGGTGATCGGATCTTTGTCACAAGTTATGGGTCTGGTGCAGGAAGCGACAGTTTTGACCTTACGGTTACTGATGCGATCAAGGATTTGAAACGAAAAAATGCACCGTCGATTGCGCAGATGGTTGCTGATAAGGAATACATATCATATGGTGTGTACGCGAAAATTACTGATTTGTTGTATTGGGAGTGATTAATAATGAGAGATGTTGCTGTAATTGGTGTTGGGCTTACTCAGTTTGGTGAGCTTTGGGAAAAATCATTCCGTGAGTTGATTGCTGAGGCAGGAGCAAAAGCTATTCTTGACTCAGGGATCAGCGGAAAAGAAGTTGATGCGATGTATGTTGGTTCGATGAGTTCAGGTCGTTTTATTGGTCAGGAGCATATTGGTGCTTTGGTTGCTGATGCCTCAGGGTTTTCATTTGCTCATGTTCCTTCGACTCGTGTTGAGGGTGCTTGTGCTTCTGGTGGTCTTGCGGTTCGACAAGGGTATCTTGCGGTTGCTTCTGGTATGCATGATGTTGTTGTTGTCGGCGGTATTGAAAAAATGAATGATGTCGGTGGAACGTCTGCGACTGAGACGCTTGCGACCGCCGCTGATCAGGAGTGGGAAGCGTTTTTTGGTGCGACGTTTCCTGGGATTTATGCGATGATTGCCACGCGTCATATGCATGATTATGGGACGACGCGAGAGCAGATGGCGCAGGTTGCTGTGAAAAACCATATGAACGGTGTGTTAAACCCGTATGCGCAGTATAGAAAAGAAATCTCTTTAGATGCGGTGTTGAATGCGACAATGGTTGCATATCCGCTTGGTCTTTTGGATTGTTCTCCGGTGAGTGATGGTGCGGCATCGATTGTGCTTTGCGCTGCGGAGAAAGCAAAAAAATACACTAATAAAGCTGTGAAAATCATTGCTGCTGGGCAGGCGTCTGATACTTTAGCGTTACATGCTCGGGAGAATATCTGTACCTTGCAGGCTACGGTTCATGCAGCAAAAATGGCGTATAAACAGGCGAATCTCACCCCTAAAGACATCGATCTAGCTGAGGTTCATGATTGTTTCACGATCGCGGAGATCTGTGCGATTGAGGATTTAGGTTTTGTGAAGAAGGGAGAAGGTGGGAAAGCAATTGACAACAGAATCACCACCAGAGATGGGTCGTTGCCGGTTAATACGAGTGGCGGGTTGAAAGCAAAGGGTCATCCTGTTGGTGCTACCGGTGTTGCACAGGTGATTGAGATCGCACTTCAGTTACGAGGGGATGCTGAGAAGCGTCAGGTTCCTGATGCTCGGATTGGTCTTGCGCATAATGTGGGTGGTTCTGGGGCAACCTGTACGGTTCATATCTTGGAGGCGATGTAAACATGGGTGAAGCTGTTGCACGGTTTTGGAGGGAGATTCCTCAGCGGTATAATTTCATGGGGAACAAATGTGGTTCGTGTGAACGGATCTTTTTCCCGCCACGGGAAGCATGTCCATTTTGCAGACGTAAAAGCATGGGTAAGATGCAGGAAGTTCAACTAACGGGGAAAGGGGAGGTTGTGACGTATACGATTATTCATGTGGGTCCTGAGGAGTTCGAAGAGCAGGTTCCGTATCCGATTGCGATCATTAAACTTGAAGAAGGGCCGCAGATCACTGGTCAGATTGTTGACTGTAGTATCGACGATATTCATATTGGTTTAAAGGTGGAAAGTACGTTTAGGCGGATACAAGCAGAAGGATACACTGGTGCGATTTACTATGGGTATAAATTTAAAAAATGCGAGTAGGGCTTCTACTCGCTTGTTGTTTTCTTTCATCTGTTAGGAGGAAAACAGACGAGTTTTATTCTTCTTTTTTTGAGATTTCTTTGACCAAGGGATTTTTCCCAAGGGTCATTTGGAGGAATTTTTGGATTTTTTCTTTTTCTTCTGGCGTATATCCCATAGGTTCACCTCTTCAATTTCTGCTATGCTATTTCATAGCAAGTTATGGTTTCTCATTCATCCTTAATAAAGGTAACGCGTCAAAATACCAAAATGAAAAAAATTTCTCTCCTGAACACAAGATATAAAAAGAATGAATGCCTTCAAAAAAATTATTAATTATGCGAGTATTTTTGAAAGAAGGATAATCATCGAAACGATGACCAACAATACTACAAATTGATTCAAACCATTTTTCATCTGTATTCACTGTCGAAGCCGGACATAATGATCATTATTTAAATATCCCGGGAAAATGTTCGGAAAAAACCAAACGACATAAGGAGGATTTTCAAAGATCATCTGATAGTCACTAAGTTTATTAACAAAAGAATCATCCAACGATGCATATATGCCTGCAGAAACGTTGATTGCTCAAATCGGGTTGTATCTCCTTTATATTCTCCTTCCACTTCTTGCATTGTACATCGGGTATCTGATTATTACAAAAGCATTTCACGACATGGGTTTTTCATCTATTGAAGCAATTATTATCGTATTTGTCTCATTTCTTCTTGGATCAGGAATCGTTGATGGATACGCAGGGATCACTTTTTCCAACATTCATCTATTTGATTCTGGAAAATGGCAGGTGGGAATAAACATTGGAGGCGCAGTAATCCCCCTTCTTCTCAGCATATACCTTATTATAAAAAATAAAATTCCGCTTCGAAGAGTTGCACTAGGTATAGTTGTCGTCGCAGTCATCACCTTTTTTGTTACGCGTCCTGATCCTCAGAAAGGCATAATATCTTCGTTTCCCTTTTGGCTTTTTCCCGCAGTCGCCGCAAGTATTGTTTCTTTGTTCTTGCTCTGGAAAATAAAAAAGAAAGCTGCTCCTCTCGCCTATATCTCTGGTGTTGTAGGAGTACTTATTGGTGCTGATGTATTTCACCTATTCACCTTGCTTCAAAACGAGCTTACAACATCAAGGAATGCTATCATCGGCGGCGCCCATGTGTTTGATATGGTGTTTATCACAGGTATTCTTGCAGTGATTCTTGATGGAATCCTCACTTTTGGACAAAAGAAAGAAAAACAAAACACACCATGATATCTTTTGTTTATAAAGGCTTACCAGATGTACTGACAAGGTATTATCATACGAAATACTTAATAAATACATTGTCTTTTACCCCTTGGAAAGGGAGAAAACAAAGAAGAGGCTGCAAATGGGCGAATCAGAAGAGACACCTGTGGAAGAACCAACAGTTCCAATCGAACAACTGATCAAAGAGAAAGATGCGTTACAAGAACGAGCTTATACGTTAAAGAAAACTCGAGATGATCTTCACGAAAAATCAAAAAAGCTCGCTGATGAGCGAGATTCCTTTAATTTTCGCATTCGAGAAATCCGTAATAAAGTCGGTACTCATAAAAAGGCCAGGGACGATTTCAACGAACGGGTGAAACACGCCAAAGAAGAACGTAACACGATAATAAAAGAACACATTGACGCGAAAAAAACAATTAGGTCTTTGGAGAAAGACAACACCATGAAAACCGGGGTGAATCTTCCTCTGCTGAAACAAGAGATGAGGAACCTTGAAAACGAACAGATGACGCAGATTTTATCTCCTCAGAAAGAGCGAAAACTCATTGAAAATATTGCTGCTCTTCATATGAAAATTAAAGAACAAGAAGATTCTTTGAAAAAAGATCCAAAACTTAAAGAATCACTTGAACAGGAAAAAAACTTAAGTAAAAAAATTGAGAAACATCATGAGGCGATGGCAAAACTAGCAAAACGTGCCCAGGAAGAACATGAAAGCATGATTGAGCTTGTTAAGATGCTTGAGACTCTTAGTAAAAAAGCTAATGAATTGCAGGAAATCATCGTATTAACGAAGATGGAAGCAGATAAGATCCATAAAGAATTCATTGATCATGTGAATAATATCCATGAGTTGGAACGACAGATTTCAAGTGTTGAGAAAAAGAAATACAAGGAGAAAAAGCAAGCTGATGCCTCAAGTGTGCAGAAAGAGGCTGATGATATTTTTGAGAAATTCAAACGCGGTGAGAAACTCAGCACTGAAGACCTGATGGTTCTGCAGAAAGCTGGGCTCATATAAAACCTCATAGGCGTTGTGAGGGGGTTAATCCGATGCCGTGTGAAATGTGTGGGAAAGCATATAGTGGATGCAGACCAGCGATGATTGATGGGGTGAAGATGCTGCTGTGTCCGGAGTGTATGAAGTATGGGACTGCATTGAAGCCGAGTAGTCAAGGGTCAATTCATAGTAACAAACCACCCCTCCCCGGTCAATTACCAAGGCCTCGTGCTCAGAAAGATGTGTTTAAACAAATGGGAAAAGAGTTGGTTTCTAACTGGTCAAAAGTCATTCAAGAGACACGGGAGAAAAAAGGTTTGACTCGTGAGGAACTGGGTTTTCGTATTGGGGAGCGTACGGTGACGATTTCAAAACTGGAGAACGGGGATCTTCGACCTGCTGATAAGATGATAGAAAAACTTGAAAAGGAACTTGGGATAAAACTCATGGAAGAAGTAGGAGAAATCTCTGTGCAAAGTGCTCGTTCGCAGAATGCAGGATTCACACTTGGTGATTTTATCAAACCAGAAGAAGAATAATACCTATGACAACTTGTGATCTTTCTGAATGCAGCGATGCATTGAAAAATGGGAAAATTATTGTGTATCCGACAGACACCTTGTATGCGTTAGGTGCTGATATTTATAATGAAGCAGCCGTAAAAAAGATTTTTTTGTTGAAAAATCGTCCGTTTTCACAGCCGCTTCCTGTTGCGGTCTCTTCTGTGGCGGAGATGGAAAAACTTGCTTATACGACCATAGTGAGTAAACGTCTTGCGCAGTGTTTTTTACCTGGTGCGCTCACGCTGGTGTTGAAAAAGAAAGCATCAGGTATTGATGTTGTTACCGCTGGGATGGATACGATTGCGATCAGGATCCCAGCTAACCCAATTGCACTTGAGTTACTTTCAAAGGTTGGTCCTCTTACGGTGACGAGTGCGAATCGTCATGGAGATACACCGATACCAAAGATTGCTATGATTCGTAAGCAGTTTCAACCATCTGATATTGCAGTGTATCTTGATTGTGGGCGTCTTATGGGAAAACCATCAACCATTGTTGATTGTACAACAAAAAAACCTTTGATTCTGCGCGAAGGTGTTATTACCCAAAAAGAGATAGAGGATGCGATCGTCGATGGATGAAAAAATATTAGATTGTTATCGACGTGCCGGGAAAATTGCTTCTGAGGCTCGAAAGCATGGTCTTAGTTTGATTTCGGAGAACGTTCGATTACTTGATGTTGCGAACAAGATTGAAACACAGATACTTGATCAGGGTGTTGGGTTAGCGTTTCCTGTGAATATCGCTATCAATGAGATTGCTGCGCATTATAGTCCTAGACATGATGATGCACTGGTGTTTAAAAAAGGCGATGTTGTAAAACTTGATGTTGGTGTTCATGTGGATGGATATATCGCTGATACCGCAGCATCTGTTGAAGTTGGGACAAATAATTATTCGAATCTTATTGAGGCGTCGCAGAAGGCTTTACAAAATGCGATTGGTGTGGTAAAAAATCATGGGGTTCTTGAGGCGATCGGAAAAGTTGTTGAAGAAACAATTGTTTCGTATGGGTATAAATCGATTGATAATCTCACAGGTCATAGTCTGGATCGATACGTGCTTCATTCGGGTCTTTCCATCCCTAATGTTGCGCATACGATGGATAATCAGAAACTAAAAGTTGGTGATGTGATTGCGATTGAGCCGTTTGCAAGCACCGGGACTGGTCATGTTGTCTCGGGTAATGGGAGTAATATCTATTTGTGTTTGGATTCGTTTCGCATGAAACTAGTGCGAAATCAGGGTGCGCGGTTGATGGCGCAGAGGCTTTCTTCTCAGTTTAAGACGCTTCCGTTTGCTGAGCGATGGTGTCAAAAGGTAATTTCAGGTTCAACGGATGTTTCGTTGAAAAAACTTGCGTTTCTTGGAGTGTTAAAACATTATCCGCAGCTTGTGGATAAAGGAAAAGGAATAGTGTCGCAGGCGGAACACACGGTTCTTGTCACGGAAGATGGTTGTGAGGTGATGACATGAAAACAAAGAATTCAGAGATAAAAAACAATCAAGTGTTGCTGTTTGAGGAGATGAACTGGAAGCAGATAGAAGCACAGGATAAAGATAAAACTGTTTTGTTTCTACCGATAAGCCCGCTTGAGGAACACGGACCGCATCTTCCGGTTGGAACTGATCTTATTACCGCGCGGGATGCCACTCGGGAGGCGATTAAGATTCTGCAGCAAAAAAAACCGGATCTTAGTTTTATCCTTTTACCAGCAGTGCCACTTGGTTATAGTAAGATTACCTCTGATTTTCCAGGGACGATCTCTGTTGATGTGAAAACTATAAAAAACATTGTTTGTAGTATTGGGTCGTCTCTTGGGCGGCATGGTTTCAAATATCTGTTGATTTGCACGTATCATATGGATCTAGGTCATTTAAAAGGGATTTATGCAGGGATGAAAAAAACCACTGATACGTATGGGATGAATATCTACGAGCCGTCTGGTCCGTATTATTTCAACAAAGAAGTTGAGAAACGGGAGCCGAAGCTTGGTTTTGATACGACAAAAGAAGTCCATGGGTGTTTTCGTAAACTTCCCGATCTTCCTGCATCGACCAAACGCATGATGAAGACGATGTTTTGGCTTTGAAAAATTTTTATCCCCGTTCCAAAAGAGCCGATATCATTAAGGGGAGTAACACCGTAGCATCTCCTTCGATTGTCACATTTTCTGCTTTCTCAGTTATCTTTCCCCAGGAGATGGCTTCACGTGTTTGTGCACCGGATAGACTTCCATCGTATTCCACTGCTGTAGTAATATATACAGCATAATCTAGCCCTCCTGCAAATTGATTCCACCAGATGGTGTGATGTTTTGATATTCCCCCACCTATGATTAATGCGCCTGTTTTTTTAGCTTCAAACATCATATCTGAGAGGTCTTGTTCATCCTTAAAGAGATCAACCGTGAAATTCCGATGTTCTTGGTAGTACATCCACATCTGTGATCCAAACGCGCCATCGGTGATCCCGGGAACATAAATGGGAATCTGGTTTTTCCATGCCCAATACAAGATAGAGTCTTTTCCGTTTTTTTCATGTTGTAGTCGTTTCCCAAACTCCCAGATAAGGTCTTTAGTGGACCATTTTTGTTTTATTTGATAGAGTTCGTTGAGGATCGGCTGCATTTTTTCTTCCAGGATTGTTCCATAGCTTTCTTTGGGGATGAAGATGTTTCCAAGTCGATAGACACCTTTTTTGTGTAGTTCTTTATCATCTGCTAGAAACGATCCATGCAGATATGGTTTCCATATACGGGCTAGATCATGATCTAGTGTTCCTGTCGTCGTGATAACAACATCAAAGAGTTTTCTTTTGAGAAGTTCCTTGATGATACCGCGTGTACCTGTGGAGATGAGGCATGCAGGGAATGAAAGGAATTTTGTGCAGTTTTTTTCTTTTATCATTGTTTCGAGGATGTCGACTCCTTCTGCGACTTTTTTTGCGGAAAAACCGCCAGCATCATAGAATGCGTTGATGAGTTCGTTTGTGTTCATCCCTTTTCGAAATGTGATATCTTTTACTGGTTGTTGTTTCATGGTTTTGTCACCTTTAATACACTACGACAGATCCGTAACCTACACAGGAGTCTCCAGGGTGCACCTCATAGGAAGTCCCATATTTAAGAAGTTTTGCGGTTTTTGCTCCGAGTTGTTTCGCTGCGACAAGCATTGCTGCAACCGGTCCATATCCACACATGCTGATAGTATGATCATATATAGTACGTATTAATCCATCAGGATTTAGGTTTATGATTTGTTCAAGTGCGAATTTATCTTGTTTTTCTGCGTACGCATCAACACGCAACCCTTGCGGAGGCATACTCATATAGTTGAAACCGACATGTGAAAAATCACTACTCGCAATAATGACTATGTTTTTTTTGGATTGTGAAATTATCTGTGCGATAATCGTTCCTACTTCCAATGCAGTGTCGTAATCCTGTAACGCCATGCATATCGGTATGAAATCAAAAGGTTTTGATTGGGCAAGGACTTGTAGGAAAGGGAGTTGTACTTCAATGCTGTGTTCATGGAGATGTGCACTTTTGTCATTGTCGATGATATCTCTGTTGAGTTGCTTTGCATATTCGGTGTTAATGGGTACACGGCCAAGTGGTGTCTCAAAGGCTCCTTCGGTCATTACTGAGACGCCAGAACCTATTCCCGTGTGGTTTGGTCCAAGGATGATGAATATGTCTGCGAACCCGTTCTCAGCAAGAAACGCATACGCATGTGCTGCGATTGCACCAGAGTAGATGTAGCCTGCATGCGGGACAACGAGCCCTTTTACCGTGGTTTTTCCTTGTTTGATTGAAGGAATCAATCCTGGTCCTCTGGGATCGTGAAAACAATCCTTTATTTGTTGTTGTAATGAACCCTTTGCCCCAGGGTAGAATTGTCCGGCAACCGCTGCTTTTCGCACAAGGTCTCTTGTTTGCATACAAATGATTTGTTATAGGCAAAGACAACATTAAGCTTACCCACAAAAAATATAAATAGAGTCGATGAATTCGGGTTACATCCAATCAGGTAGCGCATATGGAGACAGTTTGCCATATCGAAATTATTAAAGATGGGAGAGAATTCGTCGCTCGTGTTCATCTTTCTAGCGGCGCGGTAAAAGAATACCGCCATCAAATCTTCGAAGATGTGCTCACAGAGATGGTCATTGACCTACAAGAAGAACTCGGTGAGTAAGCCAGATAATTGGCAAAAGAAATCGTGGATAGCAATTCTGTTTTTTCTTTGTTCTTTTTTAGAAGAATTTGTACAGAAAACTTTTACCGTGATACTTCTAGAATCCTACTCCAAGGAACTTTGGAACGACCAATAATGCAATCATTAAAAATATTGCAGCGTACATGATGTACATATAGTTTTTTCGTTTTTTCACAAGTGCTTGATACTGTGTTTTGCATTCATCAGAACATAATGTTTCTGCGGAGGCAACAGCTTTTCCACAGATTTGACAATGCATATGCTGCGGGATTTTTTCCACCATAGTTATCAGTTCCCCATATGATATATGAGGATATAATAGTTTTTCTTTATTTCCTGATTAAAAACGAATGATGAATTATCGTTTGAATATAACTTTTCCATCGACAACTTCGATATCGACAAGGGTGTGAATTTTGATTCCGTATTCCTTCTCAATGGCAGGAGCAACATTTCCTTTGTCGATTGCGATGAATACGCCTTTTACGACGACCCCTATTTTCTGTAAAGCACTGAGAACTGCGTTTATTGTTCCCCCGGTGCTGAGCACGTCATCAACGATAACAACGGTATCATCTTTTTTCAATCCGTTGATAAACAATTTTGAGTTGGAGTACCCGGTAACTTGCTCCACTGATACTTCGCCAGGGAGTCCATATGATCGTTTTCGAATGATGGTAAAAGGTATATTCATTTTTTCAGAGAGTGCGGTTGCTATGGGGATTCCCATTGCTTCCATCGTTACAATACGATCGATATGGCCACAGGATTCAATTTGTTTGTGCATTGCAGTTGTGACTTCTTTGAGTAACGCGGCAGTGATGTAAGGTACCCCGTCGGTGATCGGATGAATAATATAATCATAATTCCCTTTTTTTATGATCGGGGCTTCTGTCAGCGTTTTTTTTAATATATCAATTTTCATAGTTCTCCATTCTCCTCACATGTTTTCTTAAGTACCAAGATAAAATCATCGACTATTTTTTTTGTAACATGCGGCATCATCACAAGACGAATGCAGGAAAGATGATCTACCGCATTCACCCGCCAACCCTTCTGAGAAAGTGCGTTTACGAGTCTTGTTGGGTTTTTGATTCGTACCCCAAGAACGTTCATCGTTGGCTGTTGTATAACTGATAGCCCGATCGTCGTGATTTGTTTTTCCATGTATTGTGTTGTCTGCATGCATCGCTTCACTAGTTTTGTGTACCCATCGTATTCTAGGTATTTTGTGACCGCGTACGCTGCAGCTATTGGTCCACCTGGTCGTGTCCCAAGTATTCCTGCTTGTGTTTTACTGCTGATACAGGGAGATTTCACGCTGATTTCTTCAAGCCAGTGATTTTCACGGATACAAAGTGTTCCCATGGGGATTGCAGACCAACCCATTTTATGAGAGTCGACACAGATGGTACTTACTCCTTGAAGTTTGAAATCAAAATCTGGTACCTGGTACCCAAGTTCATGTAAAAAAGGAATAACGAATCCTCCAAATGCGGCATCCACGTGAAGGAACAAATGTTCATCGTTGCAGAGATCGCTTAGTTCTGGTATTGGATCGATTGTCCCTAGTTCGGTTGAGCCTGCAACTGCTACGACTGCGGCCGTGTTTTTTGTGATATTTTTCCGAATTTTTTTTATGTCCATGATATACTCAGATGTCAATGGGATCAAACATAGTTTCATATTCATGATTGATGCGATTTTTGCAAACGAGAAATGTGCGCTTTCTGGAACGATTATTTTGTTTTTTCTGCTGAGTTCTTTTGCAATCCACATCGCAGTGATGTTTCCCTCTGTTCCTCCGCTGACGATATGACCTGTCGCTGTTTTTGGTGCATGAAATAATGTAAGAAGGAATTGAATGAAACGTGTTTCTAGTTCTTTTGTTCCAGGAAAAAGTTCGGGGTCGCCAAGGTTTGTTTCAAGGAATTTCAAATAGGCTTTTTTTGCGATGGGATGAGGTGCAGTACACATAGAGCCAAGGATGTGGCTGTTTGAAAATGTAAAATCCTTCGTGCGTGCGATATCAAGTTCTTTGAAAACGTCTTTCATTTTTTGATTATGTTGAGATGGCATAGTTTGTTGAGGGAATAGTATAACGACTCAAAAAAGGTTTCGTTTAATGATTATGTTTGAAGAAAATAAAAGAAAAGGAACATTTTTATAGAGGTTTTATATATTATAATGTTGGAGTGGAAAAAAAATGAAAACAAAAATAATCTCATTTGTACTAATAATGATACTACTCATTCCAGCAGTATCTGCCCTAAACAATCAAAAGCAAGATAAACAATCAGCTAGGCTCATTACATACAACTCGGTACTTCAGATGAGTTATGATGAAAACGCAGTTAATAATGCAGTTTTTCAACCTGATGGTGCACCAGTTTCAATCCCACTTATTGTCAAATTCAAAGTTGAAATCCCTAAAACGCTCCTATCCAATTTTATTTTACGGATATTATTTCTTCAAACATTTATGATTACATCTGCAAAAATAAAACTCAGTGTGGCAAATGCTCCAGATTGGGCAACGATTACTATCACAAATCCCAACATCTATGTTAATATAAGTCCCGAATTTACAGAATTCAACACTTCAGTAATAATCGCTCTTCATTCAGATGCGCCTTCTCAAGGATATGACTTAAGGATAAAAGCGGAAACCGAGTCGTTATTAAACAAACATGTCCCTCCGAATTCAGCTGAGCTTTCACTCGTTTTTCGTCCTAACTGGGTTCTTCTGCTTGAAGCAATAGTCGCACATCCTTCGGTAAGTACTCCCCCAAATGAATTAACGTTGGTACCAATTAATATAACCAATTTAGGGAATGTACAAAGTCTTATTACCGCCAAAATAAACATATCATTAGACGGTTGGGAAAAACAGTTTGTTCCTTCTCAGATGGTTCTTAACAGTGGAGAAACAGGACAAATGACGCTTTTATTAATACCTCCTGAAGATTTTCAAGGAATTCAATCAATAGAAATGTTGTTTAACGCAACAAAAAGTCCTCCGTCCGGCGAATATGAAGGAAATGATAATCCTCTTCCGGTAACAATTTCAGTCTATTACATAGAAGAATAATGCTATATTCTCAGTAGTAAATGTGATTCAGATCGTTCAACTTTATACACTTTTTTCAAATTAGATAGGAACCAGATAAATTTTAATATAGGTAAATGTATTTTGATTTCATGATGGAAAAGAATGCTAACACTAATGTAGGAGAGGTCACGTCGTTTCTGAAGTTACCGGTCTACACTAGAGATGGGAAGTATATTGGACATGTGAAAAATGTCTTCCTCGACATGGATGAAAAGCGAGTGAGCAGTCTTCTCGTGACCAATACGAACCCTTCGATTGTAGAGGGCAGTGTCGATGTGGCGGTTCCGTACAGATGGGTAAATGCAGTTGGGGACATTATTATTCTTTCAAGTTTCCCTGACAAAGTTGTGACAAAGAAAAAAGAACCAAAAAAAGAAACAAAGACTACCACACCTGAACAAAAAGCACCAGAACATATCGATATGGTTCAGTAAAAGATATCTTGCGTCACAATACACCGCCTCCCACTCCTTTATTTTTCTTTTTCTCCTATAATTTTCAGATATTTCGGTTGTTTTTCTTTTGATATTTTGATAGAAATATTTTTATACGATGTAAGTTATATATTATTAATGAGTACGAAGCGCTCCCGTAAGAACTGTACAATAAGGTTTAAATACCTAGAAACATAAGTACTAATAAGAGAAATATAATAAAAAGGTGTTAAAAATGAACACGAAGCTGCGGACAATGAAAGTAAGTATACTGATGTGCATACTGTTTGGTAGCACTATAATAATGACAACAACCCCTTCAGCGTCTGCAAAACTGATTACATATAACTCAGTTCTTCAGATGAGTTACGATGAAAGCACAGTAAACAACGCAGTGTTTCAACCGGATGGCGCTCCAGTATCTATCCCCATTACAGTAAAATTTAAGGTTGAAATTCCTGAAAACTTTTTGTCAAATTTCCTGATGAGAATAATATTTTTACAAACATTTATCATTACTTCAGCAAAGGTAAAATTAAGTATAGATAACCCACCAGACTGGGCAGCCGTTTCTATTGCAAATGCAAATGTATATCCCGATATTACAACTAATTTTTCTGAAGTAAATACTGCACTAATCATTGCAGCTCATTCCGATGCACCATCCGAAGGATTTACACTAAAAATCAAAGCAGAAACAGAATCATTATTAAACAAACATGTCCCTCCGAATTCAGCTGAACTAACTATTGTATTTAAACCAGGATATATCCCTTTAATTGATGTGTATACGGAAAGTCCAAGCAGAATAGTTGGACCACAAGAAACAGTAACATTCCCCGTTAAAATTACAAACCAGGGAAATAAGCAGACACTCGTCACCGCACGAATCATAACGTATCCAGATGGATGGTCGCCGCTTCTGTCTCAATCTCAAATTGTTATCCCCTCAGCAAGTGAATCCCCTGGGAATAATGTAGGTTACATGTCATTTTCAATTACACCGCCGTATGGACTAGGATGGCATAACGATCTTGAGACAATTACTCTTGAATTCACTCCTCAATTCTCGCCACCTGCAGCTGGTGTAAATAACACTGGTACACCGGTTCCGTTCCAAGTAACCGTTAGAAACAGAGGGTTTTCAACCCCGGGATTTGAATGCATTGGTGTACTTGCTGCATTAGTCATATCTGTCGGATTAATACAAAAATTTAAGAAAAAACAATAATTGAACTCTCCGAGTATTGCACATCAGAATTCATAGCACTCTTATCAAAGAAGGAAAAACATGAACTATAATAGAATCATCTCAATATCGCTGGTATCATTCTTACTTTTTTCCATGATAACGGTAGCTGGGGTAAGTTTGCAAGAAAGTGCAGGGGATGCAGAATTATCAGTACTTCCCATTGGTGCAATGCCAATGATACCGCCCAACAAGGAAACTATTATCCCTCTTAAATATACCGACAATTTCGGTATGAATTGGACGACACTACAGTATTTTAAAGGATCCACAGGACTTGGTGTTATTAGAAGTTTTATCACTACAAGAATCATCTGGCCGATTATCCATCCAACGTGGAAACCGTTTTTAGGATATACAAGAGTTGAATTTGGTGCAGAAATTGTCGGAAACCCGAATGGGTGGATCGCAAGCGTTAATCCGACAACAATCCCTCAGTCTACAGATGGAACAAAAGCTGATCTTTCATTAAAGGTATATGTAAATGATTTAAACGCAGCAAATACGGTAACGGTAAGAATCTCAGCGACAAGGTTTTTAAAAGATAACAGCGAATATGGAATATCGTATTTTGATATCCCTGTTCGATCAGAAAAATTAAATTATATTGATATAAAACCAGATATAGGTACAAAAGAAGTCCGTCCTGATTCAATGACTACGTTTCAGATAGATATCACAAATCTTGGTTATTTCATTGATAATTTTGCAGCTAAAGTCAGCTCAGATAAGACGGTAAAAGGAGTTTTATCTGAACAAAGCTTTGTATTACAACCTGGAGAAACACGTCGTGTAACCCTTCAGATATTAACCGCAGATAACATATTTGATCCAGGAACAACTCATACAATTACCATCAACGCGTATTCATTGAAAAACCCAGAAAAACAATTTACCGGTCAGGTACAAGTGATAACAAAAGGGTTTTATTTCTCGGCATTGACCATTTCCGCAATAGGAGTTACATTATGTATTATTCTTATTTTTTTCCTGATTATTTATTATTTCATTATAAGGAAATATATTCATATTGGAAAACCCGATAAACCCTGGAATATTCCTGAGGAGCGAGCGTATTTAGAGGAATTGAAAAAAACTGATAAGGCTGAGTACGAACGCGTGCTTAAGATGATGGATGAGGAGTATCAATCCGCGATGCTTTGGTATGAGGATTATTGCCAAGCAATGAAACAGGAACAAAAATCAAAACCAACTGAAAAAGGGAAACGAGTCTTTCCACGATTATTTAAAAAATCAACTATTCGTGAACCAGAAGAGGTTTTACAGCAACAAAAACCAGTTGAACAATCTGTTGAGCAACCAAAAGAAACGCGGAAACCACTGGAGACAACAAATGAAATACCAGAAATGATCCCTGTAGAAGAAAAACCGGTAGATCAGCAACCATTAGTAGAAGCAGATGAAAACAAGTTAAAAGCGCTTCTGAAGATTAAGCGTGACCAAGAGAAACAACGGAAACGTCTCCTGAAAAAATAAACACCTTTCTTTTTTCTAAAAAATTTCGCAAATTATTTAAAGAAGTTCTGTTTAAAGCACGTTTAGTATTTGGGGGAGAGAAAAACAATGTCTGATTTCATTTGGCATTGGAAAAAAGGAAGTAAAAAGATTTATACACGAGATACGACAGCCGCTGAACAAGCGTTAAAAGAGGGATCGTTTGTGATGGCTGTGCGGATGAAACCACCAATGTAAAAAAACGTGTTTCATCCAATATTTTTTTTCCATATTTTTTATTGCTTTCGTGTACGGAAGTTTTTTATGAGGGCAGATTATTCGCCATCAAGTAACTATGTCTGAATACTCGTATAAAGACCTCCTGAAAAAAGTTCACAGTGAAGCACCAACAGCACGTATTGACGATGATCGTTTTAAAGTCCCAAAGGCTGAGGTTTTTTACGAGGGAAACACAACGGTTATAAAAAATTTTGATAAAATCGTGGATATGTTAAACCGGGATCCTATGCATGTGTTGAAGTTTCTTTTAGGAAGTTTTGGTACTGCGGGGGATTTTGTGAACGGCCGGGTGACATTTCAGGGAAAAATCCCATTGAAGACCTTACAAGATCGATTGGAAGAATACATTGATACGTATGTGATGTGTTCTGAATGTAATCGTCCTGATACCCATCTTTTGAAAAAAGATAGGACGATTTTGATTCACTGTGATGCATGTGGTGCATTCCGATCTGTTGGGTCTATGAAGAAGAAAAAGACGATGACGCCTATGGAGATGTTAAAAGAAGGCGGAATTTACGATCTGACGATAAAGGATATTGGTAAACGGGGAGATGGTGTCGCGTTTTTTGATAAGTATGTGGTGTACATTCCTGGTGCGATCAAAGGCGCCACTGTGAAAGTAAAAATTGAAAAGATTTCCGGGACTGTTGCGTTTGGACGGATAGCACAATAGAAAAAAAAACAGCGGAAATAAGATATATTTGTTTTTCAGATATTATTTGCTGTTTAAAAATCATTAATAATGACTTTCGCTAAATAATAAGAGAACAGTTGCATATGCAGATGAGTACGCAATGTTTGTTTTATAAAAATTTTGATCGTATTTTTTTGATTTTCTTATCTGATAACAATGAAAAAAATGATTGCAAAAAACATGAATTAGCACAGATTTTTTCCGCGTAAATTATAGCGAAAATTATATAAGTTACGTGCGTATTCGTTTGCATGTTGTCAGACAAAAGATGACGATTGTCAGTTGTTGAATGCCTATTTGGCACCATCTAGACAAATAAAAGTCATCAGTTTGACAAAAAATGTGAGGAGAAACATGGAAACCGACCGCATCACCATACGACTGCCCCAACTACATCTTCATCAAATAGACCTTTTCATCAGGGCAGGAGAATTTTCTTCTCGATCCGAAGTGGTGAGACACGCAGTCAATGAATATATAAACAACTACGCGGGCCGCATTATTGAAAAGGCAGATAGGATCAAAAAGGTGCAGCAATTGGAAGCTGCGGTAAATGCCATTGAACCTTACATGAAAAAATAACACTCAAATGGGATATGAAAACAAAAAAATAGGGGATGGGATGCACCCCTCTAACAATGAAGGACGCTGGAAACAGCGTCCTTCCAACTACCACCAAAATAGGAGGAATGGAGAGAAATGAGCGAAAACAGAACAACATCGTTTGTTGAAAGTGCAATATTAAATAAGGCTGCAGAAGAAACCAATATGAAAATTGACGATGACATGTTTGGTAACCCACGCATCGTTATAGTAGGTTGTGGAGGAGCTGGTGGAAACACCATCACAAGGCTTCATAAACTCGGTGTGAAAGGAGCAGAGACCATTGCGATTAACACCGATAACATCGCGTTGAATCTTGTTGAAGCTGATAAAAAATTGTTGATTGGGAAAACCCTCACCCGAGGACTTGGTGCTGGAGGATTCCCTGAAGTTGGTGAGCGTGCTGCTCGAGAGTCCAGCAGGGAACTAGAAGAGATGCTCGCTGATGCGCATCTTGTGTTTGTTTGCGCAGGAATGGGCGGTGGAACTGGGACTGGTTCTGCACCAGTTGTGGCAGAAATCGCAAAGAAACAGGGTTCGATTGTCACGTGTATGGTATCTACACCATTTAACGTTGAGCGTGCTCGACTTGTGAAAGCAGATGAAGGTCTTGACAAACTACGGCAGAAAGCAGACAGCACTGTTGTTTTGGATAATAACCGGTTGTTGGAATTTGTTCCAAATCTTCCTATCAACCAAGCGTTCTCTGTGATGGATCAATTGATTGCAGAGACGGTTAAGGGAATATCGGAGACTATTACGATCCCCTCATTGATTAACCTTGATTATGCTGATATGAAGGCAATCATGGATTCAGGCGGACTGTCTGTCATGCTTTGGGGCGAAGCTGACGAAGACGCTGGCGTTGATGCGATTGTGAAAGAAGCACTCAACCATCCGTTGTTGAACGTCGATTACCGTGGAGCAACCGGTGCACTTGTTCATATTACAGGTGGACCAAATATGAGTCTGAGGTATGTTCAGGATGTCGCAAAGAAACTCACTGAGGATCTTGATTGTTACGCAAACGTGATTCTTGGTGCACGAGTATTACCTGAGTTTGAAGGCAAATGCCGTGTGATGGCAATCATGACTGGTGTACAATCACCTAATATCCTCGGACCGAAAAGCTCGGTTACACATCATGATCTGCGGCAACAAGCTGCTCCGATGAAATCAAAAATTGATCTTGATTTTATCCGATAAAAAAATCCATAGGTGCTACGTTGTAGCACCATCGTTTCTCCTTTTTTTATTTTTTGTGTGTTGTTATCCGAATTGTCTTATGTTTTGGATGAGTTCTTTTGGGTTGAATGGTTTTGGGATGTAGTCACGAATGTATGATTCTAGTCCATGTATTTTTTCATGCTGTATTGTTCCGATCGCGGTGATAATAAAGATGTTTATGTTATGTTGTAGTCCTCTTCGTACGATTTCTCTAAGGGTGTCCCAGCCGTCCATTTTTGGCATCATGATGTCTAAGAGGATGTTTCCTTGAAATCCTCTTTCTAGCAGGTTTAGGCAGTCTATCCCGTTTGTAACGCAGGTAACCGTGTATCCTTCGTGTTCAAATAAGGTTTGAAGCGTGTTTCTTGTGTCTTGGTCATCATCGACCACAACGATGTTTTTTTTCATAGTTCATCATGTAATACTTTTTAGGTTGATCGTATTTAAATATTTCTTGTGATAATAGCAGGATGAAAAAATATCAGATTGTAAAAGCAAAAAGAGGTTTTTATGATAGAATAGTGATCTTTTCACATGCACCAATGATCTGAAATTTTGCTGCTTGATGATTGATAGGTCGGAATGGTGTCGCACGAGTAAAAAGGAACACGCCTCCAAAGTTTTCTACGTGTATCGTGTGTTTTTTGTTTATGATGCTTGTGCTGTTTGAGATCGTACCATTCATATAATCGGTAACGGCGGTATAATATGAAAATTTTCCATTGGGAAGCAGACCATTTAGTTTGTATGTTATGGTAAAAGTAAGGTGTTCTACAGAGATAACAGCGACTGGGAGTACTAGCTGAAGCATTCGACTATCAAGAATTCGATTAATCTGAGTAATCTCATCGGAGGACCCATTCAATAGTTGTATATTGGTTATATGATGGGTAATCGGTCCAGCTGTAGAAATCAATGCTGTCTGATTATTTGAAAGAGAAAAATTTTGAAAGGTTTTCGGTTGCGCGGCACTAGTTATTGTGATGCTACAAAGTGAAATAACGCAGAAAATTATGAACAACCAATGTTTTATTTTCATATGTGCCAAAAGAAACCATAACAGCTAAATATATATAACTTTTTTTATTAAAGATAAGAATAAATGAATATGTGGTAAACATCGGTAAACAATAGGTTGGCTATTGACTTGTGACAGATGAAGCTAACGTTTATAATGAGAATTACTATGCTCTTGTTTGTCTATAATATTGGGCCTGTGAGGTAGCCTGGATATCCTTCCGGCCTTCGGAGCCGGATACTGGGGTTCGAATCCCCACAGGTCCGTCTATTCTTCTCCCGTTGCCTTTGCATAGAATCGGCAATTTTCGTTTCTCGTGTTATTTTCTGTCATTTTGTGACGGACGACATCAAGAGTAGGCATATTGTGGATCGTGAACCGCAAATCTGATTCGGTGACATGCAGGTATCTCGCTGTGGTCCCGATGTCTGAATGGCCGAGCAACCGTTGGACGACCGTTATTTTTGCACCTGCTCTCAAAAGATTGGTTGCGTAGAAGTGTCTGAAACAATGGGGATGCATCCAGGCTACTCCAGCTTCTTTCGCGATATCCTTTATTCTCTTTCTTACATACGCTGGTGTAAGTTGGCCTTTGTCTGTGGTAAAAGCGTAGTCTCCTGCATCATAACGCCAGTTTTCGATATAGTTTTTCAGACTTGGGTAGGTTATCCCAGTTAAAACCTTTCGTTCAGCAGGGATAATTCGGTCTTTGCCACCTTTGCCTTTTTTTACCATTATCTCTGCGTTTCTCCAGTCAATATGATCGAGTTTGAGATTACAGAGTTCAGCACAGCGCAATCCAGTCTTGCAGAAGAAAATAATAATCATTCTGTCTCGACGATCTGCCATGGTTCTGTTGGAGACAACATCAAGCAATGCTTGAATATCATCTACACTGGGTACTTTTACCGGAGCTTCGTGTTCTTTAAATTGTTTGAATTTAATGTTAAGATTTCGATACTTCAACCATGAGTTCAATGCTTTAACGTAATTATTGATCGCGGTATTTGGAGAACCGCGTTCAAGCATTTCATAAAACAAGTTATGGATCTGTTTTTCATCGAAATCGACGAGATTTATTCCCTGTGTTTCTAGATATCGTAGTTTACGGATCCGATCTGGAATAGTTGATCTGGGATTGAGTCGTTGGATGACGGCACAATTGCGGATAAAATCTTTCCAGAGCTTCGATGACACTGTGGTAACGTTTGTTTTATCTGCTACTAATTTGACCTGCTTGCATTTAGAAAAAGATTTATAGACATTGGTTTCTTCATACTCTCGGCGGTTTGATACTAGCATTATCAGACCTCCAGGCTGCCAGGGTACCGCAAATACTCTGGTGGCCAATCTTGGTCACATTTTTTAGATCGTATTTTCTACAGGAGAAATAATCCGAGATCATAAGGAGTGTCTTTCCTTATATAATCCTGGGTGGGGTGACTGAAAGTACTCCTGTTGGTTAAGGAGAAAAAATTGTACAATTTTCTTGAAACAACCTTATTTCCGACAAACATTAAGAAAAACTATGATTTTTAGCATTTTGACGGATTTTCTCGATGTGGGGCTTTATGTTAATAGCATAGTTTACGTTATTGAGGTCAAAAAGCATGGACAGACAATATGTAGAGAACCGGAACATACCTTTCAACCCCTCTACATATCCTGATGCATATTCAGATGCGAAAAATGTATTTATTGTGCTACCGGTAATGACTTGCTGGGACGGCAAAACTCAATATGGAATTGAGGAAGTAAAGATATGACGATAGTAAAATATCACAACTATAACAACATCGTCGGATTCCAAAAACAAAATTTAGTTACAAAACTTCTTATCACTAAAGAGTTTATTCGCGATGAATTTATTTATGGAGGACATTTAATTGCTTGCGCAACTTCAGCGCTTGCACTTTCAGCAATGATCATATTTGGAGTAAATTTCAGATGGGAATTCTTATTGATCATATATTTAGGTTCCCTGTGTATTTATAATTATGATCACTACAGAGAAATTGAAAACGATTCTTTAAATAATTTTAAGAGAACCGATCATCTTAAAAAATATAAGAAATTTCATTCACTAATTTTAACTATATACGGAATCGGATTCTTTAGCTTACTGATTTACTTTGGAACTTTTGAAAGTATCGTGTTTGGTGGGTTACTATTCCTATCATCATTGCTATATACAAAGAAAGTAAAAAAACATACTGAAAAATTGATTGGTTTTAAAAATTTCTATACTGCGTTTTCTTTTGCTTTGTTAACAATTTTTACCGCAATATACTGTTCTTATCAATTAAACTGGTTACTATTTACATTTTTTTTAATCGTATTTTTAAATGTTCTAATTGATACAAGTTTTTGTGACATCAAAGATATGGAGACGGATAAGAAACAAAATCTATTAACTCTCCCACTTTATTTGGGAAAACAAAAATTCATATCTTTACTTCATTTATTTAATTTTATCTTATTTGGTCTCCTGTTAATTGCACTAGTTATTCAAATCCTCCCATTTTTTTCTATTTTTTTGATTTTTTCTACCCTGTTTACTTTCTATTACATTCAAAAATCGAAGAATTCAAAGACGGATATTCAATCTTTATCAAATCTAATGGTTGATGGAGGACATCTATCTTGGCCAATTGTTCTCTTTGTAGGAAAGACTTTTTTAAAAATAATATAAAACCTTATTACCCACATTCCGCACTTCCATTGTAGATTTTTTTATTTAATTCGACTGAAACTTTTTAAAGAGTAAAAACGTCAAATAACATGAACGATTTTTGTTCAAATTTGTATTTCTTGTTCATTTTGTGCAGTTGTCATTTTTTCATGAATGTTTCTGAGTCATAAGATATGGTAACGATATGTCTGTCGTCTATTACAAAAAACTACAACATCCAAAATAATACGAAAAAATACGTATCTTTTTTAGTTTATTCTTCTGTTACACACGTATTTAAAAAAGTGAGAAACAGATGTGCGGAATGTGGGTTATTAGAAGATTCCTACACTGATATCGTTAACGTCAAATTATTTCTTATTTCAACATTTACATTGTTAAACTGTACGTTTCTTCCCAGAGAACCTGATACGAAACCAGACATAATCCCTCGGAAAATAATATATTTAGATTGTTTAGAGAAAATAGTCCACGGATAAAAAAATGAAGCAATACGTAATTTATTGGAATTGATAACGAGTATATCTCCAAAACCAAGCGCGGAAAAGAAATCAGGAATAAATTTTTGATAATTTGTTCCACCATAGGTTTCTCTCAATAATTTGCCGAACTCAAAACATGCATCAAAAAGGATTTGTTCACCACCATCTAGTTTAACTATCTCTTCGTCTAATAAGTAAAGAAGATGAGAATCAAATGCAAAAAATCTCATATTATTATAAGAAAGGACTCCCCCTCGATATTTAAAAAAACCAGCATTGATTAAATCATTTAAAGAATTAGAAGAATATGTTGATTTCCTTATTTCATTTAATGTTTTATAGATATTGTTAAATTTCTGATCATGAAGACTTTTTTCATGATAAAAGTTGCTTATTTTATTCTTAAGTATTTCTTCTGGAGCACAAATTATTCGACATCTTTGATCCCCTCGCCCTTGACACTCATTTTGTATTCCTTCCACTGTTTGATCTTGGACCACATACGCCCAAATGCCAGCAATACCTCCTTCAGTCATAATATGACCTAGACCATTGTGCCTGCAAATAATGTAATCCTTAGCAGAAATAGTAAAAATCTTGTTTTCAATATCTACTTCATGTTCTACATCCATCGCAAATAAGGTTTCGATATATCTTACTAAAAAATAGGCAAAATCAATGAATTTCTTTTTTGTATTATTTTTAATTGTAGGAAAATTTGACATCGAAGCATACAAATATCCAAATTTTTTACCAGCAGAATAAAGGACCTGTCTCCCTTGGTCACCGTACCGTTGAACAATTTTAGTTTCGATTAATTCAAAAAGTTGTTCTGATAAAAAAAATTCTCTTAAATAGATGGACTGACTATTTCCACTAAGAGTATTTATAATAAATCCAGGTTTATCTATAATCTCTTTCTTAGGTAAAATAACATTCTGGATCCACCAGGTAACAACCTTATCCTTTACCGGCACATGATCAGACTTCTTTTCGTTGCACCACAACACCATTTTGAGTAAATTCAAAAGTATGCGTAACTCCATTGATATTCGTTTTGCGCATTTTCTTTACACGGACCGTCCGTTCTATTTGTTCCGCCACCTCAACAAAATCAAAAAGGGTTAACGAGTCTCCCTTAAACTCAATCACGTTATCTGTTGTATCACCAGGTTTTCCTTCAACCTTTTGCGCAATACAAATGACGGTGACTACCAAGTTTTTAATCATGTTAAAAAACGCTGTGATATTTGCCCGACGGATCTCCATGAAAGTTTGCGGAGTTATTCCTCGATCCGCACTATTCAAGATTTGGGTTGATGAGATGGGGGAATCATAAACTGAGGAGACACTGTCAAAAACAACAACTTGATATCCACCCCCGACAATCAACTTCTTTATGTCATCAATTTGCTGGAAATCAAAGAGTTCCTGAGAATCCAAGGCAACAAACTTCAATAACCCTTCATCGATCATCGCCTGGAAATCCCAACCAAACTGAAAACCTTGATCAATAATCTCCCACTCCGGCTGTTCAAAACTCATATACAAAACTTTCATCTTATAATTACGAATAAAATTTGCAACCATATTCTGAGTCCAGATCGATTTCCCCGATCCCGCAGCCCCAGTCAGTACGTTTACACTACCGACAGTAAATCCACCTTCAATCAATTCATCAAAACCTGGAATATCCGTATGTAATCTCTCCACCTTCTCACCCTTTTTCCTCTTTTTCATCTTAAACTCTATTGTTTCTTCCATTTTTTTTCCATTTCCTCAAATTTTATAGTGATAAGAAACCATTTTCCGATATTAAACCTTTCTGTTTCGATAAAAAAATCTAATATTTTTTTGGTAGAACTAGAGTGTTTTATATGAATGATTTCAATTGGTTGTTTATTCTTTGTCTACGAATTTGATATTGTTCGTTTTTATGATCGTCCAATCTTTGTTCCTTTCTTTAATATAACTCATTTTTTATATAGTTGTTCGAAACTCTTCAAAAATATCTTCACTTTTTTTGGAAAAAGTATTTATATCTGGAGGTTCCTGTATAATAATCAAGAAACAGGAAAGGAGGCAGAAAAAATGGAACCAGAAAAAAGCAAATTTTGGAAAAAGGCTGGAAATAACAAACTCAAAATGTTGGCTATAGTGCCAGCAACACTCGCTGTCGTTTTGATGCTTGTTCTAGCAGGCGGTTTTGTTCAAGTACCAACCGCATCAGTGACAAAAGAAAAATTAGCGGAAGAATCCCACTGTCCTGCGTGTGACTATCTTGAAGCTCTATACAGTGGAGAAACATGGGGTTTTGATGGTTCATTGGAAGAGTTCAATGAAATGTATGGTGAAGATGGTGGACGAGAAATAATGCTGGTAGCATTGACTGACATGGCTGCATGTCCTGGTAGTAGTAATCCTCTTGACCAAATCATAAGTGAATATCAAGCAACAGGCAGTCTTGATACCTTTTTTGCACCGCTCTACAGTTACGTCATTCCTGGGAGTATTTCTGGTTCAAGTGAGATAAGTATTTCTCAAGCAACATCAGTACAACGTTCAGGTAGAATATTATTTGATGCAACACCAGTTGGTGGTGGTGGCATTGGTGGTACACATATTACTGGAGAGGATGGTATTTCACAGACTGTAATTAAAACACATTACACTTACGAAGACCTTGGAATTACATATGCCGAAATCTATCAACGTGCTCTTGATATGCAAGATTGGTTAGACGGTGGTTCTTATCCAGATTGGGCAGGTGACCCAGCATGGACCAACGCACAAATCGATTGTTGGCAGATGATGATGGTAGGAGCAGGTATTGCAAAGTGTATTATATTGCCGATTGTTCTCCTTGCTCCACTCTTTTTCGGTCTACCTCTTATCGTGGAGATATTACAAGTTTTAGGAAACAATCCAGAATTGTTTGAAATAGGTGGAACAATTTGGAATTTCTGCGTCGAAGCCCTTACTGCACTTAGACTTGGATTTGGATTACCACCGTAAGTAATCCTCTCTCTTTTTTCTTTTTTTGAAGAGGTGAAAAATGAAAAAAATAATCATAGGAGCAATATTTGTAGGAATAATTTTAATGCTGGTGCCATCAATCTCAGCAATACAATACAAAACCGTTGTTGACATAAACAAATCCCGTATTCTGGACAAAATTAAAACCATAAACATCGATGTGTTAAAGGAAAAACTACAGAACACCGATGAACCTCGTTTTCTTGCTTATGTAATAGCCGCAATAATTATTATAAGTATTTATACAGGTGCATTTCTGTATTTCATTTTTCATTGTCTTATAGGGAATTTTATAAAAGTCCTCTTTGAAGTGATATACCTAAAACTACATCCAGACGTTGATCCTTGGTAACTGAAATATATTCAACAAAAAATCATGGAGATGGAACTTTTCCTCTTTTTCGCCATCTCCTGCTCCTTTTTGATTATCGAAGGAGGAAATTGCTTTTTCAATTATATCATCTGTATAGTTACTTTCTATAGGATGCAAGAAATAAAGTGATTGTTGGCACTTATAATGTTAAACATCCGTAAAATAGATATTAACTAAAATCAGAACATAAAATAGTGCAGAGAATTGTGAAAAAATATCCATTCTCTCCAGTTGTGTATCTGGATAATCCTTAAATCCCCACAGGTCCGTATATCTCCACTGGAGAAATCTTAATCAATAGTTATTAAAAAAAAATAAATTGTTTATGATTAAACAAAAATCTAAGAAGGATTATCTTATTTTTTTAATTATTTCTCCTTTGCATACATTGCAGATACCCTGTGATATTTCACCCATTGCATGTAACTGTTTTCCGCATATTTCACAGACAAACGATTCATCTGAATGTTTTGTTTCTTGTCTTTTTTTTTGACATGTTTGACAGAGACATATGTGGATATCATCAACTGCACTTAGTTGAGTTCCACATCGTTCACAAAAGAATGTTACATCGTTTTCCGTCATAATGTTTCAACCTTTCATTCTATGCAGATTGTTCTTTTTGTGTCACAGAGCAGGTTCATATTCATTTTTTCTGTTTAATATTTACGCGTAACAGTTCTCTCTTTAAAAAGATGCATGGTTTTTTATTGTGGTATTTACTATAAAAAAGGATAAAAAGTAACCGGGTTCATGATTAGCCCGCTGGTGTTAGCAGTACATTAACTAGAGGTTTTGTAACAAAATTATTTTCCGCAAAATTTTTTTGTTCATTAGGGTTTAAATACGAACCTGAATTATAGGAAATACTAATGAAGCGAACCATTGGTTTTATCGTAAATCCTATTGCAGGGATGGGCGGACGCGTAGGACTCAAAGGGACTGATGGTGTGCTCAAAGAGGCAAAGGCTCGGAAAGCAAAACCAGTTGCACCACAAAAAGCAAGAGAAACCCTCAAAGAAGTTGCTCTTCAAAAGAAAAACAAGGATATCCACTGGATAACTTGTGCTGGTACAATGGGTGAAAAGGAACTAAAAAGAGCAGGGATAAAAAACATCAATATCGCATACGCTTCAAAAAACAAAGAAACATCTTCTATAGATACAAAGGATGCGTGTAAACAATTTCTCGTAAAAAATGTTGATTTGATTCTGTTCTGCGGAGGGGATGGTACTGCGCGTGATATTTTCGGAATCGTTCAAAATAAAATACCAATTCTCGGGATACCTTCAGGGGTGAAAATGCATTCCGGTGTCTTTGGAGTTACTATCCATGCGACCGCAAAGATGATAGAGGATTTTGTTCAAGGCAGTATACCTGTTGGTGACTGTGAGGTTATGGATCTTGATGAAGACCTCTATAGAAAAGGTATCTGGAAAGTTCAATTGTACGGGGTCGCAAAAGGAATCATAGAACCAACATATGTTCAAGTGGGAAAAACATCATTTGAGTCGGTATCAGATAACGATAGCAAAAGCGATCTTTCTGATCATATCCTTGAGGAAATGCAACGAAATCCAACCACACTCTTTTTCTTCGGTTCTGGGGGCACAATAGACGCGATTGCAAAAAACATTGGTTTAGCACATACGCTCCTTGGAATCGATGCGGTTTATCAAAAAAAAGTCATTGGTAGCGATCTGAACGAAGAACAAATCCTCAAGCTACTAAAACAGTACCCTCAAGCAAAACTCATCCTCAGCCCGATTGGTGCACAAGGCTTTATCCTTGGAAGAGGAAATCTACAGCTTAGCCCTGTAGTCGTGAAAAAGATCGGGATAGACAATATCATCGTCGTTGCAACCACCTCAAAACTTACAGGGACGCCATTTCTGCGCGTAGACACAGGAGATACGACACTTGATTCGTCGTTTGCAAAAAGAGAGTTTCTGATGGTTGTTATCGGGTATCGGTTCAGTAGGGTAGTAAAAATTCAAACCAATAACTTTTAATAACGTAAAATGTTCTCCCCTTCCTCAAAACGGAGTAATTATTATGGGAGACAAACAGAAAATGAAACGTAATCAAACTGCATTTTTAAAAGAAGAATATCAAGAGTTAGTAAAAAATAACTTTGATTGGAGACCACGCACCCTGGAATCAGGATCAAAACCACATTCAATCATCGATGGAAAAGAAGTGATAATGCTGTGTTCGAATAACTATTTGAATTTAAGTAATCATCCTCTACTCATTCAAGGTTCTATCGATGCTGCGAAAAAATATGGCGCAGGATCTGGGTCTGTTCGAGCGATTGCAGGAACGTTAAAAATCCACCTTGAAGTTGAAAAACGACTCGCTAAATTCAAACATACGGAAGCCTCGCTTATCTACCAAACCGGGTTCGCTGCGACTGCAGGTCTGATCCCACAGTTGGTCGACAAGGGAGATATCGTGATCAGCGACGAGCTTAACCACGGAAGTATCATTGATGGTGTACGTCTCTCAAAAGCAGATCGAGCTATTTACAAACATAAAGACATGAGCGACCTCGAAAAAGTACTTCGTGATGCCGATACAAAATATCGCAGAATCCTCATTATCACCGATGGGGTATTCAGCATGGATGGCGACATCGCACCGGTGGATAAAATTGTGAAACTTGCAAATGAGTTTGGGGCGATGACCTATGTCGATGACGCCCATGGAGAAGGGGTCGTCGGACCTGAGGGAAGAGGAATCGGTGCACATTTTGGAATCGAAGGAAAAATCGATGTGGAGATGGGGACGTTTAGCAAAGCCTTTGGGGTTGTCGGTGGTCTTATCGCAGGAAGTCGAGATCTCGTCAACTTCGCGTATAACAAATCAAGAACCTGGCTTCTTAGCGGATCACATCCCCCTGCGGTTTCTGGTGCACAACTTGCTGCAATCAATGTGTTAGAAACAGAACCAGAACATGTGAAAAACCTTTGGGAGAATACCAGATATTTCAAAAAAGAACTAGTTTCTATGGGGTTTGATACGGGTAATAGTGAAACACCTATCACACCAGTAATTGTTGGAGAATCAAAAATAGCAAAGGAGCTAAGTAACCTCTTGTTTGACGAAGGGATCTACGCGCTCCCAATTGTGTTCCCGATGGTTGCCAAGGATAAGGCTCGGATTCGTACGATGATGAACGCAGGGCTCTCGAAGAAGGATCTTGATTTCACTCTTGAGGTGTTTGAGAAACTGGGTAAGAAACTGGCCATCATCTGAATCATTACACAAAGTATAAATAAAAGATATAGGATTCCAACTTGTACTTTTACATATTTTGTGGAGTTAGTTCTTATGGAAGAAGTTAACAAGAAAACGGGAACAACAATCCTAGGTATGGTATGCAAAGATGGCGTTATTATCGCTACAGAACGCAGAGCAACTATGGGTACGTTAATTGCCCATAAAGCAACAAAGAAACTGTATAAGATCGATGAGCATATGGCACTGGCAACCGCTGGTCTTGTTGGTGATCTGCAGGCGCTTTCTAGGTATCTCACCGCCGAGGTGAATCTGTATCGTTTAAAACGGGAAACATTGATGCCGATCAACAGTGCAGCAACACTGATGGCTAATATTTTAAATCAGCATAAATTTTATCCATATTATGTGCAATTGATCCTTGGTGGCTGGGATGCTGCCGGCGGTCATGTGTTTTCGCTTGATTCCGCAGGAGGATCAATCCCTGATAAATATACGTCAGGCGGATCAGGTTCACCGTACGTTTTTGGTGTTCTTGAGGATCTTTTTAAGGATGATATGTCGGTAAATGAAGGTATTGATATTGCTGTCCGAGCGATTTCTGCCGCGATGAACAGGGATTCTTGTTCAGGAAACGGTATTGATGTCGCTGTGATTACAGATAAAGAGTTTAAAATTATTCCTGACGAGGAAATAAAAAAACGTATGGCGAAATTCGGGAAATAAAAAAAATAATGTATTCTTCGTCAGATCATATGATTTCGTTTATCAAATTTATCACGTTTTTCAAGGTATGTAAATGACAGTAGACGATGTTTTACGGGAAATGAAAGGTAAGATACGGGGATTTATTCCCCCAGCAATTGATGTAACAGAAGTCGAGTTTGAAGGGGCTCTTTTAGTGATTTATACGACAACCCCTGATAAATTCGCGGATAACAAGGATACGCTTCGTCAGTTGGCAAAGATGCTGCAGAAACGTATCGTTGTTCGTCCTGATCCTTCTGTTCTTACAGATATTGATGTTGCTGAGAAAAAGATACGAAAGATTATCCCTAAAGACGCGGAGATAACAAACATTTATTTTCAGCCTGATGTCGGGGAAGTTGTGATTGAGGCGTTGAAACCTGGGGCAGCTATTGGGAAAGAAGGCTTATTGCTTAATGAGATTAAACGGACGATTAACTGGGCTCCTACTATTATTCGGGCGCCACCAATTCCGTCTAAAACCGTGCAGGAGATCCGTGGGTATCTGCGGTCGATGAGTGATGAGCGTAAGGAGATTCTGCGTAAAATCGGCCGAAGGCTCCATCGAGGGGTTTCAACAAACGAGAAATTCGTTCGTGTTATTGCTCTTGGTGGTTTTCGAGAAGTCGGCAGGTCCTGCAGTATGCTTCATACGCAGGATAGTAAAATTCTGATTGACTGCGGCATTGATGTCTCCTCTGAGAGTGGTACTCCTTATATTCATCTTCCTGAAGTGTTACCATTGGAAACCATTGATGCAGTGGTGCTTACCCATGCGCATCTGGATCATTGCGGGCTTGTTCCGCTGTTGTATAAGTATGGGTATGATGGTCCGATTTACTGTACCCCTCCAACTAGGGATCTTATGACGCTTCTGCAGATGGATTATTTGAAGGTTGCCGCTGCGGATGCGAAGAAAGTTCCGTATTCATCTGATAATATTCGAAATGTGATTAAACATTGTATTCCACTGGGATATGGGGATACAACGGATATTACGCCGGATGTTCGCTTGACGTTTCATAATGCGGGTCATATCCTTGGTTCTGCTATTGCGCATTTTCATGTGGGTGAAGGGTTGTATAACATCGCGTTTTCTGGTGATATTAAGTATGAGAAAACATGGTTGTTTAACCCGGCGGTGAATCATTTTCCACGTCTTGAAGCAATGGTTGTTGAGTCTACGTATGGTGGGCGTGATGATTTTCAGCCTTCTCGAAAAGAGGCTACTGATCGACTTAAGGATATCGTGTTGCGTTGTGTGAATAAAAAGGGAAAGGTTTTGGTTCCTGTGTTTGCGGTTGGGCGTAGTCAGGAAGTCATGATTGTGCTTGAAAATCTCACTTCAACTAAGGAGATGCCTAAGATCCCTGTGTATCTTGATGGGATGATCTGGGAGGCAACAGCGATTCATACTGCGTACCCTGAATATTTGAACAACAAACTGCGTAATCAGATTTTCCAGATGGGGGAAAACCCGTTGCTTTCTGACATTTTCAAACGAGTTGATAGTGTTGCTACTCGGGAGAAAATCATTTCTGATCCTGAGCCTTGTGTTGTCCTTGCAACCAGTGGTATGATGAATGGTGGTCCGGTGATGGAGTATTTCAAAGAATGGTCACCAGATGAGAAAAATACGCTTGTGTTCGTCGGTTATCAGGCGGAAGGAACCATCGGGCGTAGGGTTCAACGAGGCGGTAAAGAAATACCTATGAATATTCAGGGAAACATCGTGAATCTGAAGGTGAACATGAATGTAGAGACCTGCGATGGTTTTTCAGGGCATAGTGACCGCAGGCAGCTTATGGGATTTCTTAACAATATGTCTCCAAGGCCCGAGCGTATCATCTTTGGTCATGGTGAAGAATCAAAATGCATTGATATTGCTTCATCGGTCCATAAAAAATTTAACACATCGACAGCTGCGCCGATGAATCTGGAAAGCATTAGATTTGTGTAAAATGTAATATTATTTTACGTATTATTTACGCACAGATTGGATATATTTATATATTAATTGTATGATATATAATTTGTTTAGGTGACAGCATATGCAAAAAAACAAGATTATCTCTTTAACGATCATACTACTTTTTTTATGTGTAAGTTTTAATGTTACAGGACTTACAGTTAATATTGAAAAAAATAACCAAATAACATTAGAGAAAAAACCACTGACACAAATGTTTTTTGTGGATAAAGCGGGGACTGGAGAAGTTCCGTTGGCTAAAATAAATGGGATGGATAGTTCATATTTATCAATTGTTAGATCGTTAAATAAAATAATTTATCCATTACGCAGTTCACCTCTGGAGTTAAGTGATGCAGATTTAGAAAGTTTAGCATATTTGTCTGATTGTAGAATTGTGGGTTTAGGTGAGGCAACTCATGGAACAAAAGAGTTCTTTCAGCTTAAACATAGAATTTTTAAATATTTAGTTGAAAATTACGGCTTTAAAATATTTGCGTTTGAATGTGATATGGGTGAATCGTATTATATTAATAATTTTGTTACTAAAGGGGAGGGAGATATTGACAATATAATGAAGAATATTATGCATTTCTGGACTTGGAGTACTGAAGAAGTAAAAAATTTATTGCTTTGGATGAAAGAATATAATGAGCATAAATCTGATGCAGATAAAATATATTTTATTGGCGTGGATTGTCAAGAAATGACGTACCAATCAGATATAATAAAAAAATATTTTGATAACACTAATATTTCATTACCTGAAGACTGCGTACAGTTTTTAGATGAAATTAAACAAATGGGCTCAAATTATAGCTCAAATTTATATATTTATTATTCAAATATGACCTTGGATAAAAAAGAAGAAATAGATCAATATGTTGATATTTTACTAACAAAGCTTGAAGATTTCAGAAATGAATTTATTTCTGCTTCATCAGAGTTTGAATATCTATTTATCAAACAAATTGTTTTAAACATTAAACAAGCAAATGATGTTGGATACGGATATAGATACGATATACAAAAAAATTACAGGGATTTGTATATGGCGCAAAACACATTGTGGACTAGTGCTTTATTTGGAGAAGATACAAAAGTAGCTTTATGGGCTCATAATATGCATGTTGCTAATTATGAAGCATACGGATCAATAGGTTTTTATTTAAAAAATGAATTAAAAGAAAAATATCAAATCATAGGTTTTACATTTTCCAAAGGTCGTTTTACAGCCATAAATAGATTCCGTTTTCTTAGTATTCACCAAATAAAACAACCAAAACTAGGATCGATAAATTACGTTTTTCATCGCGCCCAATATGATAATTTTATATTAAGAAACCTTAACTCCGCTTAATTAGGGAATATGTTTGTCTCCAATTTTTTATCCAAGTTATGCACTTTCTTTGGAACCTCAGATAACAGTACCTTATCTCCACAATCCACACGATACACTTTGCTATACTCCTCCAACAAATCTATAGGAGAAAACTTACTTTCCAGACCCGCTTTTTTAATGAGTTGATGTATCGTACAATAACCAAAAAGAGAGAGGAAGGAAAAAAAAACATGTCCAAAGATACTTGCATCATCCCTGAGATATGTTCTATCTGCATTCAACGTTGTCTTATACACATCAAAGAGATTCTCCACTCCGTCTCTTTTCTTATAGAGCATGAATATCTCACTGGCATCAACATCCATATTTGAAACTATCAATATATCCCCCGAGACCGTCATATTCTCTTTCAATGAGCCTCCATCTATTTTCTTTTCATCAAACATCTTGTACAAATTCTTCTCTTCCTCCAACCTTAACTGGGTGTCTTCAAACAGATAAAGAAAATAATCGTTATGCTTTCTTTTCCCACATTTAATTAACCGATCATGGTAAAAAAGATGCTTGTTCAGATGTATTCTCACATCATACAACTTACTATTCCGTCTTGTAGGAAGTATGTAAAACACTTTCTTTCCTGAAAGAAAATCTATCACATCTTCTGAAAAGAACCCACGGTCCAATATGAGTATCTTCCCTTTCACCCCTATCTCTTCGATGGACGCATACAAAGAAGCAATA
>JAPKYE010000009.1 GCA_026394495.1 Methanobacteriota archaeon | reverse complement strand
GTTGTTTTTTGATAAGTTGCACTGCTTCAGCAGGCCACTGTTGCATCCCATCCATGCAGAAGAGTATGACTGAAGGTCTGCATTGATTTTTCGGTTTATTCAAACAGCATACAAGAGGAATGGGTTACCTTGACAAATACAATACGCTCTAAAAACGATGAACAACCGCATACTGAAAAGAAACTTTTGTTGTAGCATACTGCGTCGCAAACAACGTACTCAGTAAAACAAACAGTATACCAACTACAAGGAAACATGCATCCAGGTGCAAATTCCACCCTAACACACTACATACAGATAGATATCCCCCATAGCGCACCAATATACGAAGATATAAATAGGCTCTGGACAAATATAATACCACATAACACACGTGAATATATGAAAACACAAACAAGACATACTGCTTCAATCATACTCATTCTCCTCGTTATTGGATCAACGATTCCAGCAACAATTATACATAGTACATCTGAAAAACCCAACGATACCACCGACATACAACAAGAATTCGTTCTCCTCAGAGGTGAACACTATCTCTTCATCAACACCTCAGAAAACGTCAGTGAATTCCATATCAGGTTTTGTTTCCCACCTGAATACGGTCATCAAATCCCTATTTTTTTAGAACTCTATAATGACACCACCGTAGACATACAGAATTATCGCATCGAAAACGACACACATGAACCAAACAAGGTTATCAATTTCACGATCAGCCATCTCAACAAAGATACAGATGCATTCATCCATTTCGCCTGCTGGGTTCTCACACAAAACCATACCTTCGATGACATCCCCACCTATGTAAAACTACCCAATCCAAATAATCTTCCTAATGAAACAAAAATCTGGCTTACTGCAACCAAAGTCGTACAAAAAGATAACCTACTTATACAAATGAAAGCACACCAACTCCTTAGGGGAAACGATGATCTGATCCCCTATACTAAAACTGTTGCATCGTTCATTAAAAATCATCGATACTTCTTTTTTGTCCTCCAATTAAACAGCAATGTTTTCTTCTCACAAGATGCACTCACCACGCTTTTACTCAATGGAGAAAACGTGGGACGATCACATCTTGCCTGCGCATTATTCCGGGCAAATAATATTCCAGCACGCGTCCTCCTCGCTCACAACGATCAAGGATTCTGGACCCAGATGCACTACATGGTCGAATACTACTGCCCAGGATACGGCTGGGTGCTCCTTGATTCGACAAAAGGCGAGACACCGTATGCAACAAAACGACAAATCATCAACCGCATATGCTATCCTGAAGATGAAAACAACACAAAAACAGATTACATATTCCCACTTATGAAAGGAGAAGAACGATGGCTATGGATCGACAACGAACATGTTTCCCCGCATTATATTGATTGTAAGAGCGGGAGTAAATCACAGATGTTCACGGAAAGCGATGTGCAAGTCAACGAATCCATCGCAACAACACTAGTTACACTTTCAAAAACCGTGTTTCACTCCTACGAACACCATCTGGGAATGAATCTTTCCTTTGAAAATCAAATGCATTTCCAAAACGCAACACAATACCAACGATCGGCGAACAATGCATTCAAACAAAGCGATGTCCAAGGATATTTAGAAAACATGAGCCTTGCAGATACCGAATACGCAGAAATCATCAATTAGAACAACAAAACCAGCATTTTTGTGAGCGCATAATCTTTATTACCGTTTTCAAGATATTCTTTTTCTAATGACCGAGACAACCCAAAACAAAAAACACAAACGAAAAGGATCATCAGGGTTTCGAATATTTCTCCTATCTGCAATTCCCATCGTTGTTTTTTCTGTAGGTTTTATACCTACAATCATCACTGTAAAACTGCTTCTTCTTTATGTTATCCACTTTGATAGACTCATTGATTTTGTTTTCTTACCATTTATCATCACCTTAGAAATTCTTTTACTCATTGTTTCCGAGATGTTCAGTTCAGGGCTCTTCATCCGCATTTTTCACATCACCTACAAAGAAGGAACATACGAATACGACTACACGAACAATACCGCGTTCAAATGGATGCTGTTCTGCCAACTGTACACACCGATACGAAAAACCCTGGAGATCGTACCAATGGGACATATAAAAACCATGTATATGCGACTAATAGGCATGAAAATCGGGAAACACAGCCTAGTAGGCGGCATCATCAAAGACCCCTGTATGACCGAATTTGGTGACAACAGCACCATGGGTGAATACGCAATCATCTACGCACATATCCACAACTATGAAAAACAGACCATCACAGTACAAAAAGTAAACATCGGCAACAACTGCGTAGTTGGCGCAGGAGCGATCATCATGCCTGGTGTGATAATGAATGATCATTCCGTAGTAGGAGCTGGGGCGCTTGTCCCAAAAAACCGAGTTCTCGAAACACAAAAAACCTATGTTGGAAACCCAGCAAAAGAATTAATGAGTTCACCCAAAAAACAAGAGAATCAAGAAGGTGCAACACCATGAAACAAACAATCAACAAAGAACGATACAAAAAACAACTACTAGTACCAGAGTTCAGCGAACAAAAACAACAGAAACTCCAACAAAGCACAGTTGTTATTATAGGCGGTGGCGGCCTTGGAAGCAACAGCGCAAACCTTCTCGCCCGCACCGGCGTAGGAACCATAAAAATCATCGATGATGACATCATAGAACTTTCAAACCTTCATCGTACATCTCTATTTACCGAAGATGACATCGGAAAAACAAAAAGCATGATCCTCGAAGAAAAACTTTCAATGATAAATTCCGAAATCACAATCAAAGGGATCAACACAAAAGCAGATAAAAACAACATCGAAGAACTTGTTCACAAAACTGACATTATCCTTGATGGAACCGACAACATAAAGACACGACTTCTTATAAACGATGCCTCTGTGAAAAACAACATCCCCTGGGTGTACAGTGGCGTCGCAGGAACCATAGGAATGACTATGGGGATAATCCCTGGGAAAACACCGTGTATACGCTGCATCTCTCAAAATATTTCTTCATCATCCAATAGTGATCAAGGAACATTTAGCATACTACCAAGCATTGTTGCATCAATTCAATGCATGGAAACAATAAAAATACTTCTTGGAGAGAAACCATCTGGTTTAATTATATACGACATATGGAAACAATGTTTTGAACAAATGAACATACAAAAAAATCCTGCTTGTTCTTGCTGTGGAAAACATAGCTTTGAATTTCTTGAGGAATAAAAAATATGAAGATCACAATAAAACTCATCGGACGATACAAAGACATCACCGGAAAACAAGAACTCTTATTTGATATACTTTCAGGGGATACACTCTGGCATGCGGTTGATGAATTCATCAAACGATATCCAGTATTTGAAAAAGATAAACAATTCATGATTGTAACAAAAAATAATATGTTTACGAATCTTAATGAAAAAATTAAAGAAGGAGACAACCTTACAATTGCGCCACCTGTAGTCTCAGGGGGATGAAACAATATGAAAACACATAATCTCTTATCAGGTATAATCATTTTTTTGGTGTTTACTCTATTAATCGTCCAGGGAACTGCTACTGAAGAAATGGTAATCGTTGATTTCTATTATTCAGAATCCTGCGGTTCATGCAGAGTACCACATGAAATCATGCAAGACATAAAACAGCGATATGAGACAAATTACTCAGGAAAAATCATCATCAATATAAAAAATGTAGATGTAAAAGCTGATGAATATTCAATAAATAAAACAGAAATGCAGGCTCGTGGTCTGAGCTATCCATCTGCCATCATCAACAATGAAACAAAGATACCAAAGGAAAACATTACACAAGAAAAACTACAAAACCTGGAAAAATTATTAAATGAATATATCGCAAAACTACCCAATCAGACGATTGAACCAAATAACATCCCGTTAGTGCTAGCAGTCGCTATGTGTGTTTCCCTATGCATCCTTGCCGCTGTTGTGTATAAACAACAGAAAAAAAAGAAATAACGCATCCCGATACAAAATCTTAATAACCGGTTTTCTCTTCGTTTGTTCACATGATTGTAACAAGGCAGAAATCATTTGAAGATATCCTGAAACAGGTTGACAAAGGACCTGCCTTTCTCATCGGATGCAGCGAATGCGCAACCCTTTGCCACACCGGCGGCGAAGAAGAAATCATCCAGATGAAAATGAACCTGGAACAAAAAAAAATAATTGTTACAGGATGGATTGTCCTTGACCCTGCATGTCATCTGCAAAACAACAAACGACTATTAAAAACACATCACGACGAACTTCTACAAGCAAAAAAAATCATTGTGTTTGCCTGTGGAAATGGAATACAAACAGTACGGGAACTTGCACAGGATGCCGATGTTATCACGGGAACTGAAACACTGTTTTTAGGGGAAATCAAGCATACCAACGAGTTTGAAAAACGATGCATTCAATGCGGGGAATGTGTGGTTGATAATTATTCTGGTCTTTGCCCAGTTTCCCGCTGTCCGAAATCCATGCTTAATGGCCCTTGCGGTGGAGCAAAAAACGGATGCTGCGAAGTTGACGAAGAGTTGGAATGCATATGGGATCTTGTGTACAAACAACTGAAGTCAAAAGGACGACTTGCACAGTTGAAAACAATCCAAAAACCCAAGGATTGGCAGAAAGCAACCCAAACAAGGAGGATAGTTAATCATGACCGCTCGCAGCAACCTTGAACAAATCCTTAACGACGGGCGATTTGCGGTCACCGCTGAAATCGGTCCTCCGAAGGGTGCAGACCCACAGAAGATACAAAACAAAGCTATTCTTCTCAGAGGATACGCAGATGCGTTTAACGTAACAGATAACCAGACAGCGGTAGTGCGTATGTCAAGTTTTGCCGGATGCTGTCTTCTTCATCAGATGAACATGGAGCCAATCCTGCAGATGACGTGCCGTGATAAAAATCGCATCGCATTACAAAGTGAGATCCTTGGAGCATCTGCCCTTGATATTCGGAATGTCTTGTGTCTCACCGGGGATCATCAATCATTTGGGAATCATCCTTGCGCAAAAGGAGTCTATGATATTGATTCCATTCAGCTTATACAGATCATAAAACAGATGCGTGATGACGGGTTGTTTCAAAACGGGGAAGTGATTCCTGCAGGAAAACCTATAATGTTTATTGGTGCTGCAGCAAACCCGTATTCGGAGCCGTATGAACTTACCATAGATCGGCTGGAAAAAAAGATTCTTGCAGGAGCAGATTTCATCCAGACGCAAAGTGTGTTTAATGTGGATCATTTCCTTGGGTGGATGGATGATGTCCGATCCAGGGGACTTGATAAAAAAACCCATATTCTTGCAGGGGTGACACCGCTTAAATCAAAGAAGATGACGGAGCGGATGAAATATCATGTCCCTGGTGTTGATGTTCCTGATGAAATTGAACAGCGAATGAACAATGCGAGTGATGAGAAAAAAGAAGGATATGATATCGCACTTGATACGATGAAACAGCTGAAGGTCGTAAAAGGTGTACATGGGGTGCATATAACAGCGCTATTTTGGGAGGAGATCACTCCTGTGCTAGTAAAGGAATCCGGGTTGCATCCTCGATAGTAACAGATATTTTTTATTGATTCTTTGGATTGTATTTGTGTCGTAGATTTGTTATTGGTATTTTTCCATTTTGATAGTTTTCCACCATAGCTTTAAATACCATTTTTGTCAGAAGTAATCATGATAACATTAGACATGTGAGGAGAGGTTATCATGAAAATAAACAGACGCTGGCTCATCCTTGGTATTCTCACCCTAGTCGTCACTATGGTTTTTGCAACCCAATACGCAATCACCAAAGTACAGTATGAATACACCATCGTACATCCAAGTGACGCAGGTATCAGATACATTGGATCCGATAACTCCACCGATGGCGTCCGTGTCCTCCGAATCATAGGAAGCAACAGCACAAACGTAAGTTTAACGATTATTCTTGGAAACTACTCAACAAACACAAACGTCTCCTTTAGCGCAGCCTTTGGAATCGTCAACGAAGAAGTCTTTTCGCTTAATATAACCCACATTACCGTAACATCCCTTAACGAAACATACATGCAGATATGGCTTCATGGAAACCGATCCGCAAATGCTGCAGATAACGCTACTGATAACAGCAGTGTCCTTATGTACGACAATGGAACAACGGTACATCCAGCAAATACCACAGCGTGGACCCTTGCTGCCGGAGACAGTGATCCATCTAACATGTGTTCCAACATATCTGATAGGCTAATTTATACGATCCCCACATCCTGGGATGAAACCACACATGTGAGATTCTCAGAAAACAATACCAACGCAATCAGCGATGAATCAGATTTCGTATGGGTACAAGTCACGCTTAACATCCCCGAATCAGTTGACTCAGAAGGACCACATACGGGTGTGATCATGATATATCTTGAATCAAATACCTACTAAATCATACAAAATTAACCTTAGATTCTTCTTTAAAAGGAAGAACCTCTTTTTTATATACCTCTGAAGAAAATATAAATATATAGAAAATATTAATATATGTTTTATATAATGCAGCCACAAATATATTACTTAATCATTATCACTAAGAGGCGAATATAGTGTTATCAACGCTAGGATCAATCATCCAGAAAAAACCATGGCTTGTCGTTACACTAGTCATCATAGTAACAATAGGTTTTTCAATCTTCATCCCCGGCCTTCAATTCAAAACAAATTTCGAAAATTTTGCTCCAGATAATGAACTTGTTAAAGCAAACAATAGAATATCTGACTATTTTGGTATGAGTAAACAGGTCTTGCTTGCCTTTGTGGAAAAACAGCAAGAAGATAGCACCATCACCCCACAAGCGTTGCGAGACCAGTACAAAATCCAAAAAGAAATTGAAAAACTTCCAGGTGTTAACAGTACCGTCGCAATTACTACCTTCGTAGACACTGTTTGTCAGATGGAATTTTACAAATCTTTGGAAAACTGCACAGATAATCAGATCGAAATTGCATTAAACGATCTATTAAACGAGTCTACTCAATTGGAAACAAACATTTTAAACACCGCTGATCCAAATGAACCCGTAGATTACAATATTCATCCACATATTTCAAAAGGAAAATCAGCTGATAGTACGGACATAAAAAATTACTATATATCAAAAGATAATGATACTATAACTTTTTCCATAGAAGTATATGACCTTTCATATTTTAAATCAACAAATAAACCACCATTATCAAGAGTTAGTACTATGGAGTGGTACATAGAATTTGAAAACTTGTTAACCCCTCCAGAATACAGTATGAAATATCAGATAGCTGCACGCATTCAACCAGCTACTTCTGTTTGGGAAATAGGAAGTGGATTATCTGGAAATATAAAGCATATTATCCAAAGCATCAGAAATCACACATTATCCCCATCGTATAAAAACGACGTTTATCTATGGATTGAACCACCCGGGCAGGAAATGTTTTTCCCAATAGCTATTGACACAGCAAACATTACCTTTGATTTCAACAACAATAGAATCAACATCATTGTACCAAAAGATGAACTTGGAAAATTTGGAATAGCTCCTCACTACAGCTCTTTTGAATTACCAGCTAAACTTTCCAATTTCACTGCAGGTATAAGATATTATCAGACCCCACTGCTGAATCGACCTGGCGGACGTATTGTAATAAACACGAGTTATTTATTTGATCGTATTGAGCGACTCCAGCAGAGACCAATACTTGGTGCATTCGTCTCGCGGATGTTACAGAAGTACGACATTAATGTAGATGACTTTTCAGGCATGACTGAAATGCTCCCTGATACATTTTCATTGAAAGATTTAGAACAAACATGGACCTATACAGACAACGCACCGGACAGCGGTGTTTCAACCACCATATTTCCCATGATTCCCCAATTATTCAACGATTTACGGGTGAACGCGCTCTCATTCATTTCAAAAGATTATGAACAGACAAAAACTCCAAAAGCCAGCATCATTATCATTCAACTGGACAGCACAAGTGACGAAAGTACCAACAACAATATCATCAATGAAATCAAAGAATTTGACACTAAATTTGAATCAATATCAGTACAAGTAACCGGTGAAAGTATCATTAGTACCCAGATGGAAGAAGCGAGCATGGACTCAATGACCATCATTGGACCCTCCATTTTTATTATGATTCTCTGCGTTCTGTTCCTCGCTTTCAGGAGACCATCCTATATGTTTCTACCAATCATAGTTTTTGCTTTTTCGTGCATTTGGTTGTTTGGTTCGATGGCCTTACTAGGTTTTTCTTTTAACATCATTTTTGTTGCGTTGCTTCCTCTCAATATAGGATTGGGGGTAGAATATGCAGTTAACCTTTTGTACAATTATAGAACGGAATTAAGTAAGGGGAGAACCGCCGCAGAGGCAATACGACTATCAATAAAAGAAGTGGGAGTAGCTATTTTTCTCGCATGGTTCACGACAGCTATTGCGTTCCTTTCATTTCTTACAGCTAGTATCCCCCCAATACAAACCTTTGGGATCTTTTTAGCCCTTGGTATCACCTATACCTTCATCATCAGCATGACGTTCCTACCCGCACTGCGATATATTGTTGATAGAAAGAAGAAGGAAATAAAAGTAAAACAAAAGAAACAGATCTTTTCAGGACAAAATGTCATGGGGCACCTTGCACAAATTCTTATTCGTCATGAGAAAAAAGTCTTTGTTGTGACAATTCTCATTTGTATAATCATGGGTACAGGTATTTCGCAACTGAAATCAGAGTTTGACATGAATAAATTCATGCCACAAGATAATCCTGCAATCACCATCTTAAGCAAGATAAACGAAGATTTTCCCTTTTCAAGTCAGGATCAAGAATACATTCTACTTGAGGGAAATGTTGCAACGGTACAGACACTACAAGGACTTACAACTACTCATAAAAATATTAATGACGATCAATATGTGACACGAAAAACTGATGGTAGCACAAAAACTGAAAGTATACATACCATCATCCAACAAGCAGTCGCCAATAATCAATCCCTAATTACTGCATATAATATCGATGAATCAACGAATCTGCCGAAATCTGACGAAGATGTATACGAGTTATATGATTATCTGTATGACAGCGCTGATTATAGGATGCAAGTACAGGGCATTCTCTACAAAGATCAAGACAAATATACGGCAACAATAATTAGGGTTAATACTGGTGCTGGTTCAGAGAGTGGAGATCTCACAAAACAATTGAAAGTACTAAATGAAGAACTAGAAGATGATCTTACCAGTTATGGGGATGTATCAGTTATTGTTACAGGGAACATGCTCATCACTTTAACCATCATGGAAAATTTGGTGGAAAGCCAAATTTCCTCTACCATTATGTGTTTTATTCTCGCATTTATCATGTTGTCTTTGATCTATCGAAACCCGATACTTGGTCTTATTGCAATGATTCCAGTCACAGTCTCCATACTCTGGGTGCTTGGAACAATGTATTTTATTGGATATTCATTGAATGTTTTGACAATTATGGTTACATGTATCACTATTGGTGTTGGTATTGACTATGCGTGTTATATCGTGGAGCGGTTCAGATTTACTGCTGATCAGACAGGTAATGTAACAACTGCTGTCTCTGAAGCAATCTCACGAACAGGGAGCGCTATATTTATCGCTGCTTTAAGTTCCATATTTGGCTTTGGTGTGCTTGTGCTAGCTCCTATCCCACCTTTACAACAGTTTGGAATCATTACTGCACTCACACTCATCTATGCGTTAATCACTTCCATTGTTGTCTTACCGCTCATGCTGGCTCGATGGGCACACTGGCGTAAAAAACGAAAAGGATACATCATCCACCCAGGCCCGCCAAAAAAATTAGATGGCGTCACTGAAGACAGAGAATACAGTGGTGAACAGTAAAGTATCTATAGGGATGAATAATACCAGATTGGAGATTTTCATATGGCACAAAAAAAGACAAAAAAAATTCTTATCACCGGAGCAGTAGGCCAGATTGGTTCAGAATTGACGACAGAACTAAGAAAAAAATATGGCAATGACAACGTGATCGCAACAGGGAGAAAAACCCAGCCAAGTGACACGCTATTGAACTCAGGTCCTTTTGAATTTATAGACATCACCAAGAGGGAAACGGTAGAAAAAATTATCGACCAGTATGATATTGATACGATCTATAACATGTCCGCGATCCTTTCGGTAGTAGGAGAACAAAAACCGATGATCTGCTGGGATGTGAATATCAACGGGTTGTACAATATTTTAGAGATCGCCCGTGAAAAAGAGATGACTCGCATCTTTGTTCCCAGTTCAATCGCAGCGTTTGGCCCGGAGACACCACGAGAAAATACCCCTCAAGAAACCGTATTGAAACCAAAAACCATGTATGGTGTAACCAAAGTTGCTGGTGAACTCCTCAGTGATTATTATTGCAAGCGATTCAATTTAGATGTCCGCGGTGTACGGTACCCCGGTATTATCAGCAGCGAAACACTCCCTGGCGGCGGGACTACCGATTACGCGGTTGCGATTTTCTACGAAGCAATAAAGAACAAGAAGTACACCTGTTTTGTTAAAAAAGATACGGTACTGCCAATGATGTATATGCCTGATTGCCTGAAAGCAACCCTTGATGTTATGGAAGCAGATTTCAGTAAACTCAAACATCATTGCGATTTCAATCTCGCCTCGATGAGCTTCTCAGTTGGTGAACTTACGGCAGAAATCCAGAAACACATCCCTGAGTTCAAATGCGACTACAAACCTGATTTCCGACAAGCAATAGCAGACTCCTGGCCAAAATCCATCGATGACAGTGCTGCACGGAAAGAATGGGGATGGAAACCTAGCTACAATCTACAAACAATGACTAAGGATATGATCGAAAAACTAGGTGAACGCCTTCAGAAAGTAACACTCTAGTATCTTCTACATAGGAAAGCTTTTTGTCTTCGAACTCGTTCTCTTTTTTAGATAAAGGGTTGAGATAAATGGTTGAATTAGAGGAGATTATGCAACGCGAAGAAAGTAATGATATTGAAATCATACGAGAATACCTAGGAGCAGATGCGGATTCTCTGTTAAATCATAAATGCGAAAAAATCCGCAAAGAAAACTTACATCTCCCTGGCCCTGATTTTGTCGAACGGATTTTTGAATCAACAGATCGACCGGAGCAGGTTCTTCGGAATCTGAAATCAATATACGATCATGGTCGCCTTGGGAAAACCGGATACGTATCAATTCTTCCTGTCGATCAGGGCATTGAACATTCCGCAGTAGCATCATTTACCCCAAATCCTATGTATTTTGATCCAGAGAACATCGTGAAACTTGCAGTCCTAGGTGGATGTAATGCAGTCGCATCAACACTTGGATGTCTTGGTACAGTCTCCCGAAAATACGCGCATCGCATCCCGTTTATTGTGAAAATCAACCATAACGAACTGATGACGTACCCAAATGGGTTTGACCAGATCATGTTTGCAGATGTTGAACAAGCATGGGACCTGGGGGCAGCAGCAGTCGGCTGCACAATTTATTTTGGTTCCCCGGAATCAACACGGCAGATCCAAGAAGTCAGCCAGGCGTTCAAATATGCGCATGAACTTGGGATGGCTACGATTCTTTGGTGTTATCTTCGTAACTCAGGGTTTAAGGTTGACGGAAAGGATTATCATGAGGCCGCGGATCTCACTGGCCAGGCAAATCACTTAGGTGCAACGATTGAGGCTGATATCGTAAAACAAAAACTTCCTACGACGAATGGCGGGTATCTAGCGTTAAACAAGGGTTCTGTGAAATATGGAAAAACAGACAACAAAGCATATACAGATCTAATGACCGATCATCCCATTGATTTAACCAGGTATCAAGTGATGAATTGTTACATGGGACGAATCGGGTTGATTAACTCCGGTGGTCCCTCAGGAAGCAATGATGTCGAACAAGCCGTACGAACCGCAGTCATCAACAAACGCGCTGGCGGCACAGGACTTATCTCCGGGCGAAAAGCATTCCAGAAACCGATGGAAGACGGAATACGACTATTACATGCGATACAAGATGTGTATCTGAATAAAGAGATAACGATCGCATAATCTACTTTTTTTATTTATTTTATTTTTTTTTCCGCTTGCTTATTTTTGGCATCATCAAGTATTGTTTCTGATGAAAAAAAAAATTTACTACGCTTGTTTTTTAGTAAATAAGGACGGCTTTGACTCCTTTGGCGTCGCGTATCTTTGGGATAACGCTTCCGGGTATCTGTTTTTCTGTTACGATAAATAACCGTGGTTCTTCGGCTAATTCAAAATCATCGACGATTGCTTGTCGAATGCTTATGTTATGTTCTGCAATGATGCTTGCGACCGCGGAGAGTATCCCGGGCATACTTGGATCTTTGGGGATGATTTCGATGACGCCCCAGTTCATGTGTGCTGCGACATCTTTAAGATGACAGGTGGGTCTAAGTTTGGAAAAGATTATTTGTAATTCATGATGTGTAGTAATCACTTCGATTGTTGCGGTGATTGCTCGTCGGTCGACATCGAATGCTCGTGCGATTTTTGAATCTGAGAGCTCTATGTCTGCACAGTATATTTTATCATCTTTGATTTTTAATCCGTATTCAAGCATTTTTTGTGCTATTTTTGCTCTTTTTGGGTATTTGGTAAAATATTTCGCGATGGTGTTCCACATATCGATAATTTATACTGTTTTCATAGTATTTAAATATTGTCCATTAATGTACAAAATTGTACTATAATGTACAATTTAGGAAATATTTATATAGTCGTAAAACCATAATATATTTTATGCAAAGAACAAAAATACTCCTCGATGAAAACGACATCCCCAAAACATGGTACAACATACAAGCAGACCTCAAAACACCCTTAGATCCCCCCTTGAACCCAAAAACAAAAAAACCAGCAGGACCAGATGATCTGAAAAGAATATTTCCCATGGAACTCATCAAACAAGAGATGAGCAGAGAACGATACATACCCATCCCAACCGAAGTACGAGAAATCTACCGCATCTGGAGACCAACACCACTCTACCGAGCAAAACGCTTAGAAGAATACCTTAAAACACCCGCTAAAATCTACTACAAATGGGAAGGCGTAAGCCCACCAGGAAGCCACAAACCCAACTCCGCAGTCCCTCAAGCATACTACAACAAAAAAGAAGGCGTCGAACGCCTCGTCACCGAAACCGGCGCAGGACAATGGGGATCAGCACTTGCATTCAGCTGCCGCCTCTTTGATCTTCAATGTCGCGTCTACATGGTGAAATGCAGCTACGAACAAAAACCATACCGCAGAATCCTTATGGAGACATGGGGTGCAGAAGTATTCCCAAGTCCTACAAAACATACGAACGTAGGAAGACAAATCCTCAAAAAAAACCCCCATACCCAAGGAAGTCTTGGTATCGCCATCAGTGAAGCAGTAGAAGATGCAGCGACCCATGACAACACCCACTATGCCCTTGGATCAGTTTTAAATCATGTCGTACTCCATCAAACCATCATAGGCCTGGAACTAAAAAAACAGTTCCAAATGCTCGATGAATACCCAAATATCATCTGTGGATGTGTCGGAGGCGGAAGCAACTTCTCCGGGACAAGCTTTCCATTCATTCAAGATAAAATACGAGGAAAAAAACCTGACCTAAAGGTTGTCTCAGTTGAACCACTTGCCTGCCCCACATTAACACAAGGAGAATACCGATATGATTACGGCGACAGCGTAGGTCTCACACCACTTCTAAAAATGTATACTCTAGGACATACGTTTGTTCCCGCTGCGATTCACGCAGGTGGCCTCAGATATCATGGCGATTCACCACTACTCTCAAAACTCACCAAAGAAGGATACATGGAGGCTTTAGCATACAACCAAGAAGAGATTTTTGAGGCAGCGATGATCTTTGCACAAACCGAAGGATTCATCGTCGCCCCGGAATCCGCACATGCCATCCGTGCAGCAATCGACTTTGCACGAATCTGCAAAAAGAAAAAAGAGAAAAAAATCATTCTGTTTACAAACAGCGGACATGGCGATTTCGATCTTACCGCCTACGACGCCTATCACAACAACAAACTCAAAAACGGAATCTACCACAAACCAACCTAAATATACTTTAGAATCACCCGCAGATCATTGGTGCTGATATCAGCATGCTGCTGAACCTCAAATGAAGCATTAAATGCAACTCCCAACCCCGCTGTTTCTAACATACAGATGTCGATTCGTCCGTCACCGACCGCTATCACTTCCCCGGGTGATATCTTGTATGCTTCGCAGATACGATTAACAATAGATCGTTTACAAATCGGGTGCATCCGACATCCATCAAATTTTTTTTCTAGAGACGTGTTATGCAACAGTAACTCACCAGTGATCACTCCATTTCTTACAACAAGCGTGTTTCCATACACGTCATCAACCCCCAAGCGCCTCCGTAAGTCTTCAGCGAGAAACAAATAGCTATTTGTAGCGATCCCTGTGCGAATCCCTTTTTTCTTTAAAGCAATGATTACGTCCTCTGCATAATCCTGGATGGGGATTGTTCTAAAAATATCAAGGAGCTCGCCACAGCTCATCCCTTTCATCAGAAGAGCTATTTCTTTGTTTTTTTCATGAGATACTATTGAACTTTCAAGGAGTGCATCTAGTTTCTTTGTGAATCCTTTCTGTGTAGCAACAACAGAAACCACAAGATCTTTAAGCAATGTGTTGTCCATATCAAACAAAACATATTTGAACCTTCGAATCACAAACAAACCTCATTCATGTATTCCCTAAAAGAGAAAAACAGATGGTGTATAAAAGGATTAGTCGACAATATCATGATAACAGAAATCAACAAGTATTTCAACTGACTCCATTGCATCGATCTTTTTGAATCGTCGTCCCTTACAAACCTTAAGATAGTACTTGTTCACCTTTTCCAAAAAAGCCTGCCGCTCAAAAGGAATCAACGATTCCCGATGCTGAATTCTAGCGAGTGCATCCGCTGGAGAAAGCACAAAAAGAAACGTTCTATCTGGAACAATTATACGATTATTAGAAAGCTCCTTGAGCCATCTGATAGGATCCTCAATTGTCCCATCCAGCTGCGCAGCCTGATACGCAAACGTTGACTCATCATAACGATCACAGAGAACAATCTTTTTTTCATTCAACCATTGCCTAATCAATCGACAATGATCCATACGATCAGCTACAAAAGCAAACGAGGTCACAAACGGATCATTCTGCGTCTGAATACATTGCTTCACAAATCTACCAACAAGAGAATCAGTTGGCTCCGTAGTCAGCACCGCATCCAAACCATCTGCAATCAAGCGCTCATACACAAGTTTAGACACCGTTGATTTCCCAGAACCATCAATACCCTCAAACGTCACAAAATGCTTCATGTCTTCTCTTTCTCCTGCCGCCATTTCGCACTATAATAACTCGCTGGATGATGAACCCTTCTACAAAGCTCATCGATTTTCTCCTGCGGACAAATCCCATACGTACGCATCTTATCACACCCTGGAGACTTATACTCAGTAGACGACGTTTTTCCAGAGATATGCTCAACCTGATACCGTGTTTTATCCTCTTCGTAATCAGGTGCAGTACTGAACAACTTCAAGATCTCATTAGGACTAAGTTTCAACGAATGAAGAAAAGCCACCAGAGCAAACCTACCCATATGCGGCACGTTTTCCCCAGCCTGAATCGCCGCAAGAATATACTTCATACAGGGTGGAAGCTTCTCGACACTAAGTTTTCCAACCGGTGCTGCCTCCATTTTTTTCTTCTGCATACTGACAATATTCTGAAAACGTTTGATATCCTCGGAAAACATACGAATTGCAAGAGGATCACATTCGCGGGCATCAAGTTCATCGTTGATACGTTTACGCAAAACCTCAAGAATGATACGTGCAAGATCTTTCTGCGAGACCGTGACAAACCCACGATCAATCGTTCTATTCGTCATGTTCCATTCCTTATAATGCGTAGGCGCAAATCGCAGATAATCCTTAAAGTATAGCCGAATCTGCTGTTTCTCTTCAATAGACCCCGCATGAAGACCAAGTTCTTTTGCTGCATCCAATAGAAACAAGGATGATTCATCAAGAAGGTTCCGATAAGCACAATATGCCTCCCCTAACGCATATCGTTTTTTGAAATACGTGTCACCAACACAAACAGCAACCATCCGCGCAATCGGATACGAAAGAACCACCATCATACAATCAGAATCCGTCACAACACAAGAATCACCGACATCCGTATTTTTTAACGCATTATCCAAGCGTTCTATCCCAATCGTACGCGCCCTCTCATACAACGGATGACTTAGCAACTCCTCAACAGAGAGACCAATAGATTTAATGTACTCTTTAGTATCGTTAAGAAAAGGATATTTCGCAAGAACAGCCAGCTCCGTCATAATCACTAATGATAAAACCTGTATACATTAATGAATCTTACTCTTACAGTATCTCTATATTTTAAGTAGTAGAAACGATATTAAGGCTCCGGCATCCTCTTGGGCTCGTAGCTTAGACCGGTGGAGCGACTGGCTCATAACCAGTTGGTCGGCGGTTCAAATCCGCCCGGGCCCATTTTCTTTTCTCGGAGAAAAATCAGATAAAATGAGGATTTTTTATGAATTCGAACAGACGCAACATGCGTACAAAAGCTTTGCAGGAGCTGATCAATACCACGATTCAGGATTTTTCCGATTGTTCACTCTGTACATTCTGTTGTATCGAAGGCGTCATAAACCTCTATGAGGCAGATATTTTGAAAATCTCAAAGTATCTGAAAATTAACCCAAAATCCTTGGTTGAGCACTATACAAAGTATAACCTGAAGACTGGAGAGATAAAAATCGATTTGCCCTGTTCATTCCTCAAAAAGAATCAATGCATCATTTATCCAGTTCGACCAGAGGTTTGTCGTAATTATCCTTTGTTTGTAGAAAACAACGATACCGTACATGTCTATGCTATCGAAACATGCGCCACCGCCACACTTTTTTTTGAGGCGTACACCGATTTTCTTGAAACATATCATCCTGACTGCTACAGAATACTCCAAAAAAACCTTGACAAAGAGAAACCTCTGAAGAACAACGATATGATAAACATGCAGTTTTCGAAAGAACACCTCGAACTCTTCATCAAATGGCTGAACGCATCAAAAAAAGAACGAAAGGCAACAAAAAACGTTTTAAAAAAACAAGATCACCAAAAATGAATATTATTTTATCTGAAATTACTCCGGTTAACATGTTTGCATCCTGAAGGGCCCATACATTTTTTTAGATGAACGTAAATCTGAAATGACAACCAAAACGACAACCGAAATGACAACCATCTATTCCAAAATGTAATGGGCTCCTCGTCCCTTCCCATTTAATTTAATGACGCCCAATACAACCAGTTTGGAAAGTTCCTTAAGAGCCCCTTGTCTCGTAATCTTAAAGCTCTTTGCCACATCTCCTGCAGTAATTTTTTTATTCCTCTGCAGATGTTCAATGATTTTCATCTGTCGTTCTGAAAGAGCGATCTGCCCTTTCACATCCTTGCGTAATTTTTCACTACTCAATCTTAAAATCTTTTCTTTGACACTGATAACCGAGACAGCAACCCCATCGGTAAAATACTCTAACCACTTATTCAGATTGAGCGTCTTTGGATTCACGGTTTGTAATGCAGCATAGTATGTATTTCGGTCAGAATCATAGTAGTCATCCAGAGCAAAGAATCGTTTAATGTCAAACCCACTCAGAAACAAGATCAACGATGCTAATGATCGTGCAGTTCTTCCATTTCCATCAATGAACGGATGAATCCGTACAAATTCATAATGGGCGATTCCAGCAATTAAAACTGGATCGAGTTTTTTTGTTTCTTCTGAGTTCAACCAGGAGATAAGTGATCGTATTAATGTTGGAACATCTTTGGTTTTTGGCGGCATAAAAATGACGTTGCCACTACGATCTCCGACATATACCTGACTGTCACGGTATCTTCCCGAATCCTTTGGATTGTCAAGGACATCTTTTGTAATTTGTTTGTGTACGTTAAGAATTGATTTCTCAGAAATTTTTTCATGTTCTGCAAAACTAGCGAGATGCTCAAGTACGTAGAGGTAATTGAGTACTTCTTGTTTGTCTTTTCTTGTTGCCATTACCGCTCTGCCTGCAGCAAGCTCTGTTACTTGCTCCAGACTGAGCCGGTTTCCTTCGATCCTTGTAGAAGAATGAGCATTTCTAACAAGGGCTTCTTTCCTTAAAGCGACATCCCATTTTGGTACTAAATACGCATGCAGAATAATCTCGCGTGCCGAGGTGATTTTAAGTAAATTATTGACGATGTGTGTCGTGTAGGTGAAATTGGGTTTGAACATTGTTCCACTCCTTTACCGTTTAATCCCTCATCATTTTCAGATGTCTATCAGGATTATCAAAATGAATCTTATTTACATCAAATTTCTCAGGATCAAATTTCCCACCAATCCAGTTTAACATAGATTTATGTTCTTTATGTTTTGGATTTTGCATGATTCTCAGAAACTCTTCATAACCATATACACCCCCAACATCTTCCGGGGGACATGCTCGTTTTCCTTTGATACATAATGGATACTTCACCTTCTTCTCCAGAGGAAATATTTTTTCAAGTTTTATGGTATGTGCCCAATCATCGCCAAAATCATATATGTACTCAGCAGTTTGATTATCCATGGAAAAATAATCTGCGATTTTGTGTTTCCATCCTGGAAGAAATTCTGTATCTAAGTCCTCTTCTGGGATTCCAATACTTACTTCATTACTTAAACCAGGTTTTTTTATATTAAATTCATGAAGATGATAATCATTCCACCCCATAGCATCTTGGATAGCAACGTGTAAATCCCAAAAAGTGTACTTCTCGGGGACTTGAATCCGCCGCCAGATAAGGGGCTTGGTTTCTTGAAGACTTATTTTGAACTGATATACATTTTTTATATTTTTTTTCATTTCGACTCTACCTAGAATTTCACATGTTTATATGTATTATTCCTTTTAAATAAGTAACCGCAGAGGATAGTTTAAATGCCTTAGTTTTTTCACTCAGAATACGTTAATCATTTTCTATGAATGATTCTGCACATTCTAATCGTGAAGTTAATCATGAACTTGGCGTATATTAAGATGTAATGTATACTTCTCTCGTTTCATTCAGTTTTCAGAATACCCCAGGTCAATAATTTCTTGATTTTATCAATCAATTTTTCTTCGCACCTGAAATCTCTTGAAATATCCCCACGGTTCCAATAAATTTTCCATCTAGAAACAAACCATGTGCGTTTCCTTCAACAACAATTTCTTTTCCTGTTTTTGAAAGAAACACGGTCTCAATATTTTTACTATGTTTACCCTGAAAAATCATTTTTAATATTTCTTGGCAATGAGAAATTTGATCCTTTCTAACAATATCAGTTAAACGAAGTTTTTTTACTTCATCTCTTGAATATTCCAACGTCTCTAACCATCGAGGGTTAACATCAATAAATTTTCCTTGCTCATCAACACTTTGAATAAGATCATACGTATTTTCAAACAACAGTCTAAATTTTTCTTCATTTTCCTTTAATTGCCCTTCCATCTTCTTTTTCTCAGTGATATCTCGAGCAATCGTTGAAGCACCCACAATATTGTTGGTACCATCTTTGATCGGTGAAACCGAAAGAGACACATAGATACGCTTTCCGTCTTTTCTCATACGCATGGTTTCAAAATGATGCACATGTTCCCCATGTTTTATTCTTTCAAGAAGTTTCGTTATCTCATCAGGATATTCCAGCGGAAGAAGAAGAGAAATCGGCCGACCAATAACTTCCTCTGCGAAATATCCATAGATTTTCTCTGCCCCAGGGTTCCAACTCGTGATAATACCATCTAGAGTTTTACCAATAATCCCATCATCAGATGATTCGACGATAGCAGCTAACCGTCTCAACGACTCATCGGCACACTTCCGTTCTGTGATATCGGAAACCATGATGAGATCAACCGTAATATTATTGGTATTATCTCGGAGGAATGCTCCATGAATCTCACCCCATTTTTCTGTTCCGTCCTTGTGGAGAAATGCAGCTTCATAGGCTGAAATATCTTTTCCCTGCATTCGTTGTACGAAATTCTCTTTAATGATTTCTTTTGTTTTATCTGGTAAAAATGGGAGTTCTAAAATATGTTTTCCGATGACCTCCGCCGGTTTGTATCCCAACCATTCATACAGTTTTTTATTTGCATCTAAAAAAATTCCTTGTCTGTTTACAATAACGATTGCCTCAGGAGACCAATCAAAAAGAGTCCTGCTCCGGTCATCGCCCATAAGAGTTCTATCAATAAAATCAAATTCCGCACTCCGCAATCGTTCGGATTCATCTTCGCCCATTGTCCTCATTATTTCAGGTGCTCCTTAACAGTATCTTTAGATCTTATCAAAAAGCTGAAGAGATATAGTCCCTCTCATCGTTCACAAAAAGATAATTAATCTTTAATATAAAATTGTATTGGTATCATCAATGCAAAAAAAATATAAAAAATCATATAATTTCTTTAATCATTGAAAGAATTTGCCGATCGTTAAACCCATGCTGCTCGATCGCCCGCGCAGGACACGCAACCACACAAGTACCACACCCCTGACACAACCCTTCATTCACCTTTGCATGCACAACACGTTTCCCATCAACATTTTTTTCCACAGCATCAATCGCTTTGTACGGACACACAAGAATACAGGTTTTACAACCACTACACAACGTTTCATCAACGACCGCGATATTTGGTTCCGACTCCAATTTCCCAGAAGCAAGAATCGTCGCCGCCCGCGCAGCCGCCGCCTCACCCTGATACACAGATTCACCAAGGAACTTCGGAGAATGACAACACCCTGCAAGAAACACCCCACGGGTAGAAAAATCAACAGGACGCAACTTCACATGCGCCTCTAAAAAAAATCCGTCACTGTTCAACGGCACCTTCAACTGTTTCGCAAGAGCCATGGTATCTTTCGGCGGCTGCATCCCTGTTGAAAGAATCAGATAATCCGCAGGAATATCCACCGACCCAAGCAAAGGGTCTTTCACTTTTACTTTAATATGTTCCCCTAAGGATATCTCAGGTTTCCAATCAGAATCATACTGGATGAATACAACACCGCTCTCCCGCGCTTTAGAATAAAAGATTTCTTTGAACCCATACGTCATCATATCCCGATACAAAACAAACACTTCAGCCCGAGGGTTCAACGATTTAATTCTCAGGGCGTTTTTCACAGCCTGCATACAACAAATCCTACTACAATACGGCCGTGTATTATCCCGGGATTCCACACACTGAATCATCACATACGTTTCCCGATTGCATACATCCCTTGAATCCATCTCAGAAAGTCGTTTCTCTAACTCAGACTGCGTCATCACCCGAGGATCCGCCCCATAATGATAACTTTTCGGTTTATTTTCTTCCACACCAGTTGCAACTACAACCACACCATGATTAAACAATTCCACACCAGCAGATGTCTCAATATATGTGTCATAGTTGCCAACATATCCTTTAACATCTTTGATTTTTGAGGAAAGATACAGTTTGATACGCGGATGACTCATGACCCGATGCGAAATCTCCTTTACAAACGCATGTACATCAAGTCCCTCAACCGTATAAAAAATATTATTCAAATGACCACCAAGCATATGGTCTTTTTCCACAAGAACTGTATCAAACCCCTGATCCGCAAGAGATAACGCTGCACTCATCCCCGCAATCCCACCACCGACCACCAAAGCACGTTGATTCACAGGAATCTCAACAGTATGAATCGGCACCAACTGCCGAGTCTTTGCAACCGCCATCGCAATCAAGATTTTCGCCTTCCCCGTTGCCTCCTTTGGGATATCCATATGCACCCAGGAACACTGCTCACGGATATTTGTCATCTCAAGCAAATACGGGTTTAACCCTGCCTCACGAAGACTCTTCTGAAACAACGGCTCATGGGTACGCGGGGTACACGCTGCAACCAAGATACGGTTCAACTGATGGGTATGAATCGCATCCACAATTTTTTTCTGCGTATCCTCAGAACACGAATACAAATTTGCATCAACATACACCACGTTTTCAAGAGATTTTGTGGACGTTACAAGCGCATCAATATCAAGTACGCCACCAATATTAATCCCACAATGACAGATGAACACACCGATCCGCGGCATTTCTTCTTCAACAGATCGTTCAAGTGGATACGTTTTATGCGAAACAAGCGTCCCACGCACATCACGCAACAACATACCTGCTTTTGCTGCTGCAGCAGACGCCTGCGTCACACTCTCAGGAATTCCCTGAGGCTCCAACAATGTTCCTGCGATAAAAATACCTGGGACATTTGTGACCACCGGATCAAAAGAAACAGAATCGACAAAACCAAACACATTCTCAGAAAGACCAAGTGTTTTCACAAGCTCATGTGGTTTATGTTTCGCAGCACACAGTCCTACGGAGAGAACCACCAGATCAAAAGCGTCCTCATGCAACTCCCCACATTCATCCTCATATCGAATCTTCAAGTTCTTCGTCTTTGAATCTTCCTCAACTTCTGAAATACGCGAACGCACATACCGAACATCATGCTCTTTTTTCGCACGTTCAATATACGCATCAAAATCCTTCCCAAACGACCGCACATCAATATAAAACACGGTTGGCTCAATCTCATGATGATGCTCTTTTGCAATCACAGCTTCCTTAGCTGTATACATACAACACATCGAAGAACAATAATCATTTCCCACTGATTTATCCCTAGATCCAACACAATGCACCCAGGCGATCCGCTTAGGTTCTTTTTTGTCACTCGGACGAAGAATCTTACCCTGAAATGGACCAGAAGCCGACAAAATACGCTCAAACTCAATACTTGTCACCACATTTGAGTATCGCTTATACCCAAACTCAGGTTTAACAATGGGATCAAATGGCTGAGCACCAGCAGCGACAATCACCGCACCCACGGAAAACACACGATCCAGCGGCTTTTGCTCATGGACGATTGCCCCGGATTTACACACTTTTTCACATCGCCCACATTCCACACAACGATGCTTCCCATCACCAATTTTATCGATCACATACGCATTGGGGATCGCCTGCGGATAACTTTTATAGATTGCTTTACGTGTAGACAAACCATAATCAAATTCATTCGGAAGAGAAACCGGACAGATCTCCGCACAAGATCCACAGGAGGTACATTTTAAAAGATCCACATATCGCGGCGTCTGATGAATCTTCAAACTAAATTTCCCAGCAGCACCTTCGATCCCTGTGATCTCTGTTGTTGTATGAATCTCAATATTTGGATGACGGGCGCAATCTACTAGTTTTGGTGACAAAATACACATGGAGCAATCATTAGTCGGAAAAGTTTTATCAAGCTGCGCCATGACGCCCCCGATCGCAGGGGTTTTCTCAAGCAGATAGACTTTGAATCCCATATCTGCAAGATCAAGCGCGGCCTGAACACCTGTGATACCTGCGCCGATGATGGCAACCGCCCCAATTTTATCCATATGCTGCGTCATAGATCTCTACTCATGAATTCGCTGATACCCTTCTTTTATTGCAAGGTTGCGAATCGCATTCATCAGTTTTGGTATCTCAACACCCTGCGGACACTCAGTAAAACACCGATGATGCATCGAACAAATCTCAACAAACTTATTCTCAAATACCGGTTCCTTTAATCCGACGACGACCTGTTTAATCACCTTCCTAGACGAGTACATAGGGTCAAGTTCTCGCTCCGGGCACCCAGCAGTACACGTACCACATGAAAAACACTCATACAAATCTTTACCATCGGGATCGTTCACGATTGCATATTTCAAGTTAGGATCAAGCACATGATCAGGTTTTTTCTCATTTAAATTATTCATATACTCATCAAGCAACCGCGTATTGCGTACTGCGTTCATCACCTGTTTCACATTCACCTTCTGCGGACATTTATCAAGACAACGAGAATGCGCGCTGCATATCCATAAAAACTCACTGTTCAACACCTCATCTTTTAACCCAAGAATTGCCTTACGGATGATCACACGCGGGTTCCATGACGGTTTCACCTGCATCTCCGGACACCGCGCAGTACACGATCCACACGCGAAACATTTCAGGATCCCCTCACCACCTTCTTGGTTAGCAACAAGAAACTTAAACTGAGAATCAACAGATCGGGAATCAATCATCGACATATTACTTCTCACCCACTTCTTTGTATTCATCTTCACGATACACAATCATAGGTATTTTCTCAGCGACATCCTTCCCCGGATGATACGAAAACTCTTTTTGCGTGCGTTCAGCTGCCGGGATGAACATATCCATAAGCAAAATATTGTTTGGGCATGCCTGCTCACACAAACCACATTTCACACAGGAGAGAATCATATGATTCATACGCCCCAGATGAAACAACAGCGTATCCTGCGGCATCTTTAGCAAACCTTTTGTCTGTGCTTTTCTCAAAAACTTATATGCCTCCGCATCAAACACCGCAGACTCATACAAACACTCGCGACAATAACAAATAGGACACGCGGTCTTACAGTTATGACAATTCACACATGTGTCAAAAAACTCTGCAAACAAAGCAATACCTTTCAAACCACTTTTCTCTTTGATAAACATCTGATATTTTTTCAATTGATGCTCATGAACAGTTTTTACTGCAGTCTCACGATGATTCACATCTTTCCCCGTTTCTAGCTGCAGATGTTCTAACAGTTTTTTCCCTTTCTCCGTATGCGCCTCAATCAAAATTTCATGCTCAACATCCATACCATACAATCCAATAACGATATCCGCATTTGAAGGAACCATATCTGTGCACACACTACAAGCGGTCCTCAAATATTTTTCTGAATCATTTGTTTTTTTTACAAAAGACTCCAACAGAAATAACGTTGGGTTTTGTTTCTCTGGAAAACTCGCATACGTATTCACTGAAAAAGTCCCAAGACAATCAACACCAATAATAACCACATTATCAAGCTTCACCTGATTCAACTTCGCAAGCTCAAAGAGTGCACGGATCTGACACGGATGCATCACGACACCAAATGGTTGAGATGATGGTTGAACCTTGGTCATCCGCGACACCATAGCTGCAGTCGACACAGGAAGAACCGGAGCAAACACATCAGCATGCAGTTTCTTTGGATCAGAAATCAACACCGGAAACACAGTTTTTTTTGAGGGAACAGCCTGCGGCACCAACAACGCCTCAATACCTGCAGAAGAAAGCAAGTGTTTTAACATCTCATTGACTGAACCAGAAACATCCCCGTCTTTTACATTCAATATCATATGATGCATCATGTTTTCCTCCTATCAGATATTCCATTGTTTTGCAATCGGATTCGGACCAAGTTTTCTAATCGAATCAGTCATATCCCTCATCGTCTCAGCAAACCGCTGCCCTTCTGAAGCGGAAATCCATCGGATCCACACCCGCTCCGATTCAAGACCAAACGTCTCAAGAATGGTTTTCAACAAAACCATCCGCCGTCTCGCCTTATAGTTACCATCAAGATAATGACAATCACCTGGATGACACCCACCCACAAACACCCCATCAGCACCCTCAAGAAGCGCACGCAGAATATACATCGAATCCACTGAACCTGAACACATAACCCGGATGATACGAACATTTGGTGGATACTGAATTCTACTTGTCCCAGCTAAATCAGCACCCGCATAGCTACACCAGTTGCACAGAAACCCTACGATCCGCGGTTCAAACTCTTCCTTATTATGTTCTTTTTTCTCTTCAGTCATAAATTATTCACTCCAAACACGTATCCACCATCGACACAATTTGTCGTTTCGTAAAGGTATGCTGCTGCGACGTCCCACTTGGACAAATCGCAGAACATGCCCCGCAACCTTGACATAAAATCTCGTTTACCACAGCAACATTTTTTTCCGCATCAAACGTGATAGCATCATACGGACAAACAGTCACACAGAGTTGACATCCGCCACAGTTCCGCGAACGAACATACGCGACATTACCTTTCGTTTCTATATCTTTTTTAGAAAGAATAGTTGCGGCACGGGCAGATGCTGCCTGCGCCTGAACAATAGATTCTTCAAGAAACCGCGGGGAATGCGCAAGACCACAGAGGAAAATACCGTCAGCGGAGAAATCAACAGGCCGCAACTTCACATGCGCCTCCGCATAAAATGAATCCTGCGTCAATGGAACCTTCAATTGTTGAGAAAGCACTCTGTTATCCTGCGGTACAATACCAGTACTTAACACCAAAGCATCTGGATGAAACAAAAACTCCCGGCCGAGAATATGATCAGTTGTTTTCACGAGAAGTTTTCCATGTTCAACTGATACCGCTGGTTCTTTTTCATCTGGATACCACATAAATATAATACCTTTTTTCCGCGCCTTCTGATATAAAATATCTTCACGGAACCCATACGTACGAATATCTCGATACAAAACATACACAGTGGTATCAGGGTTGATTTCTTTTAATTGAAGTGCATTCTTGATCGCCTGCGAACAACATATCCTACTGCAGTACGGATGATCATCATTACGTGATCCGACACATTGAACCATTTATATCCTTTGATTTCACAGCTGTTGTGAAATTTCCGACATATCCTTTGATTTCATGTACTGTAGAATTTAAGAAAACAGAAATCTGTGGATGATGAGTAACTTTTTTTATGGTTGAATGTAACAATTCCTGAGGGTTTTCATTGCGGATCCCCAGGTAGATGTCTTTGAGATGACCACCAAGCATTGGTTCTTTTTCCACAAGATACACATGGTATCCTTGATCCGCAATTGAGAGTGCTGACTGCATCCCTGCAATGCCACCACCGATCACAAGAGCACTTGGCGTCACCGAGATCTGCTGATGTTTAATTGGGGATAAATCCGCGGCTTTTGCAACCGCCATGCGGACAGCATCAATTGCTTTCTTTGTAGCAGAATGAGGATCATTTTTATGAACCCAGGAGTTCTGATCCCGAAGGTTAGCCATCTCAAACAAATGCGGGTTCAAACCAGCCTGCCGTAATGTATCCTGGAATAATGGCTCATGAGTCCTAGGTGTACATGATGCGATAACCACACGATTCAACCCAAGCTCCTGTACCTTTTCTTTTATCTTTTCTTGAGAATCCTGCGAACAGGTGAAAATACTATCATCAGCGTGTGTCACGTAAGGGAATTTTTTCGCTGCTTCGACAACCATTTTTATATCAACAACACCTGCAATGTTTATCCCGCAATGACACACAAAAACACCGATCCGGGGAATATCCAACCGTATCTCTCGTTCCACTGGATATGTTTTTTCGACGATCTCAGTACCCCGCGCATCAGCGATGACTATTGCTGCTTCAGATGCTGCCGCTGATGCCTGAGTAACGCTCTCCGGGATATCCTTTGGTTCCGTTACCGTCCCCGAAGCAAAAACTCCTTGTCGTGAAGTAAGAACAGGTGAAAACGAATCTGTTTCAATGAATCCATATTCGTTTAAATTCACCTGAAGAGCCTTGCTCAGATCACCAAGAGCAGAACACGGCTGAAGTCCCACAGACAACACAACCAAATCATATGTTTCTGTTTTCAACGTTCCATCGACATCAACATACGAAATCTTCAAATCCTTCGTCGTTCGATCCTGCTCAATATGAGGAATACGACACCGACGATACACGACACCATACTCGTTTTCAGCACGAGTAAAATACCGTTCAAAATCTTTCCCAAAAGAGCGCACATCCATGAAATAAATATGGGTTTCCATCCCAGGCTCATGTTCTTTTGCGATCACTGCCTCTTTAGTCGCATACATGCAACACACCGAAGAACAATACCGTTTCTCACAACTCTCATCCCGGGAACCAACACATTGCAACCATGCGATTCTCTTTGGTTTTTTCCCATCAGAAATACGTTTCAAATGTCCTTTGTATGGTCCTGAGGCGGACAACATCCGCTCAAACTCAATACTTGTAAGAACATTCGGGTATACTCGATATCCGTAGCTTCCTGCAATTGGAGGTGTGTACTCAGCAAAACCAGGGGAAACAATCACAGATCCAACGGAAAATGTTTCTGTTGTATCAATCATATGATGGTCGATCGCATTTCGTCCACAAGCAAGAACACATTGAAGACATTCACAGCAACTTGCACAGTTCAAACATCGTTTCGTCTCACGTACGACCATCTCCTCATTATATCCTTGATCAACCTCTTCGAACGAATTGATCCGTTTCTTATACTCAAGAATATGAGGAATTTCGCGTTTAACCTGAAAACGTAATGCTTCCTTTGGAATCTCTGCTTTTTTATAATTCTGTTGTTCCCGTCCAGATTTCATATCCTCGTTTTGTAAATACCGATCGATAGATATCGCAGCATCATGCCCCGCAGCAATCGCTTCGACTGCGGATGCAGGACCGGTCACTGCATCCCCACCAGCAAACACACCTTCCAGTGAAGTCTGCAACGTTACCGGATCAACATGAATCAGACCAGATGATGTAACCGAAATTTCGTTGTTCTCAAGATCAATAGTATCAACCTCTTGGCCAATCGCAAAAATCACATAATCAAAAAATACATCAAACTCAGAGCCCTTGACAGCAATCGGTGTTCGTCTCCCAGAATCATCTGGCGCTCCTAGTTCCATGCGGACGCATTCCAAGCAATAATCCTTTTCTTTTTTCTGGATTTGCACAGGACTAGTCAAAAAGAGAAACTCAATATTTTCTTCCTTTGCATGAGCAATTTCTTCAGAGCTTGCAGGCATCTCTTTAAGAGATCGACGATAGACGACGGTTACATTTCCACCAAGCCTTCGTGCGGTCCGCGCGGAATCCATCGCAACGTTTCCACCACCGATCACTGCTACGTTTTTTCCTTTAAAAAAATCAGGAGCAACCATATCCCGATTCAACTGTTTCAGATAATCTACACCCTGCAATATATGTGTTTCCGCACCCTTACAACAGGATACACGAGCCAGGCGGCTTTTCTGTGCCCCGATAGCAAGAAAGACTGCTTTATACCCCTGGCTTTTCAAATATTTTATTGAGATATCTTTACCGAATTTATGATTATTCTTCACCTCGATCTGATACTGCTCACATAAAATATCTATTTCTTTTTTCAGATATTCACGAGGAAGACGATAATCAGGGACGCCATACCGCAACATCCCACCATTGTGTTTCTCAGATTCAAAAATCGTTGGACAATACCCCTGTTTCACTAGATCAACCGCAGCAGTCAAACCAGCGGGTCCAGCACCGATAATCGCCACTTTTGTATTTGCACCACGCAGTGTTTTTTCTGTGGTTTTTCCACATGCTTTTTCTTTCTCGGTTTTCTTCTTCTGATACTCAGAGAGAACCGTAGGATGCTCATAGATGTAATCTGCGATAAACCGACGGATGCGACAAATCGATATCGACTCATCAAGGTCTTTTCGATTACATTCTGTCTCGCAAGGATGATAACAAATCCTTCCCAGCGAACCTGGAAGAGGAATCCGTTCGCGGATTAATTCATATGCTTCAGCAAATTTTCCTTGAGCTGCAAGAGCAATAAAACCCTGTGCATTCAACTCTGCGGGACACGCGATTTTACACGGTGAAACACCATCTGATTTACTGATCGCAAACACGTTTGGGATCGCCTGTGGAAACGGCTGATAAATCGCTTTTCGAACACCAAGTCCTTCGTCAAACTCAGAAACCAAAGAAACAGGACAAGAGGCCACACAATCCCCGCATCCATTACATTTTTCCATATCAACAAACCTAGGATGCTTTGTTAACGTAACATTGAAATTTCCCACATCACCAGTAACCCCGGTTACATCAGCATTTGTGATAATCTTAATGTTTTCATGACGACCCGTATACACCAGCTTAGGCGCAAGAATACACATCGCACAATCATTTGTGGGAAACGTTTTATCAAGCTGCGTCATCGTCCCACCAATGGATAAACCACGATCAACAAGATACACTTTGAACCCAGCATCCGCTAAATCAAGAGCAGACTGAATCCCTGCAATCCCGGCGCCGATCACAAGAACGGAACCGTGTTTCGATGATGTTTTTATCGTGGTTTTATCTTCGCTCATGTTCTCGCTTTTTTTTATAACGTTTCGTCAACCATGTTAAGAATTTGTTTTTTTGTGAAATTCTTATGAACCGAAGCATTACTTGGACATGCGGCAATGCATCCTCCGCATCCTGCGCATAACGCATCGTTAACTAAAGCAACCCTGGTTTTCTCATTAAGGGAACGTGCATCGTACGGACATACCTCAATACAAATCCCGCAACCAGTGCATATCTCTTCATCAACTGATGCAATCAATGGATCAATCTCAAGCTCCTTTTTTGAAAGAATTATAGCGGCCCGTGACGCGGCACCGCTCGCCTGCGAAACAGTATCCTGGATGTCTTTTGGCCCTTGACAACAGCCTGCGATAAACATCCCATTCACAAAGGTATCCATCGGTCTGAGTTTCGGATGCGCCTCCAGCAAAAAGCCATCCCCGCTCTGCGTGAGATGAAGAATACGAGCAAACGCTGTAGCATCAAAACGTGGGACAATCGCAGGGACGAGAACGACAAGATCTGTTGTGACCTCAAATAATTTACTCGTCATCGTATCAAAAATATCAAGTGTCAACTGACCAGAAATGTTTCGAACTTCAGATGGCCGTCCACGGAACATATTTGTTTTTAGACCTCGAACTTTCCTGTAGAACTCCTCATATCCTTTCCCATAGGAGCGTATATCTGTGTAGCAGACGTTGATTTCTACATCTTCCCCAAGTTTCTCCCGTAAAAGATACACATGTTTCAATGCGCTCATGCAGCCGATGCGACAACACCAAGTGCACTGGGTTTCATCCCGTGAACCGACGCAAAGAATAAAGGTGATGCTCTTTGGTTTTTTCTGATCAGATGGTCGAAGAATTTCTCCTTTTGTCGGACCAGAGGAACTAATCAACCGCTCCATCTCAAGTGATGTGATGACATCTGCGGATGTTGCATATCCATACTCATAGATTGCAGAGGGATCAAGTAAATCGTAGCCTGTTGCAACGATAATCGCACCAACTTTTTTTGTGATGATTTCTTCTTTCTGATCAAAGTTGATTGCTTGCTGTAAACAGGCTTCTTTACATGCGGGAGTATCTCCACATTTTCCCCTGGTAAGAAACAGACAATGCTTGGAGTCAATCGTATATTTCAACGGGACTGCCTGTGGAAACGCTAGATACGCGGCCCCTCGTTTCCCAAGTCCTAAATCAAACTCATTAGATACACGGCCTTTCAACCGACATGCCTGTGCACAATCACCACAACCCGTGCATTTCTTTATGTCGACGTACCGTGGTTTCTTTTTAATCTGTACCGTGTAGTTGCCGATGCTTCCTTCTATTTTCGCTATGTCTGCGTAGGTAAACAGTTCGATGTTAGCATGGTTTGCAGCCTCCATCATTTTTGGGGTTAGAATACATGATGCACAATCAAGTGTTGGAAATGTTTTATCAAGTTGTGCCATCCGCCCACCGATCGTCGGCTCCCGTTCCACAAGATAGACTTTGAATCCATCGTTCGCAAGATCAAGAGACGCCTGGATACCTGCAATCCCCCCACCAATCACAAGAGCCTCAGGGATAACAGGTATCGTTGAAGTGCTCAGTGGCTCCATGAGTTTTGCTTTTGCAACCGCGCTGCGCACCAATGCTTTTGCTTTCTCCGTCGCCTGCTCCTTATCAGTATGCGCCCAGGAACACTGCTCACGGATATTTGCAATCTCCAAACAATAGGGGTTAACACCGCCGTCGCGAACAACATCACGAAACGTATGCTCGTGCATACGCGGAGAACATGATGCAATCACCACACGATCTAATTTGTGTTCTTTGATTGCATCTTTAATAACATTTGCGCCAGCATCAGAACACATGTATTTGTAATTCTTGCTGACGATGACACCATCAAGATGACTTGCATATTCGGTCAGGGCTTCCACGTCAACGTTTTGTGCAATATTGATGCCGCAATGGCAGATGAATACACCGATGCGATGAGTCATATAAATTTTCCTTTTTTATTCCAATAGAAGTTTTTCGATTGGGCTTTGGTTTAAATTGAAACCAAGTTTTTTGATGTCTGCTCCAAGTGCAACACCAAGAAGTTGGGTAAGATACACAACAGGAACCTGTAGTTTTGTGGCAACGGTTTCTCCTGCTTTGGTTTGTCGAGAATCAAACATTTTATGACACCAAGGGCACACATCAACAAACAATTCGAATCCTTGGGTTTGAACAGCTTGAAGTTTCTGCCCTGTTTTTGTTAATGATGTTTCCGGGTGATTAACAAGCAGCGGAGCACCGCAACAATCAAGTTTCTGAGCATAGTCGTATGGTTTCAATCCAATAGCTTTGAGTATCGCTTCGATTTTCTGCGGGTTTTCTGCATTCACCGGCCTTCCAACGTCTGTAGGGCGTAGCAGGTGGCATCCATAGTGTACAGCTGTTTTCAATTCTTTGAATGGCGTTTTTATGTGTTTTTTTATTTCGTCAACGCCGACGACATCATGGAGCAGATCAACGGTGTGAAAAAGATTGGTTTTTCCCGTGTATTTAAGATGTTCAGATTCTAGCGTTACTGTAATTTTTTCATGGATCTCTTCATTTCTCGTAAGAATCCGTTTACATTCACTGAGTGCGAGATGACACATCGGACAGGGAACCAGAAGATCAAGATGGTGTTTTTCTGCAAGGGCTAGATTGCGTGCGGATAGGTAAATCGTCATCATTTTATTGACGCTTTTCAGGGGTTCACCACAACAGGAAAAATCTGGGATGTCGACAAGCTCAACATCAAGAAGGGGAAGAGTTTCTCGAAGAGAAAGCTCGTAACTGTACTGTTCAGTTGGCATCAGGCAGCCTGGGTAAAGACCATATTTTTTCATCGTATGTTCCTTTCTAAATTTTTTCTAATGCAAGTTTCATGATTGCTGTTTGAAACGTAGCAGAATCAACTGGTTTTGACAGTGGCGGTAGTCCCAAATCATCTCGTTTTATTGTAATGTTTTCTTTAGTGGTCATCGTTTGTATATCTTGGATGAGACCCAACGATAAAACAGATTGAAGAATTGCCGTGTATTGCCCCGGTATTTGTTTACCGTTGGCGACTGCAAGGTTCTTAAGTGCATATAAAATTTCTACAGGGGCAACGTTCTGCGGACATCGTTCAAAACATTTCAGACAACTCATACAGGTCCAGATGATGTCAGCGTTGACAAGCTCGTCTATCAATCCTTTTTTCAGGAGTGCGACGATTTTATGTGGTTCAAGTTCTAAAAGTTTGTGAGCCTCGCATCCTGAGGTGCATTTGGCACATTGAAAACAGTAATCGGAGACATCGTTTTGTAATTTTTTTAGTCTCTCATTTATTTCTTTTCGTTGTAATCCTTGTGCCTCCGCCATTGAGGTTAAATCTCTTATACTCATGAGATACAACCTGAAATTAACAGTTGTTAATTATTTATAACTTTGCTTCACACCGCCTATCTGATTTCACTATTTAAAACCTCCTAAATTAAAAGGCTTATAAATATATATATTTAAATCTGTAAAAAAATACGAATATGTCATCCAATAAATATTAATAATGAATTTTAGTTGATATTTTTTACTTCAATAAAATATATACTAATATATGCTCTTAAATGTACTCATATAAATATATCTATGGACAGCAATATTCTAAGAAAAAACAAAATCAACATTACTTTTTGATGTACCCCCACCCCACCATTGTGGGTATATTGATTATCATAGGAAAAACAGGAGGCCTCATGATACTTTTACTGATACTTCATCTAATTGCAGGTTACCTCATTGGATCCATAGTTCAATCAAACTGCGAATTTAAATTCAGTAGATTTTCAAAAAAAGAATAAAAAAAAAAGAATGCTAGACCGATGTTCCTTGCGTAATAGATTGGTATTGCCTCTTTTTACCATCAGATTATTTTATTATATTTTTTAAAAGATTCTTCACTGTAATTGAACAACCAACTCACTATATGCAGCAGGGGTTGTAAATGATATTATCCCTGGTGATCCTATTTCAGGTATCACCATACCAAAAATATCCTTTCTTGTAGAGAGCCCACCGAAAGTTGCAGATGCGTTTACAGTCAACATAACGTGATCTCCTTTGTTAATAACAGGAGTAACTACTGTACATGAGCCATCACCATCTTCAAGAACAATTATACCAAACGTTGTTGAACTGTTTGCGGTCGAATTTGGATAAAACGTATCTGTAAACACATTACCGTTGATACTTGTTTTAGTTGTAAAGTTGCCGGGGTTATATGTCAAAAAGTTTTTCGTACTCGAATCAGAAAGCTCAATAACACATTGACCAAGATCAACATCTTGCGACCCTGCTCTGGCTCGTACACCGATCACCAGCCAATATACAAGTCCACCATTTCCAAGGTCGTATCCATCAATATCAGTGACCGCAAGCCCTGTAGCAACTTCACCCAAGGTTTGCTGTCCTGTAGTCATCGCTTGTGTCTCAAGTTCCATGCTGGTTTGAATCAGTACAGATGCCGCAATTCCTGCAACAAGAACAGTAGCAATGAACACAATCATCGCACCAATACCGGTTGCAGCAAAAATATTATTCATGATTTTAATATTTTTTTTTCTAAGCGTATTATCAGATCCCATCCATTTTTTTATTGATTATGAAGACTTTTTACATAAGTATAAAATCAATACTTCATTAGCCTTGTTCGCAGATACTACAGCACATACATATCTACATGCAGATTCACAAGTAGATAAAAAAAAATATTAAAAAAATTTCTTATTTCTTGTATGTTTCTTGAAACGATCGATATCTTCGTTTTAAGATAAGATCATAAAACCAACACAGCATATCCAATGTCTCATTTGGACGGTTTGGATCCATCTCACATGTTTTCATAAAATTATTCACGGTCCCAAAGTACAACGATTTCAACTCATCAAACGTCAGCAGTTTTTGATTTGGTAGCGTCCGAATACCTATTTTCAAATCTTCTTTTATATCACTGATGTCATCAATCAATTGCATGACAGCACCAAGCTCATAAATTGCTTTTCTCTGTTTTTGATTCATTGTTGGTGCCATCAAATGCATAAGTACAAGAGCCGACATCCCGCCTTTTGCATAGGTGATCTTCATCAAATCTTCTTTTGATGCTTCTCCCTCAGAAAACTGATAGATGCTCATCATCTGACCAATATGTTCGATTTTCACATACGTATTAAACATCTGGATTTCAACTGGATTTAATCTCTTATCAATAGTATCGACACAGTTTTGGAAAATCATAAGGTAACAATCCGATGATTCGATGCGTTTTCCTTCCATGAACGATGCATCAAACTCTTTCAGATATTTACGACATTGCGGAATATCAAGTGATGCATCATATAACATCGTAGCCAAATTAAAATTCACAAACAACTTATCATCAAAACGACCACCAACCTGACGTGCGAGACCGCTCAACCCAATCTTTGACAGATAAAAATACGTCCTCTGACTCTTCAAACACCGAGTACTCTTCAACACATCATAAATTTCTCCCGTACTTTTAAGCGGCCTTAGTTGTTTTTTAACATTTTTCATGTAGAACGACTGGGCTTGAAACAAACGATACACGGCTTTCAAAAGCATACGTAGCCTCTGCTGCCGATTATAATGAATGTGCGCATCTCTATAGGGAATGAGACATGGTAAGTTTTCTGCAGCAAGTAGTGAATCAAGAAGTGAATTCAATTCGTCGTAGTTCATCTCCATCGGACTTTTTACCATATATGTATCCATCCAACTGCTCTCAACAACAAAAGAGGTAACACATTTTTCTGATTTTAATGTATTGTCAACAAAAACGATAATTTATTAGATGATTTTCTCATACAGAGACGATAGATACCATGCAATCATACACCAAAAATACAATTATCATCTGGAGTGAATTGATATGATCGACATCCCGCTATTTTTCTCAATCGTATGCGCAGGAATCATTCTTACTATCTTAATCTGGTACACCGGAAAAAAAGAAAAAACAGAACCATATCAAAGCATTGAGCTAGGTGAGTTCAACCTCTTTACATTCAGTTTTAGCATCATACTATTTTTGTATCTCATCCGACTAATATTCATGATGTGTACTGGCGTGATCTCCCAGATATACGAAATAACAATCATAGGCGGATTATGCGCAACCATACCCCTTCTGATGATAGGAATACTAAATCTTCGAAAACGTCACACAGCAAAGGTGTAAACATATATGTCATTTCTTGAAATCCACGGACTTAGCGAATTTGGTACAGGCTCAGAATATCTTATTATTTTCATTCTCACCATTAGTATACTCTGGATAACACTCATACTTTATTCATTGAAAAAAAACCATGTACGAAAAACATTACGATATTTCGTCCCCATGATGATCGCTGCATTGTTTTTAGAGGCATCAGCAGCAGCAAGCGGACGATACATTTACCCCGGGTATCTCATATATTTTTCAGTCATCAGCGGGACCGTACCACTCATCATTCTTCTTGGATGGAGCACAAATCTATTTATTTTTCTCAATATCGGCGAACGCATAGGAAACACATTATTTAAAAAACTTACCATGTTTCGAATAATTGCGATATCTTTTCTTGCCGGAATATTCGGAGTCTGCTTTGACCTCTTGGAAGACCCTATAGCGCATCACAACCACTGGTGGGTATGGACAGAATCAACAACAAACTCATCGTTTTATGGTGTGCCATTCACAAACTTTCTTGACTGGTTCCTGATACTCTTTTTCATGGCACTGGCAACACAACTCATCAATCGATCATCATTGTCTGAAAACAGAAAGCTTTTCATTTCAATTATATCAGTATCCTACATCGGTGCTGCCATCTTCCTTGTTCATCATGGAATAGTTCAACTCCTATCGTTTTGAGTCAAATTCTAATCAAATATTCGTCAACTGTCGATAATTCTCTGATTCGACACCGATACATTCAGCGATGGTTTTTTATGCTCATTACGAATATGTATCTCATAATCCATGGTGATACGAGAGTACCTGAAACTTGCACGATCATTTAACGCAGTCCTTACCGGCATTTCACCGGTGATGGGTGCAATTGCGATGCAACAATATGATCTTACTCTTCTGTTCTTTTTATTCCTCATCGGTTTCCTTGGTCACACATATGGGTTTGTACTCAACGACATCCTTGACTACAAAATCGATCGATATGAAAGCGGAATCACAGACCGACCATTAGTCAGTGGAACGATTTCCATGGATCGCGCATGGGCGTTCGCTCTTTCAGCACTCATCCTTGCATTCCTTCTTGCAATCTATCTATCGTTAGTATCAAACAATTATCTGCCGTTGTTCATCCTTATCATCTCCGCGTGCTTCATCACCTTATATGACCTCATCAGCAAGAAACTACCTCTGACTGATTTCATCCTTGGTGCTGGCGTCTTTTTCCTTGTGCTCTACGGTGCATCAACCAAAGTATCATTTCTTTACCAACTTCCACTCATTGTCTGGATCGTGTGTATCCTTGGTACCATCCAAGTCCTGTTCATGAACATAGTCGCAGGCGGACTAAAAGACATAGAAAACGATTTCAGAAAAGGGGCAAACACCCTAGCCGTAAAACTAGGTGTTCGTGTCGTACATCAGGAGTTAAAGATATCACTTGGTTTTAAATTCGTAGCATATGGAATTCAGCTTCTTGACATCATTTTTGTCTTCCTGCCGTTTGTCATCATCACAACCTTCATCGATTCACCATTCCTTATACAATGGATACTCCTCATTCTCATTGGCTTTCTTATGCTGTTCTTCTCAACTAAACTTCTTGCCACACAACAATTCAACCGAGACACCATGCGTAAATATATTGGACTACATTACTACACAAACTTCGCACTCGTCCCAGTTCTCCTCATGACTCTTACCCCATGGGCACTTATCATTATTATCTTCCCCGCGCTTGGATTCCTTTTCTCCAATTTCATTTTACATGGAACCTGGCTGCAGCCAAAAACCATGTAAGCCCGCTCAGAAAAGCTCAAATAGCAAACAGGTTTTCCTTTTGCTCAATGCGGCAGATTATTTCTGATTATACGCGACTCCTTCGATTACCGGGACTTGCGGGCCTATCAATAGCACCAGTGTTTGGTGCAATAAGCGTAGGCGTCCTTGATTTGATACCGCTCAGCATCCTCTTTCTCATTGGAGCATTCACATCAATCTACGGGTTTGTCCTCAACGACATCATTGATGTAAACGTCGATAAACTCTCAAAAGAACTGTCCAACAGGCCTCTTGTAAAAGGAACGATTTCGAAAAAAACCGCGCTGCTCATCTGCAGTCTCTGCTTCATCGGCGCACTCATCACTATTTTTCTTGTATTTTATACGCCTCCACGCCCAGCGTTTTTCCTTGGTTTACTGTGCATTCTCCTATCCGCAGGTCTCGGAACCGTTTATAACATCTACGGAAAAAAACTCATCGGATCTGATTTTCTTGTCGCACTCTCCGAAGCATTCCTTGTACTCTTTGGTGCTCTCATGGTCATCCAAACAACCTCACAATTAACACTATTTACATGGGTAATTTTTATCTTAACATTCTGCCAGCTCCTCTTCATGAATGCAATCGAAGGTGGGATAAAAGACGCCGATCACGATCCACTCATGAACGTAAAAAACATCGCTCTAGCAAGCGGAGTTCGCGTAACAGATGAGCAAAAACTTATCATCCCTGCTTCGTTCAAAATTTTTGGATTTGCGATACAACTCTGCGCAGTAACATTCGTGTTTGTTCCTTTCATAGTAACCTCATCATTATTTACTTTCGAAATATGGCATCTCATTCATCTATTCCTCCTTGCACTCTTCGCCATTGGAGTACTCTTCATCAGCGCAAAACTCCTCATGTTACATACATTTGAACGAAATAAAATCAGAAAACTTATCACCGCAGAAACATTTCTCAGATACTCACTTGTCCCCCTCATGCTTATCCCATTGATTGATATTCTCCCAGCAATACTCCTACTCATCCTTCCATTTATCTGGTATATTCTTTTTGCACCACTCATCGGAGAAAAACTCTTCAGACCAGGACTGTAAACATGACAACAAAAAAAAACATCTGCATCATCGGAGCAGGAATCGGCGGGTTAACAACCGGTCTGCTTCTCACAAAACAAGGACACACCGTCCACATATTTGAAAAAGAAAAATGTGTCGGTGGACGAGCACGATCATTCAAAGGAGACGATCTTACACTCGACGAATATACATCAATTCTCTCAAAAACACATATGACTCTTCCGTTCTCAGACCCACCTCTTGACACAATCTTTGAAAAAAAGATGCTCAACGGATACACCCTAGATCTGGGGTTTCATGTAATAGGCGGAGAAGTCCAAACATATCTTCAACAGATGCTTTCACCATTCAAACAACAGGTTAACCTACTGGGCTCGCGACTTGGATATATCCACGAAAACGGGTTTAACTATCCGTTCCTTTCCAAAGGTGATAAATTCAAGATGATTCCGCTGATCCTCAGACTTATCTTTGCCCGGGAATCAACCATGAAACAACTCGATAAGATATCAATGACTGAGACCATCAAAAAATACGGAAAAGGAAAAATGAAACTTGTGCTTGAGGTTTTTCCACGTGTGATCACAACAGTAAACAACCTTGATACAATCTCTACAGGTGAGACATTTCGCGCCCAGAAAAACCTGTTACAAGGAGCAAAACCCGTGGGATACCCACAATTTGGCCTCACATATATTTCTGATGCTATTGTTCAATGCATCATACAAAACAAGGGAACCATCCATCTCAACACACCTGTCAGCGGCATTTCAATTACCAACGGAAAAGCAACTGGAATAGTTGCAGACGGAAAAGACCAATCGTTTGACGCTGTGATATCAAACACTCTTGTTCAAGATTTATTTACGATTGCACAAGAAAAACATTTTCCTTCCGAGTACGTGAACACAGTAAAATCATTAGAAGGAACCGGAAGCCTCTGCGCATACTATTCCCTCAAACATGTCGATGCACGCTTACTAGGAAAAACATTTATTTTCATCCAGCGAAATGCAGGAGTCAATGGAAACGACGCAGTGGGAATGATTGATTTTATGACAGCACTACCTGAATCACGACTCAGCCCACAATCACATTATCTTGTTCAATCCTACATTATCTGCACGCCAAAAGAAGCAAAAACAAAAACAACTGTTGATCATCTGCGAGAGATACTCGATAATCAATTACACCAGTTAATCCCAGAGTACCGTTCAAATTTAGATTGGGCACTATATCCAGCTATCTGGCAGCTTGATGGCGTAGCAAAGACAATAACCGACATCAAACCCGAGATCAAAACACCAGTAGAAAACCTCTATCTTGTCGGTGATTGTGTCAAAGCACCAGGCGTTGGTATTAATTGCGCTCTAAACTCAGCACAACTCGTACAAGCCCATATGACGTAGCATGAATAATCCTGATATGTAGATATCTATACTGATGCATATGCAGGTACATATCCGAAAGAAAATAATTTATTAAGGAGAAATCATATCCCTACGTAGGGATGCATATGGACGGGATGCGACAGACACAAGAAGTAGATCAATCTATTTTTGTGAAAAAACCCTTAGCGATGCGTGCACTTCGCAGAAGTTGCGTGCGGAAAAAAATCGCAGATTACCTTTTTGATATCGGGCCAAATGGAAGTTACACTGCCGATATCGCGTATCGTATTCAGACGACGCCGACAAACGTTATCGGTGCAATCCGCGGAATGGATGAACGCTACAAAGACGACGAATCCCTTCTGAATCTTACGATAGTTGAAGAGATAATCAACGAGAAAAATACCAAGATCTACAAACTCACAGATTTTGGGAAAGAACTCATTATATCTATGAACAAACAAAAGTAAACGGTTACGCTCGAAAATCATCACCCAATATTTTCGCCCATATCTTATTACTAATACAGCGTAGTAATTCTCGATGAACAGGACTCATACGAAAAAAAAACAAAGTATTTATACTCAACATCCTACTTATTATTAACAAAGGAAGTAAAGAAGTTCTGCAGGATACATCGCAACTTATCTTCCACATAGTGTAAAAAGAGCACCCCCGTTAGTACAGAAAATGGAGAATGGACCTCAATGAAACTAACAATGAAAGACCCCTATGGAAAAACAAGAATTCTTTCACCACGAATAAGAGGATATATAGATCTCTTACGACCGTTTACACTACTTGCACCGATTTTTGTTTCAATGTTTATCATGTTTGCAAGCCTTATCTACAACAACAAGCTTGAAACGACACCAGACTGGTGGGTGACAATTGCACAAGCAAGCCTTACCCTTGCATTGATTAATGCTGCCTCAAATTCCCTGAATCAAGCGACCGATGTCGAAGCAGACACGATCTCAAAACCATATCGACCAATACCCCGTGGGATTGTTGGGCGAGATGAAGCACAAAGCATCGCTTTTATCCTGTATCTATTTGTTCTTCTACGTGCGATTACGATTAATTTATGGTTTGGTATCTTTGTCTTCCTCATAATGATCTTTACGGTGACATATTCACTTCCACCTCGAATGAAAAAAGTATTGTTTGTGAACCAACTCTGGATAGCGATTCCTCGAGGACTATTAGGTATTCTTGCAGGATGGAGCGTGTTTGGCGATCCCTTCCAAAAAGAACCGCTAATAATAGGGATAATTGCCATGGTCTTTTTCTTAGGTGCAATGGCAACAAAAGATATCACTGACGCAGTCGCAGATGAACGAACTGGAACACGCACACTCATTAACACCTACGGCCTCAAAAAAACAGCGTATATCTGCATGCCGTTTATGATTCTGCCCTTTGCCCTAGTCCCCCTATTTGTGAAGCTAAATATACTTAACTCGTATCTGTGGCCGCTCACATTTTTTGTTATCCCAAGTTTTTTTGTCTTTTACCTCATGTTGAAACACAGTGAAAGTAAATCACTTGAAAACGTCCATGCCTGGGTACTTATGTATTTAGAATACCTGTTTTTCGCAGTTGGATTTTCCGTACTCATTATCCTCGGACAACAAGGACTCCTGCCAAGTCTTCCACTCTAACCACCCCCTCCAAGAGATACCCTGTTGTTCCTCAGGTTATAAAGAGAAAAAGGTTCTTATATCATCAAAACTACTTAATATCACTAGAATATATATAATTGACAAATAGAAAACTCCTCTACGAAGGAAGAAAATGGACATCAAACGAGTGGCAACTGGATATCTTCTGCCTATTTTTCTCTTACTCTGCATATTACCAACCCCTGGATCATCACAGGACACAAATGTCCCTACATGGAACCCTGATTGGTCATATCAACAGCAGATACCACTCCCCATATCAACCAACACCCCATCTGCAGTCTTTCAATCAATCGATATTCACATCTCTTTTACAAATCCTTGCTGGGCAAAAAACGAAACACAACACTCGATACGGGTCTGCTGCTGGGACGGAAACAACTGGCATGAACTCGAGTCCCAAATCTACGACCTCCAATATGTTACTACGGACACCATCAAGGAATGCAGCATTGTCTTCCTTGTCCCTGAATACGCAAACGGAAACGAACAATACCATGTGTATTATGATGACCAAGAGAAACCATCTGTTACCTACAAGGACCATGTATCCGTTGAAGACTCCTACTATTTTTCTAGCCCCATTGCAGGTATTTCTGCCGAGGCATCCTATTACGGGGTAAAACAAGATGGATATTACATCTATGGAGTTGGACAAAAAGGTCAGTTTCTTGACCGATGTCTCTCTCAAGTAATCATGAAACAAAAACCAAAAACCAGTGTTTTTGATATCCTCAACGCAGATCAAATCGCCTCATTCGCTTTTTCCTATGCGACAGGGAAGAAAGATACTGATGAAATTTCCTCAGATCAGACTTTTATTTCTAAAAAAATCAAAATCGATGGCAACATAATGGTTGAATTCGGAATCATCAGTGAAACCTCAGATGGAAGTATACGCACCACAGTGATCTACAAATACTATTACACCCCCCAAGAAAACAAACGCATCAGCGTCCATGTGAAACATCAAACCTCTAAAGACCTCGTTGTTCGTGGCGAAGAAAATATTGATGGACGATATGGTTCATTGCTCTCGTTTAAATCTCGAAACGCAGCAATGCAAAAACTCAACTTTGGTGACATCCAGCCGTATTTGGATTTTGCAGGAGATAACAGCAAGGTCGAAGAATACGCGATGAACACAAACCCGGAAACAAAAGACCGAGAATGGGTCATCTCCTACATGGATGACGCAGATCTTGGGAATGACGCTTGGCTTTCTTATGGTAACGGCATCAAAGGAAAAAGTCAGGCACTGATTTTCGCATCAAACACAGGATTTGTCACCCAAGGAACCGAAGAACGCGATGGAATCCAAATAAAAGTTGCAGAACGAGAATATTTTAATTTCCTTGGTACTGAGATTGATTATGCCGCGATTAACTTTGGGAGAAATTCTTACGAAAAAGGATCCACTCATGATCTTTTTATCCCGCGAGACCTCATCGTCGAATTTGATGCAGAACTATTCACCGCTGAGACCGACGGATATACCACAGTACAAAATGAAGCAGCACTGTACCAGACATTAATAAAAAACCGAGGTCCTTCTGCGGATTCTTTATTTGAGCAAGAGCAAAAAACCTTTGATGTAACAGTAGTAACTCATTATGGAGGCACATGGTTATCGTTTCCATTTATTGTGAATCGAACCCAGTTACCCTTACCAGTGATGATTATCGAGCTTTACCATAATGAACAACTAATAACATCATCGATGGTAGAACGCATTTTACTCACGAGATCATATACTACGTTTCATAATCTCACCGAGGGAACCTATGTGGTCAAGGTGTATCGAAAAACACGAGACGCAAATCGACTGTTTGTTGGTGCTGAAGTAATTGATGTACCTCAAAAAACCATGGTACGGGTGATGTGTACCTGGCAGCGAAATATTTTTGTTCAGTTTTCCGACCAGGATGCTAAAGGGATTTCAGGGATTACTGTCTTTTTACTTAATAAAGATCAAGTAATACTTGTTCAGAATACAACCAATGAACAAGGTGAAGCACAACTCAATGCCCCCTATAGCACAAGGGATTCTTATCAGATACAAGCATATTACCGAGGATTTCGCATTTATAACCAACAACTAAAAAACACATTATGGAAACTTGATATACCCGTCACGATCGGATTATATGACCTTACCGTTGAATTGAGAGACAGTTTAGATTTACCACCTGATGTTGTCGTTCATCCTACATTATTTAACCCAACGTATCCAGATGCAGGACAGATTTCATCAGTGGAGACTACAAAGGGTACGTTTTATTTTGAGGACATCCCTGAAGGCACCTATACACTACAGGCATCCTACGCAGATATGGTAAACGAACAAGAAGTAACGATTCCTGATGATGGGACATTCATCCAAATGCCGTTTACCGCAGCTTTTAATCTTCAAATCAAGTTGTTTGATGCACAGGGAAACCCACTGAACAGTACCTCTTTCACATCTATTTATATCCGCCAGGGAAAAGAAGTTTATCAATGTACCAAAGGCGATCTTTTTTGCACATTGCCACCTGCAGCCTATATCATCAAGGTCTACCAGCAAGATACTCTTGTTGGACAAACCGAAATATCCCTAACAAATGATCGCACTGTCCAGATTGTGACAACGCTGCAGTCGATGCTTCCCACTATTCTTAGCGGGATCGCAAGTGTTGTTCTTGGACTTCTCATCATCTTTGTGCTATTGAAAAAAGTCTCCGTTGCAGGTTTACTCAAAGGAGGCGCCATCGCACTTTTGTTATTATCTGTTATCCAACCGTGGTGGTCACTTGTTGGGTCATGCATGCAGCCACCACTTGAACGAACAACACATATGTACCTTGACCCCCCGGTGATGATTGAATCAACCACGATAAACGGGCAAAACCTGTATAGTCTTGCTGCCATGCCTGATATCTTCATCGATTTTTTAGGAAAACTCCCCTTTGTACTCTATGTTGCATGTGCACTGATCGGAATAAATATCATACTAAAGAGATTTGGCCAGAAAAAAGTTGCATGGGCGTTCAATGTTGGCTGCATCGTTTTCTTATTTGCGTTTCTTAGCGTATATTATACCGGTGCAAGTAAACTGTGCGAAGCAAGCATCGGCCAAATCCAAGGAGAAGGCATAATAAATTTTATGATCAATGATGCAACAGTTGCGTTCTCATCTCATTGGGGACTTGGCATTGGTTTCTTCCTAGTATTACTTGCAAGTCTTTTACTGATTCTTGCTACACTATGGGATGTTAAGCACCGTTTTTTACGAAAAAGAAATCGTGAGAAACGCGAACCCTAACGCAAAAAGAAGATACGTGGCATACATCAACGTCCAGGATGACGTGTTTTCGTATCGTTCGTTTTTCTTATCATGGGTCATCAACCAGGCGATATACAATGCAAGAACACTGAGAAGTGCTAAGGGCAGAAGATACAATGCAAGGACTTTGAACATGATCAAAAGAGGTATCAGTAGAAACGCAGTGCTCATACAGAGACATGCGATACATGCAGTGGTTTTCACACCAACGACATTCACAAGGGTCTGAATCCCAGCGGTTTTATCTGCAGATGCATCAAGAATATCTTTAGTTGTGGTTCCACCAAATAAAAATAATGCGGCAATGGACCCGATAGCGAGTGGAACCGGTTGAAACGGATCACTAAAAACACTCCACGAAGCAAGAATACCAAAAAGTCCTCTGGGGAGTGCAACCCAAAGTTGATTCATGGACAGAACACGTTTCATCCGAGGATAAATGGAATACGTGATGGAAAAAACCATGATTATGCCAACGAATGCTGCAAAGAGGATATGAACTGTAAGCGAAAGGAGAAATGCACAAGCATACAATACACTTGCAGTTATTTTTGCTTCTTTTGATGTGATGATGCCTCGTGGAATAGGCCGGTAGGGTTTTGACAGGCGATCCTCGTGGATATCTGTTGCCTGGTTCAGTGCATTTGATGCTCCGTTAACCAACGCTAAAGTGAAACTCGCGGCAAGAATAGTGAATACGATCGTTGAAAAAGAAAAATCTAGTTTTCCCGTATACACAAAACTTGCGATCATGACACAGCTGGAAACCACAAGTGGTGCAAGAAGCGTAAATGGCCTGAGTAAATCGACATAACCTCTGAACAGTTGGTTCATACTATTCCTCACATTTCAATATTATAGTAATAATGTCGGTTTTCTCGCTATATAAACATATCTGTACAGTTGTTATCATGTTTTTCCAAAAAAATGCTTTTTTCAAGAAAAGAAAACAAACGATTGAGAATTTGAAAAAAAAGATGGAATGAAACGTAAGAATACAAAGGATCACCCGAAAAAGAGATACTTCTTTATCTATTTGCTGATTTTTTTATTTAGAAAAAATGCAGACAACAAGATATTAGTCAAGTGATGAAAATAGGAAAGTTCAGGTAACAAAGATGGGAAACTAATAGTGATACAAATGGGAACCCAAAAGTGACACCGATGGAAAATATTCCAGGTGACACAGATGGGAAATTCCTCTCGGAGGACACAGATTCAACGATGGCAGTTTCAGGTGTCAGAGTTGGGAAATGGAAAAGCGATACAGATGGGAAGTGTTTTTCTCCTGAAAATTGGCAGTCAACGACCCCATCCTGGAACTGATCAATGAAGCGTGTTTCAGACGACAGGGCTGGGAAATAGCGGGTTTTGCTGGTTTTTCTGTTGATGATTTGGGGATGCGAGGGATTTCTGGTTCTGGCAGGATGGAATGAAGCCACAAAAAAATTTGTTTATTGTATCCAAACCGATGCGAACGTTTCAAACATATTTTGCGACAAAAACACCCGTTTTGTAAGGATTGTCATCATCTTCAGCAATTGTTATCCCGCCACCAAAATCCAAACCATTTCCATGATCCCCAGTGATGTACACGTTCCCATCACCATCAACTGCAACACTTTTCCCACTATCCGGTCCTTCGCCAGTGGGACCAGACGCCCACTGTACCACACCACCCGTGTTATACTTTGCGACAAAAACACCACCTATTTCTCCATCCCCATCATCGTCATCGTTTGGGATCGTTTTCCCGCCACCAAAATCCAAACCACTCCCATGACCCCCTGTGATGTACACGTTCCCATCACCATCAACTATAACACTATTCCCATAATCATTTCCTGCGCCACTCGGACCATTCGCCCACTGAACCACACCCGCAGTACTGTATTTTGCGACAAAAACACCATATTCTATGTCTGCTGCGACTGTTATCCCACCGCCGAAATCCAACCCACTATCATGATAACCCGTGATGTACACATTCCCGTCGATATCAACTGCAACACCAACCCCCTGACCCCATCCTGTGCCACTGCTGGGACCAGAAGCCCATTGTACTACACCTGCTGTATTGTATTTTGCGACAAAAATACCATCAGAGACGCCTGCTGCGACCGTTATCCCCCCACCAAAATCCAAACCACTCCCATGGTAACCTGTGATGTACACGTTCCCATCACCATCAACTGCAACACCCTGTCCCTGATCCCATCCTGCGCCACTAGGACCCTTCGCCCACTGAATCACACCCGCAGTACTGTATTTTGCAACAAAAACACCGGCCATGTTACCTTCGTCTGCGACCGTTATCCCGCCACCAAAAATCAAACCACCGCCCTGACGCCCACTGATGTACACGTTCCCATCACCATCAACTGCAACACCAGTTCCATCATCCATTCCTGCGCCAGTGGGACCAGACGCCCACTGAATCACACCATTCGTGTTATATTTCGCGACAAAAACACCAGTGCTCACTTCGTTAGCAATTGTTATCCCGCCACCAAAATCCAAACCTTCTCCATGAGACCCTGTGATGTACACGTTTCCATCACCATCAACTGCAACACCAGTTCCACCATCACTTCCTGCGCCTGTGGGACCTGATGCCCATTGAATCACACCCTCATTATTGTATTTTGCGACAAAAACACCATTACTTCCTTCGTCTGCGACCGTTATACCACCACCGAAATCCAAACCACTCTGATGATAACCCGTGATGTACACGTTCCCATCACCATCAACCGCAACACCATACCCAAAATCATATCCTGCGCCTATGGGACCAGATGCCCATGATGTGATTCCCTGGAAACCAACAGAACCACTTGCTGCTGACTGCAGATGGCTGCTTGCCGTAAAATGAACCTCAACCGTCCCTGTATGATCGCTGCCAACAGCACCCGCAGGAACATTAATCGATATCTGTACCCACACGAAATCAGAGGCATTATTCAACGTCCGGCCATTGCCCCCCCCCCACAGGGAATGCATCGTCGTTCGCACCACTCAGATTTTGTGTGTATCGTACATGTGCAGACTCATCCCACCCTGTCGAAATCATGGTTGCGCCATCTGAGATATCAGGATGCATCGTACCAGCATCACCATCTCCTTTCGCAAACTGCCAGGAAACAGAACTAGCAGTCTTCAACGCAGAACCATTGTTGTACACAAAAACCGATGTCGGATCATCCTCAGCCTTAAGACTCCCGTTCCCATGCAGCCACACCTGCATGTAATCACTTGACCCGCTGGTGTTGGTGACGGTGATGTGTGTGATGTTCAACGCAAATCCTTCTTCATTGACAATTGCAAACGCAGCAGTATATGTCTTATTTGTATTGGCACTCCAATCACCAAACTCCAACCCGATCAGCGCATTCGTCCCATTCGCCCCAGAAATCCGTAGCACACGCAATCCATCATCACTTGAATTATCAGATCCAACAAAACGAATATCCGCATTACTCGGATGGACAACCGCATACGAAAAACTAACCTTCGTAGTCGCATACTGCGTCGCAAACAACGTACTAAGTAGAACAACTAGTATGCCAATCGCTAGGAAACGTGCATCCAGGAGCAATCCCATCCTTATTCAAAGATATATGCAGATTGATATCCCGCTGAAATAAATAAACGTATCGTAGAAAACAAACGAATAATTACGTATAAAAACAATATGATCGAAATTTTTCTCCTTATAATGGCAAAAAAACATAAGACGATTTCAAATGATCTCAGATTCAAGAAGAAAAACATCGGGCGATAAGATAATACTAAAAATCAGGATGAAGTAACTCACGGGAAATCACTGTACAGTTGTTATCAAAACTAGTTTTTCTTTGCTTTTTTTACCCGCTGAACCCCATGGATACCATCAATTATTTTCACGACAGACTTTGGCACCAGGGATCCCCAGTCTTCATCTTGATTCATCCGCCGTCGAATCTCCACACCAGAATAATGCGTCCTTTTAAAAAAAGGGGTTTCTTTCACAAGATATCCTTTTTCAGAAAACAACTCTTTGGTAAAATCATTATTTGATAACACCACATCAAAATCAGAAACAATAGTCAGCACATGATCAACCCATTTTGGCGGATTATGAATATCCGAAATCAACACAACCCGAAAATTTTTTATTCCTTCTGCACCCAAGGATTGCTCAATCATTGTTTTGCGCTCCTCTGCTGAAAACGGGTTCTCAGAAGAACCATGGTACTGCGAAGAACCTATCCCGATGATAATTTCATCATACGTTTTAGCAACATACTTAATAACTTGTAGATGACCGTAATGAAACGGCTGAAACCGCCCGATATACAACGCATTCATAACAAAAGAAAGAATATGAAACCGCAGTATAAAACATTACTTTTTCTCTGATTGCCTTGAATTTATCTCTTTAGCTCGTCTCTTTTTCTCCGAGATAAACGTAGGATTACTTCGCTGTTTCTCAGATTCAAGCTCCACTTTACCAAGCACCTTTGGGGGACGCATGACTTTTAGTTTCTCAAGTAGTTTCTTTTTTCCTTCACCATCAACAAGAGCATTCTCCAACACATCAGTCAATGTTTCCACAGGCACAATCTCAATCTGACTTACGTATTTATCCTCAATCAACACATCATTAAGGTTCGCTCTTGGAATCAACACCTTTTTGATCCCCGTCTCAGCAGCAGCCTCTATTTTAGCAGTAACCCCACCAATCGGAAGAACCGTCCCACGAATACTAATAGAGCCCGTCATCGCCACATCCTGTCTAACCGCAACCTCCTCCATCGCAGAAATCACCGCAGTAATCAGAGAAACACTTGCAGAATCACCCTCAACACCCTCATACGTGCCAATAAACTGAATATGAATATCATGTTTTGAGATATCGCGACCCATATACTTCTTGATGATCGCAGAAATATTTTGTACCGATTCCTTTGCGATCTCACCAAGTTTACCGGTTGCGATAATTTTTCCCTCAGACTGCGACCCCGCGGGTGTAACCTCAGCAACAATCGGCAACACTAAACCTGAAAACTCACTCATCGAAGGATCAGCAGAATGCACAGCAAGACCATTAACCACACCGATTTCCTCGCCCGTAGTTCTAAAGGAACGATATGTCTTCTGTGATTCAAGCGCTCGATCAACCACCTGCTGCTCCAATGATCGTGCGATTTTTTTTGCAGCAAGAACATGATCTTTTGTGACAGTTTTATCCCCTTTTTCAAACGCGATATCACCAGCAGCTCGAACAAGACCACCAAGCTCCCTAAGCCGAAGAGAAAGTTTTCCTTTCCGTCCAGCACGACGCTGTGCCTCATGGATGATTTCAGCTACTGCTTCTTTTTCGAAATGAACAATTTTCCCGTCTTTTTTTACTTCTTGAGCAACAAACCGGATCAACTTCTCCCGATTATCATCAGTATCATCCATGGAACTATTCAGATACACTTCATATCCATACCCGCGAATTCTAGATCGAAGCGCAGGGTGCATCCCGTTCAACGCATCAAGATTACCTGCAGAAACCAAAATAAAATCACAAGGGACCGGCTCAGTTTTCACCATCGCACCGAAACTCCGATCAGATTGACCAGTGATCTGGAATTTTTTCTCCTGGATCGCAGTTAAAAGATGCTGTTGAGAAGGAAGGCTTAACGTGTTGATTTCATCAATGTACAACACACCTTTATGCGCTCGATGAATAGCTCCGGCCTCCACGAGTTGATGAGGAGGCGTCTCAAGACCCGCTGATTGGAAAGGATCATGACGAACATCACCAAGCAGCGCACCTGAATGTGCTGCAGTCGCATCGATAAACGGCGACGAATCTTTTTTCTCATGTGCAACAAGGATTTTTGGGATTTGTTGAAGCTCTTTACGTTGCACAAGTCCTCCACGCGCAACAATAAGATAAATCATCACTGCGGCGATCACACCAAAAATCGCGTATTCAAGATGGACCTCACCCCCTGGGGAAAACGATGGTGCAAAAGCAGCAAAAACAGCAAACATAATGATGCCAAGGACGATAACCGTAACCATGCTGTTTTGCTGGTCCCGTCGTTTGCGTGCCTCTTCCCGCTGCACTTTCACGATCTCGTTTGCTTTTCCCCCGGGAACAACGCGGATATGCGGGGTGTTTGAATCATCGTTATTCGGATACGCAATGATATCTTCCAATTCTTCTTTGGTCAGAAATTCAGTCATCGCTCGCGCGATCATGGATTTCCCAGTACCAGGGTCTCCGATCAGCATCACATGGCGTTTTTGCTCAGCTGCTTTCTTTACGATTTCGACAGATTTATTTTGTCCGATGACTTGATCAAGAAGGCTATCAGGGACCTTTATGTCTTTTGTCGAGGTGAATTTATGTTTCGCAATCCATTCTTCAGGAGCGATCATTTCTTTATTTTCTTGTATTTCGGTCACGATTGTCACCATAGATGAGAAATTTTTTTATAGAAACATGATATCAGTTTAATATTATTTTCCCCAAGCTTGTATAGGTGCCGTCTATATCAATTTTTCTTTCTTAAAAACCTCCGTGTAGTCGTTGGTTTTATAATAGGATAGATGATTGCGCTTTTCCCATGGTATTTGACAGAAAAACGCTGGTGATCCCTGATAAAACTCGTTTTGAGGGAGAAACGATTGTTACCTCTGGTGATATCGTGATTGGTGATCGATCGTTGGTGCGTTATGGGGTGAAAACCGAAGGACGCATCTTCATCGGAGAGCATGTCATTATCGATGGGGGTTTGGAGTCGACTGGTGATGCCCGTGTCGATACGTTTTCAACTATTGGTGGAAATGTCTGTAGTGAAGGAAACGTGTATCTTGGGGAAAAAGTGAAAATAAAGGGGAAGTTGTCGTTGCATGGTGATCTTGATGTGGGGGATAATGTTGACATTAGTAAGGGTTTTGAGGCAAAAGGATGGATTAATATCCGTAGCCCAATACCAGTTGTAATATATATTTTTATATATCTATTTCAGTTGCTTAAGATGGGACATAGCGAAGAAATCGAACGCATCCTCAAAGAACTCGAAGAAAACCAAGGCGAACCAATACCCATTGCTGAAACGTTTCTATTCATCCCAAATAACTCCATCATCGGCTCACAAAAATCACGAATCGAAGGAAACCTCGCCATCGGAAAACACTGCCAGATCCTCGGCAACTACGACATCATTGGAAACGCATACATAGACGATGAAACAGAGATCTCCGGATCCATCGAAGCAACAGGAGAAATACGCTGCAATAAAAAAATAACAATCCATGGGAACCTTTGCGGCAAAGGACCCATTCATCTCGATGACAACGTACATGTCATAGGCAACGTATCAGGAACGAACATCACTCTATCAAAAACCGCATCAGTCGATGGAACACTCCTTGCACCACAAGGAATATCTTTTCTCAATGGTTCAAAACAAAAAATCAGTGAAAAGGTTAAAAGATTCGAAAACAATGCCGATATCGTCGATGAACTGAAAGAGCTGTTGGAGTAACAATCATATGGGCATGCAGCTAGGGATAGTAGGAAAACCAAACGTAGGAAAATCCACCTTTTTTAATGCAGCAACAGAAGCACATGCAGCCATTGCAAACTATCCGTTTACAACCATTGAAGCAAACCATGGCGTCATGTACATTCGAACACCATGCCCCTGTACTGATTTTAAGATGCATTGTACACCAAGGAATTCAAAATGCATACATGGGGTTCGATTTGTCCCGATTGAGACGATTGATGTCGCCGGACTAGTCCCCGATGCACATAAAGGACGAGGACTTGGAAACAAGTTTCTTAACGACCTCCGCCAAGCAGATGCACTCATCCACATCGTTGATGCCTCAGGAAGCACTGATTCTGAAGGAAATCTCTGTGATGTCGGGAAACACGACCCGTTACAAGATGTTATATTCCTTGAAAAAGAGATCACGTACTGGTTTTTCGATATCGTGAAAAACGGCTGGGACCGCCTCTCGAAAACCTGCGAACTTGAAGAACAAAAAATAGAAAAAGTTCTAATCGAAAAATTGACAGGGTTAGGAATAAAAGAAGACCATATCACAAGTGCACTGCGAAAGATGGATGTCGACCAAAAAAAACCTACACGCTGGACCGATGACGACCTCTTAGAGTTTGCAGATCATATACGAAAAATGAGTAAACCCATGATTATCGCATTCAACAAATGTGACAAAGCACCAGACCAATTTATGACAAAAGCCGATGAACTTCGATCAAAAGGATACCTCGTGGTGCCGACTAGTGCTGAATCAGAGCTAGCGTTACACAATGCAGCAAAAAAAGAAATCATTACATACACCCCAGGTGGAAACAACTTCACGATTCTGAAACCAGATATACTCAATGAAAAACAACGTCAAGCGCTAGAATACATTCGGACCAATGTCGTACAAAAATATGGATCAACCGGGGTCCAGAAATGCATCGAAGAAGCAGTTCATATGCTGAACCTTATCGTCGTCTACCCCGTTGAAGATCCACATCGTCTCACCGACAAAGAAGGCCGGATTCTCCCCGATGCACATCTAGTGCCAAAAGGAACAACCGCACGGGAACTTGCGTATCGAGTTCATACGGATCTTGGGAAACATTTCATCCGGGCGATAGACGCACGAACACACCGGGTTGTCGGCGCAGATCACGTGCTTCAAAACGGTGATGTGATCAGCATCGTCGCTGATACATAAATGGTGTAAAAATATTGAAATTTTTAGGAGTATTATGTTTCATAAAAAAATACAAAAGGACGGATTGAAAAACGGAACAACCATTGATGTTGTTCATGTGAATGGAGTCATACGACCTGTTCGTTTATTTTACGAACAAAGAAGAAATTGCACGGTTTCCATCGGCAAAAAAGCAATCACAATCAGGATTCCCCTTTTCTTAAATAAAAGCACACAAGAAAAAGAAATAGCACAGCTGAAAGCATGGGCGATACAAAGAATCCAAGACAAACCAGAGCGATTCAAACCAAAACCAATGCGAGAATATCAGGATAATGAAACCATCCATATTGGAAATGAACAATATTTGATTACGATCAACAAAAAAGATAAAAAAAACAGTTCAGCACGACTCATCGATCATACCATTCACATCGATGTCTCAACACATCTCTCAACTAATATGCAGAACCGTCACATCACCACATTGATCAGTCGTTGTATCGCAAGACATCGACTACCAGATCTTGAAAAGAAAATTACATATTTAAACAAAAAATACTTCAACCAACAAATCAACAACATCTATTTTAAACACAACAAATCAAACTGGGGAAGTTGCTCCCAAAAACGAAACATAAACATCTCCACACGATTACTTTTTGCACCTGACGATGTCCTCGAATACGTCTGCATTCATGAGCTCGCACATCTCGTGGTCCTAAATCATTCTGATCGTTTTTGGACGCTTGTAGAACACGTGATGCCTGATTACGAAGAAAAAAAACAATGGCTAAAAGACAACAGAGACTCCTGCAGATTTTAGAAAAAAAATTTAACACGAAACACATTCTCACTACAAAAAAATAATCTGGTTTTCAGGGGAAAAAAAGAAATAACACAACTCAATATACCACGGGGGAACAACCTAATGAAATACGACAAAAAAAGTTTACTCAACCAAAAAATCGAACATATCGATATCACAAAATTCAACAGCATTCCATTGATCGACGCGTTTGATCATATGGCGTTTCAATCACGTAACCTTGCTCGAGCGAGTAAAATTTTTGATACAATGATACAAGATAAAGACTGCACAAACATGCTGATCCTCTCAGGATCACTCTTTAGCGCAGGCTTAAAAAAAGTTGTCGTGGACATGATCCGCTACAACATGATTGATACTATTGTGTCAACTGGTGCGATCCTTGTCGATCAGGACTTCTTTGAAGGACTAGGATTTTCACATTATCGTGGTGAGATACGCATTGATGACAGTAAACTGCAGGAGGCACATATTGATCGTATCTACGACACCTTCATCGACGAAGATGATCTGCGTATATGTGACAACACCGTAAAAAAAATCGCTGATTCCATGAAACCTGGAATATATTCCTCTCGAGAATTCATCTACGAGATGGGACGATACCTTGACCATTACGGAAAAAACAAGGAATCAGTTGTCTACGAAGCATACAAGAATGACGTCCCGATTTTCTGCCCAGCATTTTCTGACTGCAGCGCAGGATTTGGTCTTGTGTTCCATCAAGTAGAAAAAAAGAAAGACTTTGTTTCAATTGATTCGGTAAAAGACTTCAAAGAACTCACAGAACTTAAAGTCAACGCAAAAGAAACCGGACTTCTCATGATCGGTGGCGGCGTCCCAAAAAACTTTGTTCAAGATACTGTTGTCGCTGCAGACATCCTCGGCGTCAACGCACCGATGCACAAATACGCGATACAACTTACGGTTGCTGATGAACGAGACGGGGGACTCTCAGGCTCCACATTAAAAGAAGCGAACTCCTGGGGAAAAGTAGACACAAACTTTGAGCAGATGGTATACTCAGAATCAACACTCACACTGCCGTTACTCGCAAGCTATGCCTATCACAAAGGAAACTGGAAGAAACGAACAGCGAAACGATTAAATAAACTGTTCCCAGAACAAACAAAGGTTACATACAACCGATAATATTTCTTTTTGATCCTAACGGTACAATTTAAGGAAATATCCTTAACAATCATGTTTTTAGCCATAGATAGAACGAAATGTTTATATATTTATAAATTAATAATATGTAAATTAATTGGAAAAAATAATATGAATAAACCATTAAACATCCCTTATGGTATATGGGTGCTCATCGCATGGTTACTAATAAGTTGTTTTATTAACATCTTTTTTATAACTATTATACTAAAAAATTTTACTTCCAATACAACAGATTTGATAACAATTTTATCAATTTTCGCAATAGTAATTCTTACAGTACTAATTATCTACGGATTATTTTGTGCGAAAATATGGTCATGGATTCTACTCATTATTTTTATTATTTTCGACGTTATTAGTTCATTTATAATTTATTATAAAATTCAAACTATCCCTCCTGCTTTTAAAATGGTTTTATCACTGTTCATTATTTTATATCTTATGCAGCCGGGCGTAAAATTATATTTTGGAATAAAAAATCCAAAAAAATTCATATTGGATTAAAAATTTTTCATAAAAAAACATCCTTTTTTCCTCAAGATAAACAATATTCGCCAACATATAGTATAATGAGGCAAGTTCTAAGGAATATATTTTTTGATTTTTTTGTATTTTGTAAACACATCACATAATTAGGAACGACACATCCCTCTTTTTTAATTAAAAGGTAGTAATCCGGACTTTTATTCCATATCACTCTAAGAGTTTTTACCCCGTTGGCTCTCTCATTAAAAACGTATACATATAAACCACCCTTTTTTTTGTGCAGGTAGTCACTGAGTTACCTTCGGTCAGGGAACATTTATATAATATTCATCCCTTACGCTACTCCGAGGAAAAAAATATGGCATTTGAAAAAGATGGGTATGTCCTACATACACGCGAAGTCGAATTGAAAGGCGGAAGAAACCAGAAAATATACTTTTTTTGCAAAGCAGGAAACAAACCAAAAAGTGGCAAACCCTGCGATATGCCAGATGGGTATACAACTGGTGTTAACAAACGAACTAAATTACCATATCTGAAAAAGAAATAAAATTTTTCTTTTTCTTTTCTTCTTTTTTTAATTCAGCATATTAAGATTATAATGTCTTATCCTCTTTTTTAACTTCGCCCCATAACTCTGGTTTTTCAAAGGTCTTTCAAGGAATATATTCCTAAGCCACTCTTGGAATAATGGTACACTGAGAAGTGTTTTTCTTTATTTTTTTCTAACTTTTTCCAATAATCATTATATACACGATGTTCTCTCCTATGCATTGTGGGAGCTACTTCTTTGGATAAACTTAAACAGTTGAAAAAAAACCTATGCCAAATGCAAAAAGTTGCAATTGGATTCTCCGGAGGAGTTGATAGCTCTTTTCTTTTAAAAGTCGCCTCTGACACCTTAGGAAAAAATGTTCTTGCTATAACCGCGATTTCAGCAACCTATCCACAAAAAGAATCAAAGGATGCACAACACTTCGCACAATCCCTTGGCATCTCTCATCGCACCATTGAACTCGATATCAACGATATGAAGAAATTTAAAAAAAACCCAGTCAACCGCTGCTATTACTGCAAAAAAGAATTATACAAACAAATAAAAAAAATCGCACAACAAGAACACATCCCCTTTGTGCTTGATTCAAGCAACCTCGACGATCTCAATGATTACCGACCCGGGAGAAAAGCATTAGAAGAACTCAAAATACATACACCGCTTGTTGACGTAAAACTCACAAAACAGGAAATACGCGACCTCTCAAAAACAATGCATCTCCCAACCTGGAATAAACCAGCGCTTGCCTGTCTTGCATCACGATTCCCCTACAACACCAAAATCACAAAAGAACGACTCCGCATGATCGAAGACGCAGAAGATATTCTCTGGGATCTCGGCGTCCATCAAGTCCGCGTCCGCTACCACAACGACACAGCTCGCATCGAAGTAGAACCAAAAGATTTTGAATTGATACACACACATTCAAAAGAAATCATACAACAATTCAAACGTCTTGGATTTCACTACATCACTCTTGATTTAGAAGGGTTCAGATCAGGACGATTAAACGAAGGAATAATTCATGAAAAAACTGTTACAGGACTATAAAGCTGGAAAACGCAGCCTTAACGAAGTACTTGAGGCGATGCAGAAATTACCATATCACGATCTCGGGTTTGCAAAAATCGATACCCACCGAACCATGCGCAAGGGATTTCCGGAAACCATATTCTGCCAGGGAAAAACAACACAACAAATCCTTGCAATCATGTCCTCATTATCACAACATCATCAAAACATCCTTGCCACAAAAGCAAACCAAACCATGTACAACGCAGTGAAAAAAATTTACCCCGATGCCAGGTATAATCCACAAGCAAAAACCATTACCATCAAACGTGAACCAGTAAAAAACAAAAAAGGAACAATCCTAATTGTCACCGCAGGAACATCAGACATACCGGTTGCAGAAGAAGCAGTCGAGACTGCGGAAATCATGGGAAACAAGGTTGAGAAAATCTATGATGTCGGCGTTGCTGGCGTACATCGCATCCTTGACGTTCAAGAAAAACTCAGAAAAGCATCAGTAGTCATCGTCGTCGCAGGCATGGAAGGCGCACTCGCAAGTATCGTCGGCGGACTCACCGACAAACCAGTCATCGCAGTACCCACAAGCATCGGATACGGAGCAAGCTTCAAAGGCGTTGCACCATTACTCACCATGCTTAATTGTTGCGCAGAAGGAGTCGTTGTCGTGAACATAGATAACGGTTTTGGCGCCGGATATTTCGCAAGCCTCATCAACAGGTGAAAAAAAACTATGACGATAGCGTATTTTGATTGTTTCTCAGGGATTGCAGGAGACATGATTCTTGGTGCACTCATCGATGCAGGGTTCAATATATCAATATTACGCAAAGAACTAAAAAAACTTGATCTCAAAGGATACACCATTACAACTGAGAAAATAAAATATAATCATATCGCAGGAACCAATATCATTATAGATATCGAAGATGCACATGATCATCGTAGTCTCTCAGATATCACAAAACTGATTAACAAAAGCACACTCAACACAGAAATAAAAAAAACAAGTAAAGACATCTTTCAGAATCTCGCAAAAGCAGAAAGCATTGTTCATAACATCGACATCGAAGACGTTCATTTCCACGAGGTTGGCGCAGTCGATGCAATCATCGACATCGTCGGATCAACCATCGGCATTAATACATTAGGAATTGATCAGATTTTTTGTTCTCCGCTTCCCATGGGTCGAGGATTTATTTCCTGCGCACATGGCATTCTACCGATTCCCGCTCCAGCGACTGTTGAACTCGTGAAAGGAATCCCCATATATTCTGACGAACGACAGCAAGAACTAGTTACACCAACAGGCGCAGCAATCATCACAACAATCACTGATCATTTCAGCACCATGCCTCTTTTAAAGATTCAAAAAATAGGATATGGTGCTGGGAAGATACCAAGCGAATACCCGAATTTATTACGTGTTTTTCTTGGGGAACTTTATCAGAAAGAATCACATAAAAAGGATAAAAAAAGAAAAAAGTAGATGTTTATTGAGGGGTTTTCAATGGTGATTTTTTTGTTGTTTTATCAAAGAAAACCATAGCGACCCACATCACAAATATCACAATAGTGATCGTGGTTCCAAGTAACAGATCGGTAGCGATGTTTGGTCCGATGAGAAACAGTTCACCATTCCAGAGATGATCTACGATACCAAAAAGCGCTCCGCCAGTCAAGAGTAAGTTAAGCCATAGGTGATGTACATTATATTTGAAGGCTTTGACTTTTTTTCTTGATGTATAATGGATCAATGCCGCCACTGCTGGGACTGCGTAACAAACCATACTTTTGTACCTCCGGTACCCCAATAATGGAAAATATGATTTATACTTTGTGGTAACAAAAAATTTAAATTCGTGCCACGATTATCTGGTTGTTGTGTTACCCATGGAAAACATTACACGTTTCGGCGTCTCCATAGAACCAGAACTCCTCACCCACTTTGACAACATCATCAAAAAGAAAGGATACACCAACCGCTCAGAAGCAATACGCGACCTCATCCGAAAACACCTCATTTCTGACCGAACAAAAGATCCACACACCGAGGCAATCGGAACACTCACCATGATCTACGACCACCACTCTGGACCACTCACCACAAAACTCCTTAATATCCAACATGACCACCACGAAGAAATACTCACCACAACACACATCCACATCGACCATGACACATGTCTTGAAGTACTCGTACTCAAAGGAAAAACAGGAAACCTCCAAAAACTCGCTGATACCATCACCGCAATGAAAGGAATAAAACATGGTGAACTTGTCATCACGACAAGATCGCCATAAAAAAAGAAAAATTATTATTTTGTTGGGACTGCTTTGTTCAAATCCTTCACCAAGGCTTTCAGATCAATCCCATGAACCCCGGCGATATCTTTCACTTTTTCAAACGACGCAGCCAAACAACCGATACACCCAACATTATACTTTGAGAATACCATTGCGGTCTCCGGGTATTTATCAATGACCTCACGAATCGTCATATCTTCCGTAATTTTATCTTTTGCCATATGATTCACCTCTATGTAATGGTCGGTATAAACATCAACCATATAATACTTAGTATCTTCAGTACCTGAGGTGAGGAGAAGCCGGACGGTGGGATCCGAGGAGGAGAAAAAAAGGTCTCTCACAGGTCACCGTGAGAGATCCGTCCGGTTAGGCTTCCACAAACCAAGAAGAGCCATCAAACTACTTAAACCAAAATACAGGAGGTCAACGAAACTATTCATTGGGATTGTCTCAAAAGTATACCCCAACCATGTATTTTCGTGATAAAGTTAAAATGAACAAACCAGTTACAAACAATCAAATCAAGGAAGAACAATCAAACGAGGAGAACACATGAACACCGAATACTACCCCTGGGGCGGAGACTTCACCGCATGCACACCAGATGGCTCTGTCGCAGTTGTCCTGCTCACTATAAACTACACGCCACCAGAAACTGTTGCAATCTATGGATCACTTAAAACAGAAAACATTGGTATCGAAAAAATCATCGCAAACGTAATCTCAAACCCACACATACGCTTTCTTTTCCTCTGCGGCGAAGACATACGCGGGCATCGCTCCGGATCATCCCTTATCGCCCTTCATAAAAACGGTATCGACGAACAACATAAAATCATCGATGCACCAGGAGCAATCCCCTACATCGAAAACCTTGACCAAAACGCCTTACAACGATTCCAACAACAAATAGAAATCGTTGATTTAATCGGCGAACATGACACCAAAAAAATTACTACACTCATCCATCAATATACAGCGAAGACGACACAACCATTCGGAGAACCATACATCGCTATTCGCATCAAACCAGAAACACAAATATCGATAAATGACAAACGAGCATTACATTCAAAAATAACAATCAATTACAGGGGAAAAGTAAAAAAGAGAGGATAAAAACTATGTTTTCATTCACCAAAGAACAACAAACATTAGAAATATCTGGAATACACATCGGCGGACAACCAGGCAAAAATCCAACAACACTCATCGGCGGCCTGTTTTTCAAAGGAGCACCAGACTATGACTTCGCAGAACAACACCTACAAACCATGATGCATCTCAGTAAAAAAACCGGTAACCCAGCAATCCCTGATTTCTTCATAAAAAAAGAAGACTACCTCCAAGACATCATCACCTTCATCGAAACATCGCTCCCACGAACCCAACCGTTCTGCGTCGACATCATCGATTCAGCAATCAAAATAAAAACCCTAGAGCTTCTTCATCAAAAAAACCTTCTAGATCGAACCATCTACAACTCGATCCATATTGGGATTACCCCACAAGAACGATTTGCTTTACAACAACATCCTCCCGCAGCTGCAATCATTGTTGCCTTCAACCCCAAAGACCGTTCACCAGATGGAAAAATCGAGGTCCTCGAAAACGGTGCACACCTCACCGACCAAGGATTACTCCAAATAGCATACAGTCTCGGCATCAAAAAAATACTTGTTGACACCGCAGCACTCGCACCAGGAGAAAACAGCGGCGCCGCAATCGCAGCAATACCAGTCATCAAAGAAGAATACGGTCTTCCCACCGGCTGCGCAATACATAACGTCGTAGAAAAATCAAAATGGCTCCAACAATTCCCAACTGCAAAAAAATCGGTTGATGCCTCATCGAACGCAAGCATCCCCTTGTTTGGAGGAGATTTCGCGATCTTCGGCCCAATTGAACACGCAGAAGCCGTGTTTCCGATCATAGCCTGGTATGACATCCTCATATCAGAATACACAGAAAACTATTTCGGGGTAAATCCTAGTGACTCTCATCCTCGGAGGAAACTATTCCAATGAACACCAACCTTAAAACATCGGTGATAGGATCATACCCGGTTTCTGTTAATACGATGGATCTTATGAACAGTTATTTTGATCAACATAACATCACCTGGAACAAGTATATCGACGAGGCAGTACACGACATGATCACCGCAGGTATTACTTGCGTCTCCGATGGACAAACAAGGGATCCATTCATCCAGATTTTCACAAGAAAACTACAGGGGTGTCGTATTCGTGATCGCACAGAGATCATCGGTAAAATAACGTACGCTAATCCTATTACCATTGATGACCAAAAGTACGTAAAAACGCTTCTTCCAAAAGGAAAAGAACTTGTTGGCGTGCTCACAGGCCCTTATACGCTCATGAAATCTTGTGTAGATCAATTCTACCACAATGAACAAGAACTCGCATTTGATTTCGCATCCGCATTAAAAGCTGAAGCACAACAGCTAGAACACATTGTGGATTTCATCAGCATCGATGAACCATTTTTTTCTATCAATTATCCGGAGTATGCATATGAACTCATCAAAACAATCACAAAGGATATTTCTTGCCCATCGAGGCTGCATGTCTGCGGTGACGTCTCAATGATTGTCCCAGAGCTTCTTGATATGCCTGTTGATATCCTCACCCATGAATTCAAAGCATCACCTCATCTCTTCAACGCCTTCAAAGAACATGACTGCAAAAAAAAAATATGTTTAGGATCAGTCCGATCTGACGATACACGCGTTGAAACCGTTGAAGAAATAGTGACTCATATCAAACAAGGAATACAGATTTTCGGGGAAAAACTTATCCAAGTATCCCCGGATTGCGGACAACGATTACTCCCAAAAAATATCGCGTTCCAAAAATTACAAAATCTTGTTATGGCACGGAGGAAAATAGATGAATGAAAACGAAATCCCACTCATTATCGCAAAAAAAACACAAAAAAAAGATGTGATACTTGACCCAAACGGTTTTTTTGTTATCGAAGTAATAAAAAATGAAATCAGAGTAGAATACTACTCAAATGTGTATAAACAAAACAAGATTGTGTCAGGAAAACTAGAAAAAGTGTTCAGCGGAAAAAACGCAGCAGAACTTGGAGATACAATCGCATCACATGTCCCAATAATGCGACCTGAACACTACATCTATCTTGGAAAAGAGCTGCAGCGAGCATTTTGCGCGCTACAACACAACAGAAAATACGAACAAGACGGCTGCTAACCACACAGCTTAATTATGCTGTTATCATTCACATGAATCTCTGTTTTACCGTTGACTTGTTTGCTATTCACACCTGTGATATCTACCATGTCATTGATTTTGAATTGCTGGATCTCTTTGACGCTTTGCCCCCATAACGTAAGTTTTTTTTCTTGCATGCCATCTTGAATTGTAATAGTTGTGACAAAACCAAACTCACCGTTATCCCTAAAAAAAGCACGAGTAGGCTCTTTTTTTAATAAAACACCAGTGATCCTATCAGAAGATTCACTCACCGTACATATTGGGTTTTTTGTTTCATCTTTTGGTTCTATTTCCAATAATCCCCACCGACCAAGATGAATTTCAAGACCAGAAAAACCTTGTTTCGTATAACCATTAATGATCTTTACTTTCGTTCCTTGTTTCAATTGTTTCACTTGCTCGATGTCATCATTCCATACCACAAGTCTGCAGATGCCGGAATCATCACGAAGATCAAAATTCGCAACTTTACCCGCTGAACCATTTTTACGTTTGAATGTTTTCTCAGGATAAAGCATAGAAATTGTCCCAACAACAGTACATTCCAGATCCGCTTTCACATCAGCAATATTTGTCAGACTCTGGTTGTTTCTCCCAAGTTTATCCACAAGCAACAATGCAACGATATCTTCATCAAACAACCCACCGAATTCTTCAGTTTTTTTGCAGACATCGTGTTCAAACTCATCAATCGTTTTTAAATCTTTGACAAGTTCGTACAGCTGCGTTTTGGTTTTCTGCATCCAAAGAAGGATATGAGGTTTCCTTACTTTAAGTCTGCTATCTTCTCAAAAAAAATTTAATCAGAAGATTTTTAAAATAATGCTCTATGCTGGGTTCCTATGCGTTCAAAACCGTTCTGTATACTAGGCATCATTTGTGTATTCTTTAGTATGCTTCTTAGCATGTTTTCCATGTTACCTGTTGTTGCAGCAGAAGAACAACCACTTTTCACATCAGAAACAAACAACATCAACACAGGGATTTATGTGATCTCAATAGGGAATTTTGAGTTCACCAAAGGATCATACACACTTGATTTCTACTTGATGTTCACATGGGACGATAAAAATCTTTCACCATCAAGTTTTGAATTCATGAACGGCAGAGCGCTTTCAAAAGAAAAAATCTACGAAAACTATCAAAATGATTCATCAGAGGTATGGTATCGGATACAAGCTAACCTGTTCATCACCCCTGAATTTAATAACTACCCCTTTGACACCCAGAACCTGAAGATAATAATTGAGGATTCAAAATACAATATCTCAAGTTTAACATATGATGCAATGGATAATGTCGTCGGAATCGATGATCAGTTCTCCATCGCAGGCTGGAAGATAAAATCCTCAAACGTAGATGTCACAGACCATGACTACCCCTGGGATGAAACATATTCCCAGCTCGTGTTTACCATCGCACTTGAACGAGAGGCCGGTCCTACTGCACTGAAGCTTCTTCTCCCACCAATCATTTTTTGTGTTGTCTCAGGTCTATCATTTTTCTTCAAAGCAGATAAAATCACCCACAGACTAGGTCTAGGAACAAGCATGCTGATCACTGCAGTGATGTTTCATCTCAGCCAGACATCCTCACTACCTGCGCTTCCTTCAATAATCCTCATCGACAAAATCATGATCTCAGTCTACGCGTTTCTCGCAGCGTCACTGTTTGCAACCACATTAATCTACGTTGATGAAGAATACTGGAAAGATGTCGACTACACAAAACAAGTGAATCGATTTGGTGCGATAATAACCATCGCACTCCCGTTCATCGTATTTGCATTGCTATATTTCCTTTCATAACCAAAGAAAATAACCGGTATTTCGTCTGCCCCTATAAAAACAACAAAAAAATAAAATAAACGTAAAAAATAGCGCAAATTATATTAACATAGAACACTAATCAACATACAACACTAGGAGATGAAACTATGTCGTACACATTCACCTTTGATTTATCAAAACTCTCCCATGCACTATTCAGAGACATCGCAGAGTATTCAGAACACGAACGCATCCCTGAGAAAATAGGGAACCTCGCACGAACTCTTGTCAAAAAATTCAATGTTGATAAAATCACTGGCTTACCAGTTGGTGACTCCATCACCGTTATCGAAGATCTCATCGACATCCACATGAAAAACCAGGTTGCACGGACATCATTTTTACAGTCGAACAAACGCGCATTGTTCCTCCCACACTGCTGTAGAAAACATATGGATTCATCCTGCAAAGCAACATTTGATACCCAGACTTCATCATATATCTGCAACCACTGTTCCATGGATTGTCAGGTTCA